>NZ_JBSWCE010000038.1:0-73044 GCF_056780015.1 Micromonospora sp. R311
GCACCCTGGAAGCCATGTGCCGGGTGCTCGACTGCCAACCCGGCGACCTGCTCGAGTGGGTCGACGAATGAACCACCACGACGACCCGCCCCGCACCGACCACGTCGACCAGGTCGACCCGCCCACCGGCACGATCGACGGCGGGGTTCGGCCGCCGAAGGGAGATCCCATGAAGTACGTCATCGCCGTCGCCGCCATCCTCGCCGTCGCGCTCGGCGTCGCCGGCGTCGTGTACGGGGAGGCCGACGACTCGCCGGGCCTCCAGCTCATCGGCGTCGCGCTCGTCGTCGGGGCGGTCGTGTTCGGCGTGCGGGCTGTGCGGCGCAGCAGGTAGCGGCACCCGGGGTTCCGCTCGGGGACCGGCGCGCGGCCGCGAATGCTCAGCCAGGGACACCGGCCCGGGCTGCGAAGTCGTCGCGCTGCTCGCGTCGAGCGTGGTGGAGACCCCTCAGACGATTGCCATGTCGACAAACCGGGAGAGGTGCAGCTGCGCCGCGACGGTGACCGTATCCGTCGGCCCGTTCCGGTGTTTCGCGACGATGAAGTCCGCCTCACCGGCCCGCGGCGACTCCTTGTCGTAGTAGTCGTCCCGATGCAGCAGGATCACCACGTCAGCATCCTGCTCGATCGAGTTGTGGGTTGCGATGCCGTTCGCGATGAAGTTGTGCGTCCCCATTACGGTCGCGTCGAAGACCTCTCGCAAACCGAGCGACTCAATCGAGACGATCTCGTCCCAGAAGATGTCATTCGTGGCATGCAGGTCAAGGTCGGCGGCATCGAGGACAGATGCGATCTTGGCGAGCCTGGACCGACTAGGTGCGTGCTTCCACAGCGTGCTGCCGCAGAATTGGGTACCGATCGCAGCAGCGAAGTCGCGATGACTCATGCTCTGCTCGGCGAGGATCTGCCGAACTCTGGTCCACACCTCGCGGGGCACCGTATCGACGTTGGCGTTACTCTCCATCACCTCCAGCGAAGCGAGCAGGTCGACGCAGTTGCGTGACCTCTCGCCGTGCACACCGACCTCACGCAGGAAACGCAACTGGTCGTCCCGCCCCGAGATGTCGAGCGTGTACTGCGGCCGATGACGCGCTACAGGTACGGCCTTCAGGCGTGCGGTGATGCCATACCTGAGTAGAAGGCGGGAGATGTCCTCGAGCATCCTGCGGCTCGTCGAGGAGAAGTACACCCGCCCACCGCGGCCCGACTTGTTGACGGTCACCGAGCCATCCGTTGCCCACAGGTGCCGCAGAAAGCTGGTTACCTGCGCCTTCGGCAGGCTGAAGACCCCCTGCGGAATGAACTTCTCATGCGGCCTGAGACCGAACAGGCCCAGGCCGTCCAACCACTCAGCGATCGGGTTGCGCCGACCACGGGCCAAGCGGTAAGGAGCGGGCAGGCGAAGCGTCGTGACTCTGGCGGCTTCGTAGTCGTCACGTACGGCGGAGACGCCGAAGTGCTTCGCCGCCTCCGAGACCGCGTCAAGGTTCGCCTCGTCCCGGCTGGCGTACCGGATCGGCTGCCGACGCACGAAAGAGCCGTCGCCGAGCAGGTGCGCCAGCAGCACGACCTCCGCCTCCGCCCAGGATCGGACGGCGAGAGGTGGTGGCACGTGCCGCGGCGTGGCGAGCCGAGTCCCGGGGGCTAGTTCGGCGAGCGGCATCCAGCCGCCGAAGGTGAGGAACGGGTGATTGGCCGTCGCGTCGATCTGCTTGCCGGACGCCAGCGTCATCCGGAAGACCTCCCGAATGCCGCTGGGGAAGGCATGGGTCATGGTGCGCGGCGTGTATCGAAGGCTCTCGTCGAGTGCCCACACGGGGATGTCCCTCGCTCCGGACGTGAGCAGCTCACCGAGGGTGACCTCTGAGTTGTCGTCAGCCCGAATCAGCCGCGTCTCAGCGGTCAGGCATCCCGACTCGCGCAGGTCGGACAGCTGAGGGCGCTTGTCGGTGCGCTGTTCCGGGCCACGGTTCAGCTGACTCACCGCGATGACCGGGCACTCGACCTCCTTGGCCAGCAGCTTCAGGCCACGGGAGAGGTCCGCGACCTCCTGCTGCCGGCTCTCCGTCCGCTTCGGCGAGGTCATCAGCTGGAGGTAGTCGACCACGATCATCTTCAGGTCGTGCCGCTGCTTGAGCCGCCGCGCCTTGGCCCGGATCTCCATCAGGTTCATGCTCGGCGTGTCGTCGACGAAGAGCGGCGCCTCGCTGATCTCACCCATGCACCGGGCCAGCTTAGTCCAGTCGTCGTCGGAGAGCTGCCCGCTGCGCAGCACGTGCAGCGGCACCCGGGCCTCTGCCGAGAGCAGTCGCATGACGATCTCGACCTTGCTCATTTCCAGGGAGAAGATGGCGGCAGCCTGGTTGGCGCGGATAGCGGCATTTCGAGCGAAGTCCATACTCGCGGTCGACTTGCCCAGGCCAGGCCTTCCGGCCACGATGATCAGTTGCCCCGGGTGCAAGCCGTTGAGCAGCCGGTCCAGGTCGGTGAATCCGGTCGGCACGCCGGTCATCACCCCGCCCTGGGCGCCCACCGCCTCGATCTCGTCGAGGGTCGGCTGGAGCATGTCGGCGAGGACGGCGAAGTCCTCGCTGACCCGGCGCTCGGTGACGTCGTAGACGGCCTGCTGGGCGAGGTCGACGATGTCGTCGACATCCCGGCTGCCACCGTTGGCGGTGCCGTAGCCGAGCTGCACGATTTTGGTGCCGGCCTCGACCAGCCGCCGCAGCACCGCCCGCTCGCTGACGATCCGTGCGTAGTACGCGGCGTTCGCCGCCGTCGGCACGCTCGCGATCAGGGTGTGCAGGTAGGGAGCGCCGCCCACCCGGACCAGGTCGCCCGAGTCGGCCAGCGCCGCCGCCACGGTGATCGAGTCGGCCGGCTCGCCCCGGCCGTAGATCTCCAGGATGGTGTCGAAGATGGTGGCGTGGATCGGCCGGTAGAAGTCGTTGCTCTTGAGGATCTCGACGACGTCGGCGATCGCGTCCTTGGAGAGCAGCATGCCGCCCAGCACGCACTGCTCGGCGGCGACGTCCTGCGGCGGCGTGCGGTCGTACTGCCCGTCGGGCTGCCCCGGGGCCGGCGGCGGCCCTCCGGAGCGCGACTCCGACCGCATGTCATCGGTGACCGACACCGGGCCCCCCTCCACTGCGTCGGATCCTCATCCAGCTCTACCGCCGGGGTACGACAATCTCCGACCGGCCGGGTCGATCGGGGGTCATCGGGCGGTCGGTCGGGGGGTAACCATACGGAAGCGGAGGTCAGGCACTCAACCGCGCCGGTGGACGAGCCTCGGGACAACCTGTGGACGCCGGTGGACGAGCATGTGCGCAGGGTGTGCACAGGCTGTGGACAATGGTTGGGGAATTCTCGGCCACACCGCTCTGAGCTGCGGAAACACGATCCCCACCCTGTGGAGGAGAAGTTTTCGGTCGAACCGTGGGGTCGATCGTCCCGTACTATCTCCAGCGAACGGCTACACCTGGACAGCGGATTGCGCTATCGGTTGAGAAGGGTCACGCTCCGGCCGTGAGTTACCGGGACTGGGGACGCGGAGAGGACGGTCCGCGCGAGCGACGGTCGGTCGCCCGCTGGGACGACCCCGCCGACCCGCTCCCGGCCGATCCCTACTCGTCCGGCGTCGACGGCTACCGGACGCCGAGCCGCCGCCGGGCCATCGAACGCGGCCAGCAGGAGCCGGTCGAGACGTACCTTCCGCGCTGGGCGCTGGAGTCCGGCGTGGGCAGCCCCGACGGCGGTGGCCGGCACGCCGCCCCGGACGACGACGACCTCGACCCACCCTCCTCCAGCGGCTGGCGGACGGCCGACGCCACGGGTGACTGGCGGGCGACCGGATCCGCGGCCGACTGGCAGGCGGGCGACGCCGCGAGCGACTGGCGGTCCACCGGGTCCTCGGACGACCGGCGGGCGACGGAGAGCACGAGCGGCTGGCGCCGCGTCGCCGAGACCAGCTGGCGCGAGGTGCCGGCGATCGCCGCCGCACCCGAGTCGGACCACACCCGCGAGTGGACCTTCGACCGCCCGCAGGAGCAGGGCTACGTGGGGAGCCGGCGTGCCGAGGACGAGCCGATCTCCGGAGCCGCGCCGCAGAGCCGTCCCCGCCGCACGCCGTCCCGCCGTCCACAGGTGATTTGGTCCGGCGGTGCGGAGGAGACCGGGGCTGCCGAGCCCGAGGTGGAGCGGCCGACCCGACGCGGCCGGGCGGCGTCGGCGGAGTCCTGGGCCCGGCCGGCCGTCGACCCGTGGGAGCGGGACGCGGCACCGGACGAGGCGGCCTACCGCCCGGCGGTGGATCCGTGGGACGCCTCGGGGATGCACGCCTGGCAGCCGGCCCCCGGCCCGGACCGTTCGGACCGCACCTCCGGCGGCGCCCGGTGGGAGGAGCCGGACAGCACCGGCCAGTGGCACCAGCCCGACAGCACCGGCCAGTGGGACCGGTACGCCGACGGCGGTTGGGACCGGACGGAGCCACCGCGGTCGGGCGGCGCCGCGGGGGCGTGGCCGTGGCCGGGGCAGGAGGGGCCGGAGGAGGGTTTCTGGTCCGGCACCCGGCTCGCCGGCGACGACCCCCGCTGGGTTGATCCGCCGGTGTCGGCGCCGCGCTCACCGGTGGTCGCGTACACCGCGCCGCGCCCGCGCTCCGCGCCGCGCCGGCGCGTCGATCCGGTCGCCACTCCGGGCGGAGCGGCCGTGCGGCGGCGGGTCGACCCGGTCGGCGGGGGGACCTGGGCCCGGCGGATCGAGGACGACCTGCTCGACCCGGATCAGGGCGGATCGCTGCGGTCGCTGCTCTACACCGCGGCCTGCTACCTGCTGCCGGCGGCGATGGTGTTCGTCTGGTTGCTGACCCTCGACGGTCAGGCACCGGCCGGTTGTGTCACCGACATCAGCGGTGGCGGCTGCGACTCGCCGCGTTCGCGCGCGCTCGGTTCGATGCTGGAGGGCATGCCGCGCTTCGGGCTGGCGTTGGCCAGCAGCCTGGTGGTCGCGCTGCTGCTGCGCCGGGTGGGGACCACCTGGCGGTCGACCACGGTGGCGCTCGCCGCGGCGGTGGTCGGCGGCGGCCTCTCCACGGTGATGATCAGCGCGATAACCGGCCAGCCGATCGGCTGACGTTTCCCGACGACGCGGCAGGGCCCGCACCGGTTACCACCGGTGCGGGCCCTGCCGTGTTGCTGGTGGGTGTCAGCCCTGGACGACGTTGAGGTCGAACTTGGCGGTCACCTCGGGGTGCAGCTTGATCCGCACCGGGTAGGAGCCGGTCGACTTGATGTGACCGGGCAACTCCAGCCGACGCCGGTCGAGGACCGGACCGCCGGCCGCCTTGACGGCGTCGACGATCTCGGCCGGGGTGACCGAGCCGAAGAGGCGGCCACCGTCGCCGGCACGGGCCTTCAGGTTGACCTTGAGGCCCTCGAGCTGGCCCTTGACCTCGTTGGCGTGACCGAGGTCGCGGATCTCCCGGGCGGAGCGGGCGCGCTTGATGAGCGTCACCTGCTTCTCCGCACCCTTGGTCCAGGCGATCGCGAAGCCCTGCGGCAGCAGGTAGTTACGGCCGTAGCCGTCCTTGACCTCCACGATGTCGCCCGGGGCACCGAGGCCGGACACCTCCTGAGTAAGGATGATCTTCATGTCGGTGCCCCCTCTCAGCGCGCCGTCGCGGTGTACGGCAGGAGCGCCATCTCACGGGCGTTCTTGACCGCACGGGCGATCTGCCGCTGCTGCTGCGAGGTGACGCCGGTCACCCGCCGAGCGCGGATCTTGCCGCGGTCGGAGATGAACTTGCGCAGCAGCGCGGTGTCCTTGTAATCGATGTAGGTGATCCCGTCCTTGTCGAGCGGGTTCACCTTCTTCTTCGGCTTGCGCAGTGCCGCAGCCTTGGCCATTGCTCTTGCTCCTGGTTTGCGATCGCGGGCGCTCGGCGCCATTAGAACGGGGGCTCCTCGTCGAAGTTTCCGCCGCCCGAACCGGAACGGGAGGGCGCGGGGGCAGCCGAGGCCCAGGGGTCGTCGAAGTTGCCTCCGCCGCCCTGGCCACCACCGCCACCGAAGCCGCCGCCACCGCCGCCGGAGCGGGACATCTTCTGCACCTTCGCCGTGGCGTAGCGCAGCGACGGGCCGATCTCGTCGACCTCGAGCTCGATGACGGTGCGCTTCTCACCCTCGCGGGTCTCGTAGGACCGCTGACGCAGCCGGCCGGACACGATCACGCGGGCGCCGCGCTGAAGCGACTCCGCGACGTGCTCGGCGGCCTGCCGCCAGACCGTGCACGAGAGGAACAACGGCTCGCCGTCCTTCCACTCGCCGGACGCCTTGTCCATGAACCGGGGCGTCGAGGCGACCCGGAACTTGGCGACCGCGGCACCGGAGGGGGTGAACCGCAACTCGGGGTCATCGGTCAGGTTGCCGATGACCGTGATGGTGGTGTCTCCTGCCATGACCATCTCCTCGCGCACTCATCTGTTCTGCCGTACAGGTTCTCAGAACCCTCCGACAGGCCGATGAGGCTGATCCGGGCGTTACCGGGGAATGCTCAGCGCATCTCCGGCCGGATGACCTTGGTGCGCAGCACCGACTCGTTGAGTCGCAGCTGACGGTCCAGCTCGGCCACCGCCGCAGGCGTCGCCTGCAGGTCGATGACGGCGTAGATGCCCTCGGCCTTCTTGTTGATCTCGTACGCGAGGCGCCGGCGGCCCCACACGTCGGTCTTCTCCACCGAGCCACCCGCGGTCCGGATCACGTTCAGGTACGTGTCGAGCGACGGGGCGACGGTGCGCTCCTCGAGGCTGGGGTCGAGGATCACCATGATCTCGTAATGACGCAAGACGTGCTCACCTCCTGTGGGCTAAGCGGCCACGGTCCTTCCGTGGCAGGAGGTCGTGCGTCGTGGCCCGCTCCGAGGTTGGGGGAACCCACCCGGACGCGGACAACCGGACCAGGATACCCGGTCCGGACGATCATGCCCGGGCAGGTCGCGACGGCCGGCCCGGACGCGGTGACGGGGACCCGCTGCGACATCACTGTCGTGGCGGGCCCCCGTCACCGAGGCCGCGGGGCGTCCCGTCCGCATTCCTTGGGTGGGACCTGGGGAGGAACGACCACACCGATGAGGTTGGACCGGAGACGCCCCGCGGAGCTTTATCGTGTTGTTACCCGACGATACGTCGGAAGTTGGCGCTAGTCGGGGTAAATGGCTGAATCTCCGACAATTCTTTTGGGAGGGCCTCCGGCGGTGCCGGCGGCCGGTGGGGCGGGCCCCCGTCGCGCCGGGCCGCGCAACGGGGGTGCCCCCGCTCTGGCGACGGCCCGCGGTGGCGGGCGGTGCGGGTGTGCCGCGACCTGCCGGAGAGCCGACCGTCGATCCCACTCGCCTCAACGAGCGCCGACCCGTCCGGTAACGCGGACGGCCCGAATCGACGGCGGGCGTCACCCCGGCTGTCAGGGACGCGACGTAGGCTCCCCTGCATGCGTATCGGAGCCCACGTCGATCCGGCCGACCCGCTGGCGGAGGCGACCGCCCGAGCGGCCGAGGCGGTGCAGTTCTTCCTCGCCGACCCGCAGGGGTGGAAGGCCCCCAAGCCCCGGGAGGACGCGGAGCGGCTGCGCGCCGCCGACGTCGACCTCTACGTGCACGCGCCCTACGTCATCAACGTCGCCACCCTGAACAACCGGATCCGGATCCCCAGCCGCAAGCTCCTGCTCGGGCACGCGCAGGCAGCCACGGCGATCGGTGCGAAGGGGCTCATCGTGCACGGCGGGCACGTCAACGCCGGCGACGACATCGCGGTCGGGTTCGACAACTGGCGCAAGACCTTCGCGTACGCGGCCGAGTCGGGGGGCTTCGGCGTGCCGGTCCTGATCGAGAACACGGCCGGCGGCGACAACGCCTGCGCCCGCCGGCTGGACGCGCTCGCCCGGCTCTGGGACGCCGTCGGCGACTACGGCGTGGGGTTCTGCCTGGACACCTGCCACGCCCACGCCGGCGGCGAGGAGCTGCTCGGGCTGGTCGACCGGGTCAAGGCGATCACCGGCCGGATCGACCTGGTGCACGCCAACAACTCCAAGGGCGCGTTCGGCTCCGGCCAGGACCGGCACGACAACCTCGACGGCGGCACGATCGACCCGGAGCTGGTGGTGGCGGTGATCCGCGCGGCCGGCGCACCGGTGATCGTGGAGACCCCCGGTGGCGTCGCCGGCCAGGCCGCCGACATCGCCTTCCTGCGGGAGCAACTCGGAACGGAGAGCCCGGCGGCATGACGACGGACCAGTCCGCCGGCGGACGGCAGCCCACCCGCCCGGACGCGACCGACACCGACCGCTCCGCCGGCGGGCCCGCCGGCCCGGCGACGGACCGGACCGCGCCGACCGGATCCGGCCAGCCCGGGCCGGGCGGGCCCGGCGGCGGGACGGACGCGGCGGAACGGCCCGGGTCGGGCCAGGGCCCGGCCGGCGTCGACCCCAAGGTCGGCTCCGGCCGGGAACCGGCGGGGTCGGCCCGGGCCGGCGGTGCGCCGGCCGGGAACCCGACCGACGAGGACGAGCCCGGCCGGAAGGCGGCGGAGAAGTCCGCGGCCGACGAGGCCGGGCCGGACAGCGGCGCCGCCGGCCCGACCACGACCGGCGTGAGCGAGCCCGCCCGGGCCACGACCGGCATGAGCGAGCCCGGCAAGACCACGGACAGCAAGAACGAGCCCGCCGAGACGACGGACGGCAAGAGCAAGCCCGACAAGACCACGGACAGCAACAACGGACCCGGCGCGGCAACGGACGGCAAGGCCGAGCCGGACAAGGCGACGGACCGCAAGGGGGAGGCCGGCAGGGCGGGCGGCGAGAAGGACGCCGAGGCGGACCCCTGGGCCGCCTTCGCACCGGCCCCGGAGCCGGTGCCGACCCGGATCCGGCGGATCGGGCGGGCCGTCGGCCGGAGCCTCATCCACGAGTGGACGCTGGCCACCGTCGGGTCACTGGTGCTGGCGGTCCTGCTGACCTGGCCCACCCTGCGCTACCCGCGCCACACGCTGCCGCAGGACTACTGGGACCCGAGCCTGCAGGCCTGGCAGCTGGCGTGGTCGGGGCACATCCTGCTGACCAACCCGGCGCAGCTCTGGCACGCCAACACCTTCTTCCCCGAGTCGTGGAGCTTCGCCTTCTCCGACACCCTGCTCGGCTACGCGCCGGCCGGGATGATCGGCACCGGCCCCGAGGCCGCCGTGCTGCGCTACAACATCATGTTCGTGCTGGCGCACGCGCTCGCCACGCTCGGGGCGTACGCCCTGGCCCGGCAGCTCGGCGCGGGGCGGATCGGCGCGGCGGTGGCCGGGGTGAGCTACACCTACGCGCCGTGGCTACTGGCCCAGGCCGGCCACCTGCACGTGGTCTCCAACGGCGGCATCCCGCTGGCGCTGGCCATGCTCGCCCGCGGGCACGGCTATTCGCTCCGCCACGGCTACCGCCCCGAGTGCCGCCACGACGGCTGGGTCTACACCGGCTGGTTGGTGGCGGCCTGGCAACTCAGCCTCGGTTTCGGCATCGGGCTGCCGTTCGCGTACTTCCTCGGCGGCGCCGTCCTGGTCTCGGCCGTGACCTGGTTCCTGCGCCGCTGGGTGGTCCGGCCGGTGAAGCGGCCGTTCGGGCGCCGGCTGCTGGTCGCGGACCTGGTCGGCGGGATGCTCTTCGCCGGGGTCGGCCTGCTGATGGCGATCCCCTACTTCAAGGTGGCGGAGCTGCACCCGCAGGCGGAACGCACCGTCGGCGACATCGGCATCTTCTCGCCGCCGGCCAGCGGCTTCCTCACCGCGCCCGCCGAGTCCCGGGTCTGGGGCAGCCTGCACGAGGGCGCCCGCGCCACGCTCCCCTGGCACCCGGAGATGACCCTGCTCCCCGGCTACGTGCTCTACGCGCTCGCCGTCGGCGGGCTCTTCTTCTCGGTCTGGAAGCTGCGTCACCGGCTGCTGCTGCTCGCCGGGGTGGTGGTCACCATGGTGCTCGCCATGGGCACCCGGTTCTTCGACGGCACCTTCACCTACGTGCCGCTCTTCGAGCACCTGCCCGGCTGGAACGGCCTGCGGACGCCCGGCCGGCTGATGCTCTGGACGACGCTGCTGCTCGGGCTGCTCGCCGCGGGGGCGGTGAGCGCGTTCGCCGCCCGGGTACGCGAGATCTCCGCCGAGCGGATCCCGTCCTGGCCGAGCCCGGGGCTGCGGCTGGCCACCCTGGTGCCGCTGCTGCTGGTGCTGGTCGAAGGACTGAACACCACCCCGCACCCGGTGGTGCCGCAGCAGCCCGCCGCGATGCGGACGGTGGACGGGCCGCTGCTGGTGCTGCCGAGCAACCAGAGCTTCGACCAGCCGGTGATGCTCTGGTCGACCAGCCGGTTCCAGGACGTGGTCAACGGCGGCAGCGGCTTCACCCCGCGCCAGCTCGACGAGGTACGCCGGGTCTCGGCCGCCTTCCCGGACCAGACCAGCGTCGACTACCTGCGCACCCTCGGGGTCCGCAACGTGCTGTTGATGCGCGACCAGGTGGCCGGCACGCCGTGGGAGATGACCGTCGACGCCCCGGTGGACGGGCTCGACATCACCCGTGAGGAGATCGGCCAGGTGGTGGTCTACCGGCTCTGAGCCGGCCTGGCGCGGTGCGGGTTGTGGGCAGCCCAGCCGGCTCCGGGCGGTCGGGCTTGATCCCTCCGCCGGGCGGGCTGCCGCAACCCCTGGCGACGCCAGGCCGGCTCGGACGTCCAGATCTAGGTCGTGGCGGGCTCGGCATCGACCGGGCGGTGTCGCCAGTGGGCGAGCCACCCGGCGTCCGGCGCGCCGTCGAGCACCCCGCCGTCCGGGTCGTCCCGGTAGGTGGCGCGGACCGGGTCCAGCTCCGGCCGCATGATCTCCCGGACGATCAGCGCGCAGAGCACCACCACCGTGGTCAGCCGCAGCGTGGCGGCGAGCACGAAGACGCCCTCCGGGAACACCGGCCGGGCGGTGGCGGCGCCGAGCAGTTCGCCGTAGAAGGCCACGAAGTAGCAGACCTCGGCCACCTGCCAGGCCAGGAAGGCGCCCCACTTCGGGCGGGCCAGCACGGCCAGCGGAAGCAGCCAGAGCACGAACTGCTGCGACCAGACCTTGCTGAAGATCAGGAACGCGGCGACCACCAGGAACGCGAGCTGGGCGAGCCGGGGGCGGCGCGGTGCCGCCAGCGCCAGCGCGGCCACCCCGAGGCAGGCCAGCCCGAAGAGGGCGTACGAGAGCATGTTCAGCGCGGGGATGTTGACGTTGAGCCACTCGAAGGGGCCGAGGTCACCCGGGTCCGGGCTGCCCACCTTGCCGTCCAGGTAGCGGCCGATGTACCAGAGGGTGCCCCAGTCGATGGGCCGCTCGCTGTTGAGTTCGAAGAACCGGTCCCAGTTCTCCCAATAGGGCACGGCGGCCGGCAGGTTGACCGCCACCAGGGCGGCCACCGCGGTGCCGATGGCGGTGAACGCGGCGCGCAGCCGTCCGGCGCGCAGGGCGAGCACCAGCACCGGCCCGAGGATGAACAGCGGCCACAACTTGGCCGCCCCGGCCAGGCCGAGCAGGGCGCCGGCCAGGGCGGGTCGGCTCCGGGCCCAGGCGAGCAGCCCGAACGCGGCCAGCCCGACAGCCAGCAGGTCCCAGTTCACCGTGGCGGTGAGCAGCAGCGCCGGCGCCAGCGCGAAGAGCGCGGCGTCCCAGGGTCGTCGGCGGCGCAGGGCGAGGATCACCGCGACGGTGGCCACCGCCAGCGCGCCGAGCACCAGCGCGTTCAGGTTGTAGAACCACTGGCCCTGGTTGAGCTCGGGGTCGCCGTCGCCGAGCGCGTGCACCGGCAGGCCCAGCGCGCCCATGAAGTAGCCGGTCAGCACCGGGTACTCGACGGGGTGGTCCTGGTAGGGGACCTTGCCCTCGTTGAGCCCCTCGGCGTAGTAGAGCGCCAGCACGTCGGTGTAGCAGAACCGGGTGTACTGCACGTTGTTCTGCCAGGCGCCGTCCTGGCAGGGCGACTTCTGCACCCAGTGCAGGGCCAGGGCCAGGCAGGCCAGGGCCAGCACGATCCGGGCCGCCGTCCAGAACCGGCGCTCCCGGCCGGCCGGCCGGTCCAGCGCGGCCGCGTGGTCACCCAGCGGGCCGCCGATCAGTCCGGAGACCCCTCGGACGAACCCGTCGGAGCGGGACGGGTGGTCGGGGGCACCGACGTCGTCGATGCCGGGCGTCGACTGCGTGCTCATGAACGAGCATCCTGCCGTACGCGCCGGCCCCGCGTCCCGTCTCGCCCGGGTTGTCGTACCCGAAACGCCGCCGGCCGCCGGCGGCGTCCCGGGGTCAGGACGGCGCTGTGCCGCGGAGTGGGGTGCTGGGCACCAGCCCAGCACCGACCGGTGGCGGGGTGGCCGGGTTGGTCGGCGGGCCGTCGCCGTTGTTGTTGCCACCGCCGTTGTTGCCACCGTCGGTGGGGCAGGACGGGTCCAGCAGGTTCGGGCAGCCCGGCGGCGGCTGCTGGGTGGGCGGCGGCGCCGGCTCGGTGCCGTTGCCGGCGGTCTCGTCGCCCATGCCGGTGACGCTCGGCAGCTCGGAGCGCTCCTTGCCCTTCAGCGCGTCGTCCATGTACCGCTTCCACAGCCTGGCCGGGAAGCTGCTGCCGCCGATGTCGTTGCCGTCGTCGTCGACGATCGTCGGCTTCTTCGGGTTGCGGCTGCCGATCCAGACCGCCGTGGCGAGGTTCTCGTCGTACCCGACCATCCAGGCGTGGGCGTTGCGGGGGGTGCCGTTGTGCTCCCAGGTGCCGGTCTTGCCGGCCGCGTCCCGCCCGCCGTCCAGGTTGGCGTTGTTCTTCTCGGGGATCTCCTTGAGCACCGCGGTCACCTCGCGGGCGACCTCGGGCCGGATGACCTGCCGGCCCCCGGCCTTGTCCAGCTTCTCCCCGGTGCCGGGAACCTTCACCCACTCGCCGGTGGTCTTGTCCTGCTTCTCCACGGAGAGGACGAAGTGCGCCCTGTTGTACTTCCCGTCGTTCGCCATGGTGGCCAGGCCGTTGGCGTGGTCGAGCACCGTGATCGGGTACTGGCCGTAGCCGACCACCCGGTCGAACCTGCTCGGGGCGAGGTCCTTCGCCTTCGACTGGGTGAGGTCGTACGGCTTGGGCGGGTCGACGGTCCACATTGTGCTGACGCCGGCCCGCCGGGCCATGTCGACCACCCTGTCCGGGCCGATCTTCTCGGTGACGTGGAAGAAGGGCACGTTGTACGACCGGATCGTCGACTCCTCCAGCGTGCACCACTTGCCGCACACGCCCGCGCCCCGGCCGGCGTTCTGCACCTTGTCCTTGAAGCCCTTCGGGGTGAAGGGCGTGGCGTCCCAGTGCGACCTGACCGAGATGTCGGCGTCGATGGCGGCGGCCAGGGTGTAGACCTTGAACGACGAGCCCGGTGGATGACCGCCGACGATGTCGCCGTTGGCGTTGGTGTTCTTGCCCGCGTAGTCGAAGTCGGCTCCGCTGTCGCCGCCGTAGTAGGCGAGCACCCGGCCGGTGCCCGGGTGGATGGAGACCGCCGCCGCCATGAGGTTCTTCGGCTGCCCGTGGAGCACCGAGCCCTCCCGGTCCGGCTGGGCGGCCTTCTCCAGCGCCATCTGCATGTCCCAGTCGATGGTGGTCTTCACCTTGTAGCCGCCGTCGCGCAACTCGTCGACGCAGGTCGGCTTTCCGGGCGCGCCGGAGTCGGAGCAAATCCCCCACTCCTCCAGCTCCTGCCGGACGTAGTTGATGACGTTGCCGCGGGGGGTCTGCACGCCGAACCCGTTGCCGTCCTTCTTCGGCGGCGGGAGCTTCGGGTAGGCGGTGGGCCGTTCCGGACGGCCGGGGACGCCCAGCCAGCCCTCGGCGACCATGCCGTCGATGACGTACTGCCAGCGGGCCTGCGCCTCGGTCGGGTTGACCGCCGGGTCGTAGCCCTGGTGGGTCTCGCTGGGCACGGGCTGCTTGATGACGGCGGCGAGCACGGCTCCCTGGGCCGGGGTCAACTTCTGCGCGGGGATGCCGAAGTAGGCGTGCGCCGCGGCCTCGATGCCGTACGCGCCCCGGCCGAAGTAGATCACGTTCAGGTAGTGCTGCATGATCTGGTCTTTGCTGTACTTCTCGTTCAGCTTGGAGGCCAGGACCGCCTCCTTGACCTTCCGGGCGTACGTGTCGTCCTGGAGGTTGTCGAACGCGTTGCGGGCGTACTGCTGGGTGATCGTCGAGGCACCCTGCTTGTCGCCGCCGGTGACGTTGTTCCACGCCGCCCGGGCGATGCCCTTGTAGTCCACACCCGAGTGCTTGTAGAAGTTCCGGTCCTCGGCCGCCGCCACCGCGTCCCGCACGTGCTGCGGGATCTGGTCGATGGTGACGAAGGTGCGGTTCTGGCTGCCGAGCTTCGCCACGATGTGCTTGCCGTCCTTGGCGTACACGGTGGTGGAGAGCGGCAGCGGGACCTCGGCGGGCAGCACCACCTTGGTGGAGTAGTAGGTGAAACCGACGACACCGAGGCCGGCCAGCATGATGAGGACCGCGAAACCGGCGATCAGCGTGTTCAGCCGCCGGCGCCGGCGAACCCGACCCGGGCCGGCCGGCCGGCCCGGCCCCGCTGGCCCGCCCGGCCCTTCGGCCCGCGGCACCGACGCTCGGCCACCCACCGCCGCCGGACCGACCCGGGCCCGCCCGGCCGGCCCGCCCGACGCGGGCGGAACCGGGACCGACGCCCGGCCGGAGCCACCGACCGGGGCGCGTCCGCCGGCCGAGGCCCGGCCCACCGGTCCGTCCGCCTCCCGTCCACTGGTGCTCATCAAGCTGCATCCTGCCGTACGAGCGGGGTGCGCGGGTCCCCTCTCACGACTGACCGGTACGGGAGACGCCGCCGGCGGCCGGACCTGTCGTCCGGCCGCCGGCGGCGTTCGTGGGCTCAGTACAGCTCTGTCGTGCGGGGTGGGGTGGTGGGCAACAGCCCGCCTCCGTTCCCGCCGTTGCCACCCGGCCGCGGGTCGAACGGGTTGGTGTTGCCGTCGTTGTCGCCACCGCCGTCGTTGCCGCCGCCGTTGTTGCCGTCGCGCGGGCAGAACGGGTTCAGCGGGTTCGGGCAGCCCGGCGGGTTCTCCGGGGTGGTCGGCGGCGGGGCCTCGCCGTTGCCGGAATCCGGGTCACCGACGTTGGCCGCCGGCGGGAAGTCGAGCTTCTCCCAGTCCTTGACCTTGTGCGCCTCGTCCATGAACCGTTCCCAGATGGTGCCCGGCAGGTTGCCGCCGCTGATCCGGGTGCCGTCCTTCATCTTGAGCGGCTTGCGCTGGTTGACGTTGCCCACCCAGACCGCGGTGGCGATCTGCGGCGTGTAGCCGATCATCCAGGCGTCGCCGTTCTCGGGGCTGTCCGGCTTCTGCTCCCAGGTGCCGGTCTTGGAGGCCGCCTTGCGGCCGTCGTCGAGCCGGTGGTTGACCTGGGCCGGGTACTGCTCCAGCACCGAGGTCACGTCGGCCACGACGTCCTTCGGGACCCGCTGCTCGCCCTTCAGCTTCTCCCCGCCGCCGGGGACCTTCACCCACTTGCCGGTGTTCTTGTCCAGCTTCTCGACGCTGTAGAGGAAGTGCGCCTTGTGGTAGACGCCCTGGTTGGCGAAGGTGGCGACGCCGTTGGCGTGGTCCAGCACCGTGATCGGGTACTGGCCGTAGCCGATGACGTGGAAGAACGGGCTCGGCGCGAGCTTCCGCGGGTCGGTCCTGGTGAGGTCGTACGCCTTCGAATCCTTGGTGTCCCACATCATGGTGACACCGGCGTCCTTGGCCATCTGGACGACCTTGTCCGGCCCGATCTCCTCCGTCACGTGGTAGAACGGCACGTTCAGCGACTTGAGCGTGGAGACCTTCAGCGTGCAGGAGTTGCCGCAGGAGGGGTTGTCGACGCCGGCGTTGCTGACCTTGAACTTGGTATCCGGCGGGGTGAAGGCCCGGCCCTTCCAGCGCGACTCGAGCGCCTTGCCCTCCTTGAGCGCCGCCGCCAGCGTGTAGATCTTGAAGCTCGAGCCCGGGGAGTGGCCGCCGGTGACGTTGCCGTTGGAGTCGGTGTTCTTGCCGGCGTAGTCGGTGCCGGTGCCGTTGTCACCGCCGTAGTAGGCGAGCACCCGCCCGGTCTTCGGGTCGATCGCCACCACCGCGGCCATCAGGTTCGTCGGCTGGCCGTTGAGCGCCGAGCCCTTGGCCTTGCGCTGGGCCGTCTCGACCGCCGCCTGCTGGATCTTCATGTCGATGGTGGTGCGGATCCGGTAGCCGCCGGCCATCAGCGCCTGCGAGCAGAGCGGCTTGGCGTCGGTGACGTCGGCCTCGTTCTCGACGCAGAGGCCCTTGTCCCGCATCTCGTCCCGGACATAGTTGATCACGTTGCCCTGCGGCGTGTTGACCCCGAAGTCGACCCCGACGCCGCCTTTGTTGGGCTTCCTGATGTTCTTCGGGTACTCGGCCGGCCGCTGCGGCCGGCCGGGGGCGTCCAGCCAGCCCTCCTCGACCATGCCGTTGATGACGTACTGCCAGCGGGCCTGCGCGTCGGTGGGGTTCACCGCCGGGTCGTAGCCCTTGTGGGTCTCGGTGGCCTGCGGTTGCTTGATCAGCGCGGCCAGCACCGCGCCCTCGGCGACGTTCAGGCTCTTCGCCGGCTTGCCGAAGTAGGTCTGCGCCGCCGCCTCGATGCCGTACGCGCCGCGGCCGAAGTAGATGATGTTCAGGTAGTGCTGCATGATCTCCGGCTTGGACTTCTGATCATTCAGCTTGGAGGCGAGAATCGCCTCCTTCACCTTCCGGGCGTACGTGTCGTCCTTCAGGTTGTCGTAGGCGTTGCGGGCGTACTGCTGGGTGATCGTCGAGGCACCCTGCTTGTCACCGCCGGTGAAGTTGTTCCACGCCGCCCGGGCGATGCCCTTGTAGTCCACACCGGAGTGCTTGTAGAAGTTCCGGTCCTCGGCCGCGGCCACCGCGTCCTGCACGTGCTGCGGGATCTGGTCGATGGTGACCAGGGTGCGGTTCTGCTCGCCCAGCTTGGCGATGATCGTCTTGTTGTCGTAGGCGTAGATGGTGGTCGCCTGCGGCGGGTCGGTGTCCTCGGGCAGCACCACGTTGGTGGAGTAGTAGGTGAAGCCGACGACACCCAGGCCGGCCAGCATGATGAAGACCGCGAAACCGGCGATCAGCATGTTCATCCGCTTGCGCTTGCGCGCCCGGGCCGCCGCGGCCGGGTCACCAGCGCCCCGCGCACCCCGACCGGGACCGCCGGGACCGCCCGGCCCGCCGGGACCGCCCGGCCCGCCGGAGACCGGCGACACGCTGGCCCGCGCCACCGACGCCCGCCCGCCGACCGGGGCCGCGCCCACCGAGGCCCGCCCGGCCGACGCGGCGCCCACCGCGGCGGCACCCACCGTGGCCCGGCCGGCGGGCCCGCCCGGTGCCGGGGAGACCGGAACCGAGGCGCGACCCGCACCCGCCCGGCCCACGCCGGGGGCCGGGGAGACCGGGACCGAGGCCCGGCCGGCGCGCCCGGCGGACGCCGAGCCGACCGAGGCCGAACCGGACGTCGAGCCGCCGCGCGGAGGCACCGCCGCCGAACCGCCGACCGGGGCCCGGCCACCGGCCGCGGCCCGCGGACCCACCGCGGCCCGACCCGCCGGGGCCGCACCCTCCGCAGCTGACCAACCGTTTCCGCGCGGCTCACCACCGGAGCGGCCGTACGCGTCGTCCGCCCGTCCCGGGTCGCCGTTCTGGCCCGGGATCTGGGCCCGCCCACGCGAAGAACTGGGATCGCCGTACGAGTTCATTCCTCACACCCTGCCGGTCGCGGTGGAGCGCGGCTGCGCCGCCACCGGGTTGCCGTGAGTTGAGACACCCGCCACGGCGGCACGCCAGTGCCCGCCGGCCGGTGTCACTTCCGTATCAATCGGGCCAATCAGACCAACGAGCCGTCGGTTGCCCCGTCCCTCCTCCACGATGCCGGGGTCAACCGAGCGAGCTGGGATCACCGTTGCGCCTCTCGCCTCCGCCGATCGGCCGGAGCGGCCCCGGCGGCGTGCCCGCCGCCCACCGCGTCCTGTTCCGGCCCGCCCTCGCCACCGCCGGTCAGCCCGTCCCGCCCGAGCAGGAACTGCTCGACGAGATGGTTCCAGTCACAGCCGAGGCACACCTCCACCACGAAGACCTGGAACTCACGCAGCGTCATCGCCAGTACGGGCAACTCCGCCAGCGTCCGGGCCTGGCCGGCGGACTGCTTGAGTTCGTCCCCGTAAATGTAGTGGACGTGGATCAGGTTCTCGCTCCGGCAGATCGGGCACCGCTCGTCGGTCGGCTCGCCGTGGAAGCGAGCGGCGTTCTTCAGGTACGGCGAGGCGTCGCAGACGTCGTAGGTGCCGACCCGCCCGGCGAGGAGCTCACGCAGCACCGCTCGCTTCTGGAGCGAGTAGTCGACGACCTGGCGCTGCGTACGCATGCGGAAGAGGGTACGCGGTCTCGTCGGACGAGGCGACCGTGGTGACGATGCGTGACGGCGGGAACGCGGATTGGGGGTTTGCCCTGATCACGGTGAACCGCTAACGTGCGATGTATCGGTCCGATACATCGCGGCGGTTAGCACTCCCCGCACAGGGTAAGGGAAGGGTGGCCCGTGCTCGAGTTCGCCATCCTCGGCCTGTTGCAGGAGTCTCCGATGCACGGCTACGAGCTGCGCAAGGAGTTGACCGCGAAGCTCGGCGCGATCCGGGCGGCGATCAGCTACGGCTCGCTCTACCCGACCCTGCGCCGGTTGCAGGCGGCGGGTTGGATCACCGAGGCCGCCGAGACACCCGCCACCGCCGAGGAGGTTCCCGCGCTGACCAGCCGACGAGGTCGGGTGGTCTACAAGATCACTGCGGAGGGCAAGGAACGCTTCGCCCAACTCATCGCGCAGGCCGGGCCCGAGACGTACGACGACACGGGCTTCGGCGTGCACTTCGCGTTCTTCGCCCGGACCGATCAGGCGACCCGACTGCGCATTCTGGAGGGTCGCCGCCGCAAGATCGAGGAGCGTCGCGAAGGGCTTCGTGACGTGCTCGGCCGGGCGGCCGAGCGCCTCGACGCGTACACCCTGGAACTGCAGCGCCACGGGCTGGAGGCCTGTGAGCGCGAGGTCCGCTGGCTGGAGGAGCTCATCGCCAACGAGCGCTCCGGCCGTGCCCCGACGGTCCCGCAGCCCGGGACGGCCGGCGGCCGACGAGAAGACACCAGCCCGCCTCCGCCTGGAGAGTCCAGGAAAGAGCGGCCGTGATGAAGAAGAAGGAGGCAGACGCTATGGGCTCCGTCCGCGTCGCCATCGTCGGTGTGGGGAACTGCGCCTCGTCCCTGGTACAGGGCGTGGAGTACTACCGGAACGCCGACCCGAACGACCGCGTCCCGGGTCTCATGCACGTCACCTTCGGCGACTACCACGTCTCTGACGTGCAGTTCGTCGCGGCGTTCGACGTGGACGCCAAGAAGGTGGGCATGGACCTCGCCGAGGCGATCGTCGCCAGCGAGAACAACACCATCAAGCTCTGCGACGTGCCGCCGACCGGCGTCACCGTGCAGCGCGGCCCGACCTTCGACGGTCTGGGCCAGTACTACCGCGAGATCATCGAGGAGTCGGACGTCGAGCCGGTCGACGTGGCCCAGGCGCTGCGCGACGCCCAGGTCGACGTCGTCGTCTCCTACCTGCCGGTCGGTTCCGAGCAGGCCGACAAGTTCTACGCCCAGGCCGCGATCGACGCCGGCTGCGCGTTCGTGAACGCCCTGCCGGTCTTCATCGCCTCCGACCCGGAGTGGGCCAAGAAGTTCTCCGACGCGGGTTTGCCGATCGTCGGTGACGACATCAAGAGCCAGGTCGGCGCCACCATCGTGCACCGGGCGCTGGCGAAGCTCTTCGAGGACCGCGGGGTCGAGCTGCTGCGCACGTACCAGCTCAACTTCGGCGGCAACATGGACTTCATGAACATGCTGGAGCGCAACCGCCTGGTCTCGAAGAAGATCTCGAAGACCCAGTCGGTCACCTCCCAGATCCCCCACGAGATGAGCAAGAGCGACGTGCACATCGGCCCGTCCGACCACGTGCCGTGGCTGGACGACCGCAAGTGGGCGTACATCCGGCTGGAGGGCCGCTCGTTCGGTGACACCCCGCTGAACGCCGAGCTCAAGCTCGAGGTGTGGGACTCCCCGAACTCGGCCGGCGTCATCATCGACGCGGTCCGGGCCGCGAAGATCGCGCTGGACCGCAAGATCGGCGGCCCGATCCTGTCGGCCTCGTCGTACTTCATGAAGTCCCCGCCGGTGCAGTACGCCGACCACGACGCGCACGCCGCCGTCGAGGCGTTCATCGCCGGCGAGGTCGAGCGCTGACGCGCTGACCACAGCATCGAGGGCCGGGTCCGAGCGGACCCGGCCCTCGCGCGTCCGCGCACCCCGCGGCGGTACGGCGGCGCCGCCTCGGGTGCCGGGGTCACGACCAGGCGCGTTGCAGGGCGACCCGCGCCTCCAGTTCCAACAGCGTCACCTTGCGCGGCAGTCCGCCGCCGAAGCCGACCAGCTTCCCGCCCGCCCCGACGATCCGGTGGCAGGGCACGATGACCGGGATCGGGTTGCGGTTGCAGGCCACCCCGACCGCCCGGGCGGCGCCGGCGTCGCCCACTCGGCGGGCCACCTCGCCGTAGGTGAGCGTCTCGCCGTAGGGGATGCGGGTCATCTCCCGCCACACCGCCCGTTCGAAGTCGGAGCCCCTGGGCACCGACAGCGGCAGGCCGAACTCGGTCAACTCGCCGGCGAAGTAGGCGCGCAGTTCCGCGACCGCGCGCCGGGAGAACTCGTCGGTCGGCTCGTCGGCGGCGCCGGCGACCCGGCCGAAGTGCGTGCCGCGGACGCTGCCGCCGTCGGTGGCCACGGAGAACTCCCCGATCGGCGAGTCGAGCACGGTCCAGCGCATCCACCCATTGTCGCCCACCGGTCCGACAGGTCGGGCTACGGCGGCGGCTCCCCGGTGACCACCGCCACCGGGTCGGGGACGGCCCGGGCCGAGGACGGCCGCCGATGATCCGGCCATGAGCGCATCCGGCGGTGAGCCCGGGCCGTACCCCCCGTTCGGCCGCCCCGCCCCCGCGCCGTGACGGCCGCCAGCGTGCTGCTCGGGCTGGCCGGCGTCGCGCAACTGGCCGTGCTCCCGCTGACCTACTGGCACCAGGAGTTCTAGGTGCCTGGTACGTCCAGCCGGGCGACCCGGTTCCGATGCCGCCCGGGCTGACGCCGCGACCCGGGATCGCCGGCCCCGAGGGGCTCAGAGCAGGTTGACGCCGAGCAGCAGCGCGCCGGCGCCGAGGCAGGCGCCGCCGGCCACGGTCAGCCAGATCAGCTTGTTGGGCCGGGTGTCCTGCGGCCGGACCACCGAGAGGAAGAAGCCGAGCGGCATCAGGATCGGCGCCGCGACCAGCAGCGACCGGATCAGCGTGCGGGTGCCGTCGGACGCGTCGGCCTGGTCGACGTAGGGCAGCACAGCGAGCGCGAAGAGGACCAGCACCCCGGCGTGGGCGTGACCGGCGGTCCAGAGGCCCCGGCGGACCGGGTTGTCCAGGTAGCCGGCCTTGCGCCTGGCCAGGTGGGTGAGCAGGGTCAGGCCGCCGTACCCGACGGCGACCACGGTGATCAGCAGGATGCCGGCGGTCGTGAGGGTTGCCGAGGACATGGGGACACCTCCGTCTTGTCGGTGTCAAGATTGGCCGCCCCGGGTCATCTTGTCAATAGCTAGATTCCCGGCCGGCATGTTGCACGGCGTCGATACCGTGCGGATCGTGGCCACGGGGACGCTGCTCTTCCTCATCATCGGCGGCATCGGCGTCGCGGTGCTGGCGCTCGCCCTGCTCGGCGCCGAGCTGCTCCACTTCGGTCAACCCGACCTGGACGGGCCGGTGTCGGTCGAGGCGGTCGCCGGGTTCACCGGCGCGTTCGGCTTCGGCGCCGCGATCGTCAACGAACTGCTCGGTGCGGGCGGCCCCGGCGCGATCGCGGCGGCGGTGACCGGCGGGGCCCTCGCGGCCGTGCCCACCGCGTGGGTGGCGGCCCGGCTCAGCCGGGCGGCCCGCGACATGCCCACCGACGCGACCCCGAACCGCCACCACCTGGTCGGCGCGCTCGGCCTGGTGGTCACCCCGGTGCCCGTCGACGGCTACGGCGAGGTCCGGGTACGCGTGGCCGGCCAGCCGGTCAAGCTCAACGCCCGGGCCGACCGGCCGATCCCGGTCGGCGCCCAGATCTTCGTGGTCGAGGCGCTGAGCGAGACCAGCGTGCACGTCGAAACCTACTGAACCCCCACCTACTGAACCCCCACCTACTGAAGATCAGGACGGTTACATGCCACTTCTCATCGCCGTCGGCGGCGCGGTCCTCCTCGTCCTCGTCCTCGTGCTCTTCGTGCTCTCCCGGATCAAGGTCGCCGGGCCGAACGAGGCGTTCATCGTCACCGGCCGCAAGGGCCGCACCACCCAGACCGCCGACGGCAGCCGGTCGACCGACATGTCCGGGCAGAAGGTCGTGCTCGGCGCCTCGGTCTTCGTCCTGCCGGTGGTGCAGAAGCTCCAGTCGCTCGACCTGTCCAGCCGGCGGATCGACGTCGGAATCAAGGGCGCGGTGAGCAAGCAGGGCATCCGCACCGAACTGCACGGTGTGGCGATCGTCAAGGTCGGCGGCACCGAGGACGCCATCCGCGCCGCCGCCCAGCGCTTCCTGCACCAGCAGGACGAGATCGAGGACTTCACCCGGGAGGTGCTCGCCGGCGCGCTGCGGTCGATCGTCGGCCGGCTCACCGTCGAGGAGGTCATCCGCGACCGGGCCGCGTTCGCCAGCGCGGTGGCCGAGGAGGCCGAGCACTCGATGACCAACCAGGGCCTGGTGCTCGACACCTTCCAGCTCCAGGACATCCTGGCCGAGGGGTCCTACCTGCAGGACCTCGGCCGGCCGGAGGCGGCCCGGGTGCTCAAGGACGCGGCCATCGCCGAGGCCCGGGCCCGGCAGCAGGCCGAGCAGGAGCGGCTGCTCGCCGAGGAGGCGATCGCCGAGGCCAACCGGAACCTGGCGCTCAAGCAGGCGGGCATCCAGGCGGAGATCGACGCGGCCAAGGCGAAGTCGGCGGCCGCCGGGCCGCTCGCCCAGGCCGAGCGGGACCAGGCGATCCTCTCCGAGCAGCAGAAGGTGGCCGAGCGCAACGCCGAGCTGAAGCAGCGCCAGCTGGACACCGAGGTGCGCAAGCCGGCGGACGCCGCCCGGTACAAGGTCGAGCAGGAGGCCGAGGCGGCCCGCAACGCGGCGGTGCTCTCGGCCGACGCGCAGCGGCAGGCGGTCATCGCCGCCGCCCAGGCCGCCGCCGAGCAGGCCCGGCTCACCGGTGAGGGCGAGCGCGCCCGGCGGGCCGCGCTCGCCGAGGCCAACGCGATCGAGGGCGCCAAGGAGGGCGAGGCCGAGCAGCGGCGGCGCTCCGCGATCGCCGAGGCGATCGAGCGGGAGGGCCAGGCCGAGGCCGCGGCCATCCTCGCCAAGGGACAGGCGGAGGCGGACGCGATGGCCCGCAAGGCCGAGGCGTTCGCCGCGTACGGCGAGGCAGCCGTGCTGGACCTGCTGGTCAAGGTGCTGCCGCAGGTCGTCGAGGCGGCCAGCGCCCCGATCGGCGCGATCGACAAGATGACCGTGATCTCGACCGACGGCGCCTCCTCGCTGACCAGGTCGGTGGCCGGCAACGTGGCGCAGGGCCTCCAGCTCGGCAGCGACCTGACCGGCATCGACCTGGCCGGCCTGCTGGCCCGGCTCGGCTCGGCGTCGTCGCCCGGCAACGGCAAGGCGGCGGTGGACGCCACCGCGGTCGAGGCGAAGTAGCGCCGACCGTACGGCGAAGGGCGTCGCTCCCGGTGCGGGGGCGACGCCCTTCGCGTCGGATCAGTCGACGACGCCCTCGGCGCGGGCCCAGCGCAGCAGCTCGGCCTCGGCCGTGTCGCGGTCCAGCGGGCCGCGCTCCAGGCGCAGGTCCTTCAGGTACTTCCAGGCCCGCCCGACCACCGGCCCCGGCGGTACGCCGAGCAGCTCCATGATCGCGTTGCCGTCCAGGTCGGGGCGGACCCGGGCCAGGTCCTCCTCGGCGGCGATCCGGGCGATCCGCTCCTCCAGCGCGTCGTAGTCGGCCGCGAGCTGGGCCGCCTTGCGCCGGTTGCGGGTGGTGCAGTCGGAGCGGGTCAGCTTGTGCAGCCGGGGCAGCAGGTCGCCGGCGTCGGCGACGTACCGGCGCACCGCCGAGTCGGTCCACTCGCCCCGGCCGTAACCGTAGAAGCGCAGGTGCAACGCGACCAGCGCGGTCACCTGGGCGGTGACGTCCTTCGGGTAGCGCAGCGCCTTCATCCGCGCCTTGGCGAGCCGGGCGCCGACCACCTCGTGGTGGTGGAAGCTGACCCGGCCGTCCGGGCCCACCGCCTTGGTCGCCGGCTTGCCGATGTCGTGCATCAGCGCGGCCATCCGCAGCACGAAGTCGCAGCCGTCCTCCTCGTAGGAGACGGCGTTGCCCACCACGGTGAGGGTGTGCTCGTAGACGTCCTTGTGCTGGGCGTGCTCGTCGATCTCCAGCTTCAGCCCGGTGAGCTCGGGCAGGAAGCGCTCGGCCAGCCCGGTGTCGACCAGCAACCGCAGACCGGTGATCGGGTCGGCGCCGCAGAGCAGCTTGGTGAACTCGTCACGGATCCGCTCGGCGGTGATCCGGTCGAGGTCGGCGGCCATCCGGGTCATCGCCGTGTGCACGTCGGGGTGCACCGCGAAGCGCAGCTGGGCCGCGAACCGGGCGGCGCGGAGCATCCGCAGCGGGTCGTCCCGGAACGACTCCCGCGGCGACGCCGGGGTACGGATCACCTTGGCCGCCAGGTCGGCGAGCCCGCCGTGCGGATCGGTGAACCGGTGCTCCGGCAGGCTGACCGCCATCGCGTTGATGGTGAAGTCCCGCCGCTTCAGGTCCTCGGTCAGGTCGGTGCCGTAGGTGACCACCGGGTTCCGGGTGACCTGGTCGTACGCCTCGGCGCGGAAGGTGGTGATCTCCAGCCGCAGCCCGTCGCGCTGGGCGCCGATGGTGCCGAACTCGCGACCGGTCTCCCAGATCGACTCGGCCCAGCCCCGGACGATGCGCAGCGTCTGGTCGGGGTGGGCGTCGGTGCAGAAGTCGAGGTCCTCGCCGAGCCGGCCGAGCAGGGCGTCCCGCACCGAACCGCCCACCAGGTGCAACTCGTGGCCGGCCTTCGCGAACCGGCGACCCAGTTCGTCGGCGACCGGCGAGACCCGGAGCAGTTCGGCGACGGCGTTGCGCTGCGCGGCGGTGAGGTCGCGGCGGTCGGCGGCATGGGGAGCGGAGGCTTCGGACATGGGATCGCCAGCCTATCGGTCCCGGTGCGGTTGTGGTCCGCCGGGCGCGGGTAGCGGGTGCGCGTTGACTATCGTCATCCTCGTGCGGGCCGGTGCCGGTCCCGACATACCCCTTGGAGGCCAGAAGATGAGCGGCGGGCTCTACCGCAGCGCGAACGCCATGGGCGACGGCGGTGGCCGGCCCCCGGCGGACGGCGCCACGTTCATCTCCGCCGAGCCGCTCAACCTGCCCGCCGTGGAGGCGGCGGCGCCGCCGCAGGAGCAGGTCGCCGAGGGCAGCGCCGCGGCCAACAGCGCGGTGATGGCGATCGGCAGCCTGGTCAGCCGGGGTACCGGGTTCCTGCGCACGCTGGCCCTGACCGCCGCGCTCGGCGGCGCGCTGGTCGGCGACGCCTACACCACCGCGCAGATCCTGCCCGGGATGGTCTACGAGTTCCTGCTCGGCGGCATCCTGACCAGCGTGCTGATCCCGGTGCTGGTGCGCCGGCGCAAGGTCGACGCGGACGGCGGTCAGGCGTACGCCCAGCGGCTGCTCACCCTCGCGGTGGTGACCCTCGCCGCGGCCGCGCTGCTGGCGACGCTCTCGGCAATCTGGCTGACCATGCTGTACACCAGCGACAACCGCGGCGACGAGTACCGGGAGCTGGTCACCTACCTGTCGTACCTGATGTTGCCGATGATCTTCTTCACCGGCCTCAGCGCGCTGATCAGCGCGGTGCTCAACACCCGGGGGCACTTCGCCGCACCGATGTGGGCGCCGATCCTGAACAACCTCGTGGTGATCGCCACCGCCGGGCTCTACATCGCGATCTTCGGTGCGGAGATCATCCGCCCGGAGGAGATGACCACCGGGCGGATCCTGCTGATCGGCGGCGGCACGCTGCTCGGTGTCGCGATCCAGGCCGCCGGCCTGCTGCCGGCGCTGCGCAAGGTCGGCTTCCGGTGGCGGTTCCGGTTCGACTTCCGCGCCCTCGGCCTGCGCGAGCTGGGCCGCCTCGGCGCCTGGATGTTCTGCTACGTCGCGGTCAGCCAGGTCGGCCTGATCGTGCTCTTCAACCTGCTGAACCGGGCGGGCGACGGGGACGCCGGCGCACTGATCTACAACAACGTCTTCCTGCTGCTGATGATGGCGCACGGGATCATCGCCGTCTCGATCATCACCGCGCTGATGCCCCGGATGAGCGCGGCCGCCGCCGACGGGCGGTACGCCGACCTCGCCGCGGACCTGTCCCGCGGCACCCGGACCGTCTCGGCGGTGCTCGCCCCGATCGCCGTCTGCTACGCCGTACTGGCCACGCCGCTGTCGGTGACGCTGTTCCGCTACGGCGCGTTCAGCGACGACAACGCCGCCGACACCTCGCTGGTGCTGCTGGTCGCCGCGCTGGCGCTGGTGCCGTTCGCGATCAGCCAGCTCTTCACCTTCGCCTTCTACGCCCTCCCGGACACCCGGACCCCGGCGCTGATCAACATTCCGGTGGTGGCGCTGCGGATCGGCGTCCAGATCGTCCTCTTCGCCGCCTTCGCCGCCCACTTCGCCGCCGCCGGGATGATGATCGGCAACGCGGTCTCCTACCTGGCCGCGGCGATCGCCTCGGCCTGGCTGCTGCGGCCCCGGGTCGGCCGGATCGGGCTCGGCGGCATCATGCGCACCCTCGGCCGGGTCGCGGTCGCCGCGCTCGGCGCCGCGCTGGTCGGCCTCCTGGTGGTCGCCCTGCTGCCCGGCGACGACACGCCGAGCTGGGGCGAGGCGGCCGTGCAACTCGTGGTCGGTGGCGCGGTGATCGGCGGGACCTACCTCGGGCTGGCCATGGCGCTGCGGATCGGGGAGATCACCGAGGTGGTCGGCATGGTCCGCCGCCGGCTGGGCCGCTGACCGCGTCCTACCCGTCGGTACGGTGCGTGACGGTGGATCACCAGCCTGGGGACGCACCTGTGGATAACTCCGCGATTCCCCGCTCAGTCACCGGATCGTCCTGTGGATAACCAGCCGGACGGCTGAGCATGGTGGCCGATCGTGGGGGAACCCCTGGGCGTCGGCGTGGGCGCCACAAGAGTCGGCCCCTGCGTCGAACCCTTGCGGTCTACCTCTAGATTGGTTAGTACATGTGCCAGCAACGTGGCTGACAACGGTCGTAACCGGACGAGTTCGTCTACTCCCGAAACCCCGCCGGGCTCGGCGGGAAGATGACATGTCGGGGAGACGGTCCCGGCGGGTAAGGTCGCTCTCGACGGGTACGGCACGCACCGGCGCTCGCGTCGACACCGGTCGGCCGGCTCCTTGAAACACAGAGCGGAAGCCACATGCCCAGCAGCGCGGGTCCATCGATCGACACGATCACCGAGGGAGGACGGGTGACCCAGGTCGGCGAGGGTCAGGACGCGGACGAGAGCGCTCCTCCGGTCATGACCTTCGGTGCTCCCACGGCCGGTGAGATCCTCGCCGAGCGGTACGAACTGGTCGAGCACATCAACAACGACAGCGCGGGCCGGCTGGTCTGGCGCGGGGTCGACGTGGTGCTGCGCCGTCCCGTCGCGGTCGTGCTGCGCTACCCGGGTGGCGACTCCGCCACCGAGATGCTCCAGGCCGCCGTCGCGGCCAGCCGGGTCATCCACCCCAACCTGGTCGGCGTCTACGACGCGATCGACGAGGGCGAGCGGGCGTACGTGGTCCGCGAGTGGGTCGACGGGCGCTCCCTGCGCGACCTGGTCACCGACGGTCCGCTCGACGCGGCCCGGGCGACCACCATCGGCAACGCCGTCGCCAGCGCGCTGGCCGCCGTGCACGCCACCGACATGGTGCACGGGAACGTCCACCCCGGCACGGTCATGATCAGCGACGACGGCCGGGTGGTGCTGGCCGACGCGCGTACCGACGGCGACGACAGCCAGCAGAACGACATCCGGGCGGTCGGCGGCATCCTCTACTTCGCGCTGACCGGGCACTGGCCGCACACCGAGGCGCCGCTGCGCGGCGCCACCGCCGGTCACGGGCGGGCCGCGATCCCCGACGCCGTCCGGGACGCCGCCGGCGCGCTCGCCGCCCCCCGGCAGGTCCGGGCCGGCGTGCCGGCGTACCTCGACGACCTGACCATGGACCTGCTCGACGCCGAGGTCGCGCCGCCGTCGTCGGACGTGCTCGCGGCGGAACTGGCCCGGCTGGACGTCCCCGCCGACGAGCAGTACCTGGACAACACCGGGCCGCTGCGCTTCGCCGCCGACAGCGAGGAAGAGCCGTCGCCGCTGGCCGCGGCCGGTGGTCGCAAGGTGGCCATCGGCATCGCCGGCCTGCTCGCCGTCGCCCTGGTCGGCCTGCTGATCGGCATCAGCGCACTGGGCGGCGACGACAAGGACCCGCAGACCAACCCGGTCGCCGCGCCCACCTCCAGCGCACCGTCCGACGCCAACCCGCCGGCGGCGCCGGTACGGTCGTTGAAGATCGCCGACGCCCGCATCATCGATCCGGACAGCAAGCTGCGGGACGAACTCGAAGGCGCCGACAAGGTCGCCGACAACGACGAGGACGAGGGCTGGGGCACCGACACCTACACCACCGCGCAGTTCGGTAACCGGAAGTCCGGCATGGGCATCTGGAT
Source organism: Micromonospora sp. R311 (assembly GCF_056780015.1). Lineage (NCBI taxonomy): Bacteria > Bacillati > Actinomycetota > Actinomycetes > Micromonosporales > Micromonosporaceae > Micromonospora > Micromonospora sp. R311. Next base: position 29,062 of record NZ_JBSWCE010000038.1, read on the forward strand.
CGACCTCGGCGCCGAGCACAACGTGAAGTCGGTGCAGGCGATCCTCTCGGCCAGCGGGGCGTCCGCCGAGCTCTACTACGGCACGATCAACCCGCCGTCGAGTTCGGCCGGCGACAAGGACCTCGTGGCGAGCTACAAGAAGACGCCGGTCGGCCGGGCGTTCGAGGAGCACGACGGCACCACGATGACCTTCAACGGCTTCAACGCCGACCAGAAGTACCGGTACCTGCTGTTGTGGATCACCAAGCTGCCCCCGAACGACCGGGGCTTCCAGATCGACGTCCAGGAAATCAAGGTCCAGGGTTCGTGAACCGGCCGCCGCGACCCCAAGGCATCCACCGGACGTGATGATGGACGCACGCGGCGGGCGGTCGGGCGCCGGGCCGGCGGGCCGGACGGACGGCCGGCCACCCGCCTCGGCACCGGCCGAGGCGACCGACCTGGACCTGCTGCACGCCCACGTGGCCGGTGACCGGGACGCCTTCGCCGAGCTGTTCCACCGGCACCGTGACCGGCTCTGGGCGGTGGCCCTGCGCACCCTCGGCGACCGGGAGGAGGCCGCTGACGCCCTCCAGGACGCGCTGCTCTCGGCGCACCGGGCGGCGGGCCGGTTCCGGGGCGACTCGGCCGTCACCACCTGGCTGCACCGGATCGTGGTGAACGCCTGCCTGGACCGGATCCGACGCCGGCAGGCCCATCCGACCGTGCCGCTGCCGGACGGGGTCCGCGACCGGGAGTCCGGCACCGCCACCGGGGGCGTCGAGCCGGCCGCGCCGGCGCCGGACCACGACACCGCGCTGGTCGTCCGGGAGGCGCTCGCCGCGCTGCCGGTCGAGCAGCGCGCCGCGCTGATCCTGGTCGACGTGCAGGGCTACCCGGTGGCCGAGGTGGCCCGGATCCTCGGCGTCGCCGAGGGCACGGTGAAGAGCCGGTGCGCCCGCGGCCGGGCCCGGCTGGCCACGATGCTCGGCCACCTCCGGCCCCGAACCACCACCCAGCCGGCACGCCCGGCCGATCCGGGCACGCAAGACACGGACGTGCCCGGCGTCACCCTCGGGAACCCCCGGGCTCCCGAGGGCGTCGGATCGGGGTCGGGACGTTCCCGGCGGGATGCCAACCAGGAGGACGCGTGAGCGCCGGGGGCTTCAGCGAGGTCGACCACGACCTGCTCGCCGACTACGTCGGCGGGGCGCTGGACGACACCGCCGAGGCGGCCACCGTCGCCCGGTTGGTCGCCGAGGACCCGGCCTGGTCCGCGGCGTACGCCCTGCTGGCCCCCGCCGTCGCCGACGTCCGCGCCGGCCTGGCCGGCTGGGGCGAGGCCCCGGAGCCGATGCCGCCGGCGGTGACCGACCGGATCCTGGCCGCGCTCGCCGCACAGCCGATCGAGGACCCGGCCGGGGCGACGCGGGCGCGCACCGACGAGGAACCTGCCGACCCCGCCGCGACCGGCCCCGCTCCCGCCGATCCGGGCGTACCCGCCGGGGCCGGAGCCGTCGTCGTGCCGGCGCAGCCGGTGGGTGGCTCCGGGCGGCGGCCCGCCGGCGTACCCCGGTCCGAACCGGGACGCGGCGCGGCGACCGGCCCGGGCCGGCGGCGGCGCCGGCTCACCCGGCTCGCCGGTCCGGTCGCGGTCGCCGCGGTGTCGATCGCCGCGGTCGGGCTGGGCGTCAACCAGCTCGCCGGGGGCCGGTCCGAGGAGGGAGCGGCCGGAACGGCGATGAGCGACAGCGCCGAGACCCGGGCCACGCCGGAGGTGGCCGGGCCGGCGGCGGCCGGCGCTCCGGACCGCACCACCGCGGCACCGCTGCGCAGCGGGACGGACTACACCCCGGAGACGCTCGGCGGCGCCCTCGCGACGAAGGCCCAGCAGTTCCAGAGCGGCGCCCCGGCGCGCCTCGACGCGGAGGGCGGCCGGATGGCCGGCCCGGGCAACCTCGACCGGCTCGGCGACCAGGCCGCACTGACCGCCTGCCTGGGCGAGATCGGCACCGAGCACGGGGCCGGGCCGCTGGTGGTCGAGGTGGTCGACTACGCCCGGTTCCTGGGGCAGCCGGCGCTGGTGGTGCGCTTCACCGACGACGCCGGTGCCCGGTGGGCGTGGGTGAGCGGCCCCGAGTGCGGTGTCCCGGGATCCGGCGCGGACACCCGGTACCGCACGCGGGTAGGGTGAAAACGCGGTCACCGGGCGTTTGACCGTCCACGTGACCTGACCCACCGGATGACCGGCTCGGGAATCCCCGGTTCGTACGATGACGTTCTGGAAGTAGCTGCCGGTGCCGCCGAGGCGTCGGCACTCGGATCGGCGTCGGTGCGCGTGCCGATGGCGAACACACACAATCGGGAGACGGCAGTGGACGAGGTCCGCAACCTGATCATCATCGGCTCCGGGCCGGCCGGCTACACGGCGGCGGTCTACGCCGCACGCGCCAACCTCAAGCCGCTGGTCATCGAGGGCGTGCAGTCCGGCGGCGCGCTGATGACCACCACCGAGGTGGAGAACTTCCCCGGCTTCGCCGACGGCATCCTCGGTCCCGAGCTGATGGACAACATGCGCAAGCAGGCCGAGCGGTTCGGCGCCGAGTTCCTCACCGACGACGTCACCCGGGTCGAGCTGGTGGACACCGGCGACGCAGGCTCGGGGGCGACCAGCACGGTCTGGGTCGGCGAGACGACCTACCGCGCCCGCGCGGTCATCCTCGCCACCGGCTCCGCCTGGCGTCCGCTCGGCGTGCCGGGTGAGCAGGAGTACCTCGGCCACGGTGTCTCCTCCTGCGCCACCTGTGACGGCTTCTTCTTCCGTAACCAGCACATCGTGGTGGTCGGCGGCGGCGACTCGGCGATGGAGGAGGCCAGCTTCCTGACCCGGTTCGCCGACTCGGTGACCATCATCCACCGCCGGGACTCGTTCCGCGCCAGCAAGATCATGGCCGCGCGGGCGATGAACAACGAGAAGATCAAGGTCGAGTGGAACACCGTGATCGAGGAGATCCTCGGCTCCGACGGCAAGGTCTCCGGCGTCCGGGTCCGCAACGTGCACACGGGTGAGGCGAAGGTGCTCGACGTCACCGGCGTCTTCGTGGCGATCGGCCACGACCCGCGCAGCGAGCTCTTCCGCGGGCAGGTGGAACTCGACGGCGAGGGGTACGTGAAGGTCGAGGCGCCCAGCACCCGGACCAGCGTGCCCGGTGTCTTCGCCGCCGGCGACCTGGTCGACCACACCTACCGGCAGGCGATCACCGCGGCCGGCACGGGCTGTGCCGCCGCCCTGGACGCCGAGCGCTTCATCGCCACGCTGCAGGGCTGAACAACAGATACACATCCCCGGAGGAGGGTCATAGTGGGTGCAACCAAGTCGGTCACCGACGCGAGTTTCGCGGCCGACGTGCTGAAGTCCGACAAGCCGGTGCTGGTGGACTTCTGGGCGGAGTGGTGCGGGCCGTGCCGCAAGGTCTCGCCGCTGCTCGAGGAGATCGCCGGCGAGATGGGTGACCAGGTCACCATCGTCAAGCTCAACATCGACGAGAACCCGGAGACCGCCCGGACCTACCGGGTGATGTCGGTGCCGACCCTCACCGTGTTCAAGAACGGCGAGCCGGTGCAGTCGATCGCCGGGGCCAAGCCGAAGGGCGAACTGGTCAAGCTGATCGAATCCGCCCTCTGAGCAGCACAAACGACCTTTTCCGACCCCGCGCCCGGCGTCCGCCCGGTGCGGGGTCGGCTTTTTCCCGGCGGGCCGCACCTCGGCGTCGGAGAACGCATAACCTCAAGCCGGGGCCGCCGTCGGCCGGCACGCCCCCGGTAACCGTCAACGAGGCGAGCACCTCCGTCGGAGTCGCGGTCCAGCGACCGCGGGGCCCGGCCAGCCAGCATCCGCGCAGAGGGGGTCGTGCGTGCGTCCGATCCGACCCGGAGACCGTGGGCCCGCGGTGACCGAGATCCGTACGGTGTTGTCCGGCCTCGACCTGCTCGCCCCGGCACCCGGCCCGGGCGACGAGTTCGACGCCCACACCGAACGTGCCGTGCGGGCCTTCCAGCAGTCCCGAGGGCTGAGCGTGGACGGGCGGGTGGGTGCGGAGACCTGGCGCGCCCTGGACGCGGCCCGCTGGCGGCTGGGCGCCCGCACCCTCTACCACGCGGTGCCTGAGCCGCTCACCGGCGAGGACGTCCGGTCGCTGCAGGAGCGCCTGCTGGAGATGGGGTACGACGTGGGCCGCGCGGACGCCATCTACGGCATCCGTACCGCCCGGGCGGTCGCCCAGTTCCAGCGCGAGGTCGGGCTGACCCCGGACGGCTCCTGCGGGCCGCACACCATGGACGCGCTGCGCCGGCTGGGCCGCAAGGTGGTCGGCGGTCGGCCGCAGTGGTTGCGCGAGTCGGACGCGATCCGGCAGTCCGGGCCGACGCTGGTCGGCAAGACGGTGGTCATCGACCCCGGGCACGGTGGCACCGACCCGGGCGTCGTGGTGCTGGACGGGTCGTTGCGCTGGACCGAGGCGGAGCTGGTGCACGACCTGGCCAGCCGGCTGGAGGGGCGGCTCGCCGCGTCCGGGGTCCGGGTGCAGCTCACCCGCGGGCCGGCGCCGCGGACCTGCCTGCCCGACGTCGACCGGGCGCAACTGGCCAACTCGCTCGGCGCCGACGTGTTCATCTCGCTGCACACCGACGGGCACGCCAACCCGGCCGCCGAGGGGGTGGCCACCTACCACTACGGCACCAACAACGGGGTGACCTCGGCGACCGGCGAACGGCTGGCCGGGCTGGTGCAGCGGGAGATCGTGGCGCGCACCGGGCTGCGGGACTGCCGTACCCACGCCAAGGCGTGGGACCTGCTGCGGCTGACCAGGATGCCGGCCGTCCGGGTCGAGGTCGGCTACCTCACCTCGCCGGCCGACCGGGCCCGGCTGGTGGACCCCCGGTTCCGGGACCGGCTGGTCGAGGCGATCGTGGCCGCGGTGCAGCGGATGTACTTCCCGATCGAGCGGGACGTGCCGACCGGCTCGATCGACGTGAGCGAGCTGCGAGCCGTGGTCGCCGCGGGCACGGTGACGGACTGACCGTGGGGCGGGCCGCCGCCGGAGCGCGCCGGTGGCAGACCACCTGCCGTCGTTCGTCGCGGCCGCGGTGACCGGACGGGACGGTGGTCAGCCGGTGACGGAGGAACGGGTGGCCGGGGCCGGGCGGACCGGTCGCAGCAGCGTCTCCGGGCTCATCGAGCCGAGCAGCTTCTCCAGCGCGTACTCGACGTCGGACTTCCAGCTGAGCGCGGTGCGCAGTTCCAGGCGGAGCCGGGGGAAGCGTGGATGCGGACGAACAGTCTTGAAGCCCACCGAAAGGAAGAAATCGGCCGGCGCCACGCAACTGCCGGCCGGATCGGCGGCGTCGCCGAACTTGGCGTCGCCGAACGCCTCGATCGCCTTGATGCCGCGCTTGGTGAGATCCCGGGCGACGCCCTGCACCAGCATCCGGCCCAGCCCGCCGCCGGCGAAGGCGGGCACCACGTTGGCGGTCATCAGCAGCGCCGCGTCCGCCGAGACGGGTGAGGTGGGGAAGGCCATCGAGCGGGGGACGTAGGCGGGCGGGGCGTACATGACGAAGCCGGCCGGCATGCCGTCGACGTACACCAACTTGCCGCAGGAACCCCACTCCAGCAGCGTCTGGGAGACCCAGGCCTCCTTCTCCAGGCCCGGGTCGCCCGCCGCGCAGGCACGGTCGGCGGAGACCGGGTCGAGCTCCCAGAAGACGCACTGCCGGCAGGGACGGGGCAGGTCCTCCAGCGTGTCCAGGGTCAGACTGACCAGACGTCGCGACATTGGCGCATCCCCACACTAGGCTCGGTGGTGAACCGGCACGGAACGACCCCGCCGCCTTCCTGCCCCCGACCAGCGATCGTACGCCGCGAACGGACGGCAGGGGAGAGGACGCGCGAAAGCCCACCTCCGGTGCACCGGCCACCGGGTCCGGCATGTGGAAGCCCGCCACCGCGGCGGCGCCATCCGGGCGGCGGCCGACTACGATCAGCAGTCGGCGTCCCGTGCCGCCATGGTCGCCGGTGTCCCGGGTAGTACCGGGACGGGAGCCGCCCGAGCAGCCATCGAGGTGATGTCATGACCGGCACGACACTCGACGACTACACCGACCGGTACGCCCGGCGGGTCCGGGGCATGACCGCCTCCGAGATCCGTGCGCTCTTCGCGGTGGCCAGCCGGCCGGAGGTGGTCTCCCTCGCCGGCGGCGCCCCCTACATCGCGGCACTGCCGCTGGACGCGGTCGGCGAGATGCTCGGTCGGCTCGGCGCCGAGCACGGCGCCACCACCCTCCAGTACGGCATCGGGCAGGGCACCCCGGAGCTGCGCGAGCGGATCTGCGAGGTGATGGCGCTCTCCGGCATCGACGCGGCGTGCGGCGCCTCCCCGGAGGACGTGGTGGTCACCGTCGGCGGGCAGCAGGCGCTCGACCTGGTGGCCCGGCTCTTCCTCGACCCGGGCGACGTGGTACTCGCCGAGGGGCCGACCTACGTCGGCGCGCTCGGGGTGTTCCAGGCCGCCCAGGCGCAGGTCGTGCACGTGCCGATGGACGACGACGGGCTGATCCCCGAGGCGCTCGAGGTCGCCATCGCCGAGCAGGCGCGTGCCGGCCGCCGGGTGAAGTTCCTCTACACCATCCCCACCTACCAGAACCCCACCGGCGTCACGCTCACCGAGGAGCGGCGGGAGCGGGTGCTCGACATCTGCGAACGCGCCGGCCTGCTCGTGGTCGAGGACGACCCGTACGGCCAACTGGGGTTCGAGGGCGAGGCGCCGGCACCGCTGCGGGCCCGCCGCCGGGACGGCGTCTTCTACCTGAGCACGTTCTCCAAGACCTTCGCGCCCGGGCTGCGGGTCGGCTGGATCCTCGCGCCGCACGCGGTCCGGGACAAGCTGGTCATCGCCAGCGAGGCGCAGATCCTCTGCCCCAGCGGCTACGCCCAGGCGGCCGTCGCCACCTACCTGTCGACCATGCCCTGGCGGGAGCAGCTCAAGGTCTACCGGGAGGTCTACCGGGAGCGGCGGGACGCGATGCTCACCGCGCTGGAGGACCTGATGCCCGCCGGCACCACCTGGACCACCCCGGGCGGCGGTCTCTTCGTCTGGGCCACCCTGCCCGACGGGCTGGACTCCAAGGCGATGATGCCGCGGGCCATCGCGGCCCGGGTGGCGTACGTGCCGGGCACCGGCTTCTACGCCGACGGCACGGGCACCGGCAACATGCGGCTCAACTTCTCCTTCCCGCCCCCGGAGCGGATCCGTGAGGGCGTACGCCGGCTGGCCGGCGTGATGGAGCAGGACATCGCCATGCGCAAGGTCTTCGGCGCGGTGGGCCGGCCCGGCGTGCGGCGCGGGCAGGCCGGCTCCGACACCCCGGGACCTGACTTGGCATGATTTCGGCATGAGCGCCACCGCTGCCGAACATCCCGTCGTGACCGGCTCCCCCGTCACCGCCGACCTGCACGTGCTGGTGCTCGCCGGCGGCCTCTCCTACGAACGGGACGTCTCGCTGCGCTCCGGCCGGCGGGTGCTCGACGCGCTGCGCGCCGTCGGCGTCGAGGCCGAGCTGCGGGACGCCGACATCGCCCTGCTGCCGGCGCTGGCCGCCGACCCGCCGGACGCCGTGGTGATCGCCCTGCACGGCGCCACCGGCGAGGACGGCTCGTTGCGCGGGGTGCTCGACCTCTGCGGCGTCCCGTACGTGGGCTGCGACGCCCGCGCCTCCCGCCTCGCCTGGGACAAGCCGTCCGCGAAGGCGATGCTCCGCGAGGCCGGCATCCCGACCCCCGACTGGGTCGCGCTGCCGCACGACCGGTTCTCCGAGCTGGGCGCGGTGGCGGTGCTGGACCGGATCGTCGACCGGTTGGGGCTGCCGCTGATGGTGAAGCCCGCCCAGGGCGGTTCCGGCCTGGGCGCCGCGGTGGTCCGGGACGCCGTGTCCCTGCCGGCCGCGATGGTCGGCTGCTTCGCGTACGACTCGACGGCGCTGGTCGAGCGGTACGTGCCGGGCATGGATGTGGCCGTCTCCGTGGTCGACCTGGGCGACGGCCCGCGGGCCCTGCCGGCGGTGGAGATCGTGCCGCGCAACGGGGTGTACGACTACGCCGCCCGGTACACGGCCGGCCGGACCACCTGGCACACCCCCGCCCGGCTCGACCCGGCGGTGGCCGGCGCGGTGGCCGAGGTGGCGCTCGCCGCCCACGCCGCGCTGGGCCTGCGCGACCTGAGCCGGGTCGACCTGATCGTGGACGCGGACGGGCAGCCGCACGTGCTGGAGGTCAACGTCTCCCCCGGGATGACGGAGACCTCGCTGCTGCCGCTCGCGGTCCAGGCCGCCGGGCTGGACTTCGGCCGGGTGCTCGGATCCCTGGTGACCCGGGCGGCGACCCGCCGCGCCTGACGCCCCGGCCGCCTCGTCGGGCTGACCGCCTCGTCGGGCTGACCGCCTGGGGACCGGCCGCCTTCGCCCGGCTGCCGCGACGTCCTGCACCCGGTCGCTGACCCAGGCCAACCCGTCCAGGTCCCACCGGGGCACCCGGCTGCTCGCCGACCGGAAGGGCATCGACCAGCTCTGTTGGCCGGTGATGGCCAGCTCTGTTGGCGGCCTGGGCGGTGATGCCTGGCCGGTGGCGGCCTGGGCGGTGACGGCCTGGGAGCGGCGTCGGGCGGATTCCGATGAACGAGGGCCGGTCGGTCCGGCGGCGCGGCATCGAGACACCGAGGCGCCGGGCGACCTCGTAGGGAGCCAGGAGCTGCCTGCGGTCGCCCGTCGGGACAGCACACCCCGGCGACCGCTCGGCTGTCGGCGGTCTAGCCCTCGGCGTGCTTACTGTCGACGGGCTTGATGCCGGTTGGGCGGCCGTTCGTCACGCCGACCCCGGAGGCGGCGGCACCGGGCTCCTCGGAGGTCTCCACGCCCCCGCCGTTCGCGGCCACCGCCGGAACGCCGGCGGCAGCAGCGGACGCCTCACCGTCACCCGCGCGGTCTCCCGCGGTCCCGGTGGCTACGGCGGTCCCCGTACTCGTCGCTTCGGCGCCGGTGTCGGTGTCGGTGTCGGGTGCCGGCTCCGGGATCTCCGCAGCGGCCTCGATCACCGAGGTCATCTCGTCCTCCACAGCCTCGTCGGTCGCCGGAACCCCGTCCGTGAAGCTGGAGGGCGCCTGCCACTGGATGCGCGGCGGCTCGGCCAGCGGTCGGCCACCGAACTCGGCGAGCCAGGCGGCCACCATCGCCAGGTTCTCGCGCCACTGGGCCTCGGAGATCGGCGGCAGGATCGAGTCCCAGAGGGAGAGAAAGGTGCCGCGCAGTTGGAGCCGGCCGTACGGGCGGGCCAGGAACCACATGTGCAGGTGGGCCGAGCCGTCGCCCCAACGGTTGACGTGCACCCGGGCGACGCCGTCCAGCGACCGGATGGCGCGCTCCAGCCGTACCGTCATCACGCCCAGCTCGGCGGCGAGCAGGTTGGGCAGGTCGCCGAGGTCCAGGTGCGAGCGTGATTCGAGGATCAGCACCATGGGCAGCCCGGTGGGGCGGTCCATGGCACGTACCCGCCAACGCTCGCCCACCCAGATGTACGCCTCGTCGGGCGCATTGCAGGCGGTGCATTCCCGGAGTCCCTCACCCTTGCGAGGCGGTTCGACCGGGACCGGATCGTCGAGTTGCTTGACCCGGAGGTCGCCCTCGAAGGGGAAGGACGGCCACTGGGTGAAGTCCGGAACTGAGGGAGGGGTGTCCTGCACGACGCTGACCCTAACCGAGTCCGGCACCGCTGTCCCTACCTGAACCGGGGGCCATTTCCGCCCGGTCGAGCGGCCCGACGTCGATCGGCCGGCAACGTCGGCGAGGGCCGCCCACCGGATGTCCACAGGTCGCCGAGACCCAGAACACACCCCGTCATCCACAGGCACACACCTTGTTCCACACGGGGTTTCACGTGAAACGGGGCCGCCTGTGGAAAACCGGTGTGGATAACTTTTGAGCGCTCGGGGCGGCGTGTTCAGGGCTGGGCGGGGCAGGTTTCTGTGCCGCCGTGTCGATCTGCTCTTGACCGACCCTCCCCGAGCCAAACGGGTGCCGGGGCGGCCAGCCGGGGCGAGCACCTCGGCGGCGGACCCTGTCGGCCGCGGCCGCGCCATCCTGATCCCGCCACGTGACGGCGCGGACCCAGAGCCGGTCTACGTGCGGTGCGACCGGTCGTTTCACGTGAAACCTCGAGATCCCGAAATCGGCAGGAGCGGAGGTGCCCGCCACCCGAGGTCGGCCCTTCCGCTTGCGATGACACGGCGACCGGACGCATGCCGGGAACTGCGAGGTGCGTTCGTCCGTTTGGGTTCAGGCTCGGCGGGTTCAAGCTCGGCGGGTTCAGGCTCGGCATCGGTGGGGCATGCAGCGGGCCGACGAACTGCCGGTTGGTGAGCCCGCGGGCGACGGCCCGGTGCGACGGCAGGTGGTGCGACGGCCGGCGCCGATAGCGGGTGGCGGGACGGTTGGTCACGGGTGGCGGAAGGCCGGCGGCCAGCGGCGGGCGGCGGGCGGCGGGCGGCGGGCGGCGGGCGGATCCTGACGACCGGCCACGACGCTAGTAGGCGCCGGATGCTGAGGCGAGCGCCTGGGAGCGCCTGGGGCTGAAACTCGCCCCACGCCTCCCGCGCCGGTCGTGTTGGTTGGTGGAAACGCCACCGCCGACTGCGCACCGGGGCGAGAGCGGGCTGCCGTCGAGTCGCCGTCGCCCAGTCGCCCCTTCCCAAGGGCACTGGTTCAGGGCCGTGCAACGACCAGGGGGCCACCGCGGCGGTCTGGAGTACTCGGCGAGGGGGATACGGACGACAGGTCCCATCCGCGAAGGAGACGGGTACCCAGCGGCGCGCCAGCGCAGTGAAGGCGGGAGGAGGAATGGCCCGACGACGATTGCTTGGCTATGCGCGGCGACCCGGCCGCTCGTGGTTGGCGCCCTGCCACCCCTCCCGTCCTCGAGCATCAGCGCGCGTTCATGGCCACGGCATCACGGCACCACGGCACCACGGCACCACGGCACCACGGCACCACGGCACCACGGCACCACGGCACCACGGCACCACGGCACCACGGCACCACGGCACCACGGCACCACGGCACCACGAAAGATGGTCGGTCATCCGGGGTTGTACCGCGACGCCCTTCCCGAGCGTTCCAAGCGGCGGCTGTTTCACGTGAAACGACGGGCCACGGTTGAGCGTCCGCCGTGGCGAGGTGCCGCTGCGGTCCGAGCCTGTGGGTTTGGGCCACCAGGAAGGGGACGGCGGCGGAACCGCCTTCGCCCCGCCAATCGGTCGCCGGGCCCGTCCCAGTGCCGCAGGCGTTTCACGTGAAACGGCGCCGGTCCAGCTCTACGACTGCTGCCCCCAAGGAGCAAAGCCGGGGGCTGTCCAAGAGTGGCCGAGAACCGGCGTGCCCGCTCGGCGGCACGTCCTGCGTCGCGTCGCTGGCGGGCCAGGTCAGAACAGCCAGTCGCCGAGGATCGGCGAGGGTAGCCGGTGAAGGTGATCTGCTCCCAGACCTGACCGGCCCGCGCGCCGGCTGCGGTGCCCTGTAGCGCTGCCAGGGTGGACCAAGGCAGGTGTTGCCGGAGACGTCGACCGCGGCTACCCACCTCGCCGCAGCGTCAGCCGATGGGACACGTCCCTCGGGCCGCGCCGGCCCGGCCACGTCCGGAAAATGAAGTCACCGGGCCGAGCCTCTCCGCCGGGCTACCGGGGCAAGCCGCTGGGCCGCCTCATGGCAGGACGCCGTCCTGGCAGGCGGCTGTTGCAGCAGGCTCGTATCGCGGTCCCGCTCGCAATAGGCCGTGGCACGACCGAATCACAGGAGCCCGCGTGCGGGCTGCCCCCGGAGAGGCGCTCGCGGTTCGGGCCGGAGAGCCGCCTCGCTTGGCAGGAGCGCAGCCGGACATAAGGCCGAACCCGCGCTGCGAGCGCCCTGCGGCGGGAACGCCGCCGCGAGGGGCCCCGGTGGACAGGAGAAGAACGTAGGGCCCGAGGGTCAGATTCCGGAAGGCCGACGACGGGCCTGGGCACGGATTGACCTCGGGCACGAAAACGGCCGCGGCCCCGGTCGGGTGCGCGCGGCCGTTCGACGTACCGGGTCAGGCCTCGGATTCCTCCCGCTCGACCCCGATGATGCCGACGATCCGCTCCAGGTCGTCGACCGTGGCGAACTCGATCGTGATCTTGCCCTTGCTCCGGCCGATGTCGACCTTCACCCGGGTGTCGAAGCGGTCCGAGAGCCGGTCGGCCAAATCGGTGAGCGCCGGCGCGTGCGGCTTGGGCCGCCGCCGAGCCGCCTCCTTCTTGGTCGAGCCATCGCTCAGCGCCAGCGCAACGATCTCCTCGGTCGCCCGGACGGAAAGCCCCTCGGCGACGATCCGGAGGGCCAACTGGTCCTGCGACTCCGCGTCCTCCAGGCTGAGCAACGCCCGGGCGTGCCCGGCGGAGAGCACGCCGGCCGCGACCCGCCGCTGCACCTGTGCGGGCAGGTTCAGCAGCCGGATGGTGTTGGAGATCTGCGGCCGGCTCCGCCCGATCCGCCGGGCCAACTCCTCGTGGGTGGCGCCGAACTCCTCCAGCAGCTGCTGGTACGCGGCCGCCTCTTCGAGCGGGTTCAGGTTGGCACGGTGGATGTTCTCCAGCAGCGCGTCCCGGAGCATCGCGTCGTCGCGGGTGTCCCGGACGATCGCCGGAATGCTGTCCCGGCCCACCGCCTGCGCGGCCCGCCATCGCCGCTCGCCCATCACCAGCTCGTACTTCTCGTCGTCGAGCTGGCGTACCACGATCGGCTGGAGGAACCCGACCTCGCGGATCGAGGTCTTCAGCTCCTCCAGCGCCTCCTCGTCGAAGACCTGGCGGGGCTGCTTCGGGTTCGGCACGATGGCGTCGACCGGGATCTCGGCGAACCGGGCGCCCGGCACCGGGCTGAGCGCTTCGCGTGCAGGCGCGGGCTCGGGCGCGCTCGGCGATGCCGGTGGCGCGGCCGCCACGGCCCCCGCACCGCCGGTGCTGTCGATGCCGCCCACCACCGCTTCGGCGGCCGGCGCCGGCCCGGTCGGGATCAGGGCCCCCAGGCCACGACCCAGCCCGCCCCGAGGACGGTTCTTCATGCCACGCCTCCCAGCGCCTCGTCCGCACTACGCATTCCGGCTCACCGGCTCCTTGACGCCCCGCTCGGCGATCTCCTGGGCGGCCTCGAAGTAGCTCGTCGCCCCCCGCGATCCGGGATCGTAGGTCATCACCGACTGGCCGTAGCTGGGTGCCTCGGAGACGCGGACGTTACGTGGGATGACCGCCTCGAGCACCTTGTCGCCGAAGTGGTTCCGGACGTCCTGCTCGACCGCGTCGGCCAGCCGGGTGCGCCGGTCGTACATGGTGAGCAGGATCGTGGACACCTCCAGCCGCGGGTTGAGGTGCTGGCGGACCAGGTTGATGTTCTGGATCAGCTGGTTGAGGCCCTCCAGCGCGTAGTACTCGCACTGGATCGGGATGAGCACCTCCTGCGCCGCGACCAGAGCGTTGACCGTGAGCAGGCCGAGCGACGGCGGGCAGTCGATGAAGACGTAGTCGAAGTGCCCCGGGTACGCCGTGATGGCGCGAGCCAGCCGGGACTCCCGGGCGACCACCGAGACGAGTTCGATCTCCGCACCCGCCAGGTCGATGGTGGCCGGTACGCACCACAGGTTCGGGATGCCCTCGACCTCCTGGGCGACCTCCTCCAGCGGCACGCTGTTGATGAGGCAGTCGTAGACGTCCGGCACGCCGGTGTGGTGCGGCACGTTCAGCCCCGTGGAGGCGTTGCCCTGCGGGTCGAGGTCGACCACCAGCACCCGGTTGCCATGCAGGGCGAGCGCCACCGCCAGGTTGACCGTGGTCGTGGTCTTGCCCACGCCGCCCTTCTGGTTCGCGACGCACATGACCCGGGTCCGCTCCGGCCGAGGCATCGTCACCTCGCCACTGGGGTTCAGGATCTGCACGGCGCGCATCGCCTCCATAGCCAACGGTGGGTCATCCTCTTCGCGCATCGGGGTTTCACGTGAAACGTACGCGGGCTCGACAGGCGCGGTCCCGAACGCCGCTGTCGTGTCGGGGACCGGTGCGGGGGCCGCATCCGGCGCCGCTTCGGGAGTCGGCTGCTGCGGGACCGTCGGCTCGAACCGAGCCGACGCGTTGCGACGGATCGGGATGACCCGCGCACCCCCGTCAGCCGGCTGGGCCCCGCCGGGCGTCCGCGGGTTGGCCTGCCCCGCGCCGGTCGCCGACGGGTCCCGGCGTACCAGGGACTCGAAGTCCGGCGGCCGGGTCGACGGGCTCTGCGAGGACGCCCCGGAGGGCGGCCAACTCTGGTAGTCGGTTTCACGTGAAACAGGACCGCCCGTTGGACCCGTCACGCGTGGATCGTCGTACCTGCCGTCGTCATGCACCTGTCATCCCTGCCCGCTTCGGATGGTCGGTCCGCACCCCGTCATACCCGGCCGTACGCGTACTCGCACCGCGCGAGCGTCCGGCCCGGCGGGAGCGGTCGGGACCTGGTACGTCCGTGCCGCCCGCTCCACACTATCGACGCGCGGCCAGCCTACGGCTCACGGGCGCAGCGGGTCCACGTCGGGTTCGCAACCCTCAGCCTCCACCCACCCGGGTTCAACGACGCAGGTGCCGGGCGGGAAGCCGGTAGCGGCGAGCTGAGCACCAGATCAGGGAGGTTCCGTCCGACACGGCGACCACCAAAGGCATCGACAGACGTCGAAATAGCCGTTCGACGAGGACGGTCGACGCGCGCCCCGCGGGATGCCGGCTCAGCGACGGCGGGACCGGCCGCCCCGGGACTTCTTGGCGGCCGGCCGCCGGACCGGCCCCACCACCCGCTCGCGCACGATCTCCACCACGGTGGTCGGCGGGTCGAGCACACCCTCGCCGCACCGGTGCACCGTCGGCTCACCGCCGCCGAGCCGCGCCACCGCCGCGGCGTGCTCGGTGATCTCCTCGCCGGCCGACGCGCCCTTGAGCGCCACCAGACGTCCCCCGGGCACGGCCAGGGGCAGGCACCAGGCGGCGAGCCGGTCCAACGGGGCGACCGCACGGGCGGTGACCACGTCGCCGCTCAGCGGCCCGGAACTCGCGCCGCCGGCCGCCGCCTCCTCGGCCCGGCCCCGGAACACCCGCACCGTCTTGGCGAGGCCGAGCCCCTGCACGGCCTCGATCAGGAAAGAGGTCCGGCGGGCGAGCGGCTCGATCAGCGTCACGGTCAGGTCGGGCCGGGCGATCGCCAGCACCAGGCCGGGCAGTCCCGCGCCCGAGCCGACGTCGAGCACGACCGCGCCGTCGGGGATCCGCTCCGCCACGGCCGCGCAGTTGAGCAGGTGCCGGTCCCAGATCCGGGGCGCCTCGCGGGGGCCGATCAGACCGCGGACCACGCCGTCGGTGGCCAGCAGTTCGGCGTACGCGGCGGCCAGGTCGAGCCGGCCGCCGAAGAGGGTACGGGCGGCGCCGGCCAGTTCCGGCGGCAGCACCGCGTCGGCCGGCGACGGCGTGGGGCGGACAGCCGACGGCCCGGGCGGCGTGCCACCCGGGCCGGCCACGGCGCCGGCCGTGGTGTCGTCGTTCGTCACGCGGTCAGTCCGCCGGCCGGACGACGATGCGCCGGTTCGGCTCGACACCCTCGGACTCGCTCTCCACCCCGCTCATCGCGTTGACCACGTCGTGCACGCACTTGCGCTCGAACGCGGACATCGGCTCCAGGCGCACCGGCTCGCCGTACTCCTTGACCTTCTCCACGGCGTTCTTGGCCACCGCGGCGAGCTCCTTGCGGCGGGTGGCGCGGTAGCCGCCGACGTCGAGCAGCAGCCGACTCGGCGCGCCGGTCTGCCGGAAGACGGCCAGGCGGGCCAGTTCCTGGAGCGCCTCCAGGGTGGCGCCGCGCTGCCCGACGAGGTTCTGCAGCCGGGCACCGACCACCTCGACCACCGGACGGCCGCCAGAAACGAGCTCGTCGATGTCTCCGTCGTAGTCCAGGATGTCGAGCAGGCCCTCGACGTAGTCCGCGGCGATCTCGCTCTGCCGGAACAGCTCGCTCTCGCCCGCGGCCTTCTTCTCCCGCGGGCCCTCCTCGGTCTCCTCGGCCTCGGTGTCGTCGTCCGCCGTGGTGGGGGCGAGGCTCTCCTCGTCCAGTGACTCGTCGGCGCGGGGGATGCTGGTGTCCGTCACGGTCTCATCTCCGTACTCGCTCGGCCGGACCGTCGGGTCCGCTAGTTTCCCGGGGCCGGCGGGAGCTCGCCGGTGCCCACGGGCACGTCTGTAGGGCAGTGTCGCCCGTGGCCGCGTCCCGCGCGGCCGTTCCGCTCCGGCGCCGGCCGTACGGCGGCTGCACGGTGCGGAAACGGGCCGCCGCCGGTCTCCCGGACGGCGGCCCGGACGGGTCAGCCCTGCCGCTTGGCGGGGCGGCCCTTCTTCGGGTTCACCGGCTTGGCGCCCGGCTTCGGCGCGGCGACCTTCGGCGCGGCGGGCTTCGCCGGCGCCTGGGCGGCCGGCTTGCCGCGGCTGAGCAGGCCGCCCGACTTCGCCGGCTGCACCGGGCCGCGGGTCGTGGTCGAGGCGCCCGGCCGGGTGCTGACGTTCGGCGGCGGCGGGAACTTGCGCAGCACCCACTGCTGCTGGCCGAGGGTGAAGAGGTTGTTGGTGACCCAGTAGATGATCACACCGATGGGGAAGATCGCGCCGGAGACCAGGAGCGACAGCGGGATGCCGTAGAGCATCAGCCGCTGGATCATCCGCTGCTGCGGGTCCTCGGCCCAGCCGGTCTTGAGGATCATCTGGCGGCTGGTCAGGTAGGTGGTGCCCATCATGACCAGGACCAGGATGCCGGCGATGACCTTGACGGTGGTGCCGTTGGCGCCGAGCCGGGCCAGCTCGTCGGCGGTCGAGCCGAACTTGCCGGCGATCGGGGCGGTGAAGAGCTTCGCCTGGGAGGCGCTCTCGAACTGGGCGACCGTCCAGCCGTAGAGGGTCTTGCCGCCGTTGGCCGGGTCGAGCCGGCGGAGCACGTGGAAGAGACCGAGGAAGACCGGGATCTGGAGGAACATCGGAAGGCAGCCCATCAGCGGGTTGGCCTTTTCCTTCCGGTAGAGCTCCATCATCTCCTTCTGGAGCGTCTCCCGGTCACCCTTGTGCTTCTCCTGCAGCGCCTTCACCTGAGG
The DNA here is from genome assembly GCF_056780015.1 of Micromonospora sp. R311. Taxonomy (NCBI): domain Bacteria; kingdom Bacillati; phylum Actinomycetota; class Actinomycetes; order Micromonosporales; family Micromonosporaceae; genus Micromonospora; species Micromonospora sp. R311. The sequence continues at coordinate 46,304 of NZ_JBSWCE010000038.1, forward strand.
CTGGAGCGCCTGCATCGCCCGCTGGGACTTGATCTGCTTGACGAAGATCGGGAACAGGATCACCCGGACGGTGACCACCAGGAAGACGATGGCGAGGATCCAGGCCCAGTTCGTGCCGATCACCGCGCCGTCCGACACGCCGATGGCGTCCCAGGCCGAATGCCAGGCCAGCAGGATCCACGAAATCGCGTAGTAGATCCAGTCGAGACTCAATTCTCAGGCTCCAGTCACATCGGCACGTCGGCGACCGACCGGCTCCGGCACCGGGTCGTGTCCACCTGGGTGGAATGGGTGGCAGCGCAACAACCGCCGGACCGTGAGGCCGGCTCCCCGGAGCGCGCCATGCCGGGCCACCGCCTCGAGGGCGTACGCACTGCACGACGGGTAGAACCGACAGCGGGCCGGCAGAGCCGGGCTTATCCACCGACGGTACGCGATGATGGGCCCGGTCAGCACACGGGCACCCGTTGTGGTGGGCGGGGGGACGGCTGGTCCGGTGCTCACCGGGACCGCCGCCCTCGGGGCGAGCGCGCGGCGGCGATGGCGGCGTCCAGGTCGGCGCCGAGCCGCGGGTAGGACGCCTCGGCCGCGGCGGGCAGCGCGCGTACGACCAGGGTGCTCCCGGGCGGGAGGTCGGCCAGCCGCTCGCGGACCAGGTGCCGCAGCCGGCGGCGGACCCGGTTGCGGACCACTGCCGGCCCGACGGCCTTGGACACGACGAAGCCGGCGCGGGTCGGTGCGGAGGTCTGCTCCGCACCGGCGTCCCGCGCCGGCTTCGGCGAGGTCGGTGCCGTGGGTTCGGGCCCGGTGGGCTGGGTCAGGTGGACGACGACGGCGCCGCGGCCGGCGCGCCGGCCACCCCGGACCGCTGCGGCGAAGTCAGTGCTGCGCCGCAGTCGCTGTGCGGCCGCCAGCACGACTGCCCACGTCCCCCGGACCGGACCCGGTCGGCCTCAGGCCGACAGGCGGGCGCGGCCCTTGGCGCGACGGGTCGACAGGATGGCGCGGCCGGCCCGGGTGCGCATGCGCAGCCGGAAGCCGTGGGTCTTCGCGCGCCGGCGGTTGTTCGGCTGGTAGGTGCGCTTGCTCACGTCAGGCTCTCCGTTGTCGTACGCCCCGGACGAGGGGACCCCCGGGGTCGTGTGGTGGTCCGGACCACCTCGGCGGTGGCCCCGATCGGTGCTGCCCGGCGATGCGGGACCCTCGGCGATGCGGGGAGCGACCGCGGACAGCAAGCACCCATCACCCTAGCAGAGGGCGACAGAGCAGCCGCTCCAGCCTACGCAGGGGGGCAATGACCGTCAAACACACCAACAGGGCGGAGACCGGCGACCGAAGCGGCGGTTTTCGCTGATGTTGACAAGGCCCGCCGCGCGTCGCCGGTTGATGGCGCGTGGACAACGCTGTTACCGTGCCCGATTGCGGTCAGCGTCGGGGGTCCCGGTGTCGTCGGCAGGCAAGACCGGACCCGGTAGTGAATCGTTCGGCACGGTGAACCCGCTTCAGCGCCCGTTCAGGCAGGGGGCAGGTCCGACCCGCGTCCGGCGGGCGGCCACAATCGGTCGGTACACAGGCTGTGGATAACTTGTGGATGACGACCGGTCGGCCGTTCGGGTGGGTGGGGGCCCACCCGCTCGAGTGCGGCGGGCCCGGGAGGCCGACCGGGGGAGAACGGGCGGCGTCCGGGAGCAGAGGCGAGGGGGGTGGCACGACGGTGACCGGTACGACCGACCTCGCCGCGGTCTGGACGGCGACGACCGACGAGCTCGCCGACGAGATCATTTCAGCACAGCAGCGGGCGTACCTGCGGCTGACCCGGCTACGGGCGATCGTCGAGGACACCGCGCTGCTCTCCGTCCCGGACGCGTTCACCCGGGACGTGATCGAGTCGCGGCTGCGCCCGGCGATCACCGAGGCGCTCACCCGTCGACTCGGCCGCCCGATCCAGGTGGCGGTCACCGTACGGGTGCCCGAGGGTGGCGCGGGCCGTCCGGCCGGCACCGTCTACCGCTCCGGCCCGGAGACCGGCGGGGCCGATCACGACGGCGGGCCGGTCGACTTCGGCGCACCGGCGGGCTTCGACGGCGCGCCGACCGACCTCCGGGACGACGACCGCGTCGACGCCGGTCGGCAACAGCCCCCGCTCATCCCCGAGCAGGCGCACCCCGATCGGCGGCTCGACCAGCCGTCGGCGGCCACGCAGCCGGCCGACATCCAATCGGATCCGGCCGGCCCGGGCGGCCAGGAGGCGCTGTTCAGCGCCGCGTTCGCCGAGCCGCCGCAGGCCGACCGCCCGGTGCCGTCCCGGCGTACGCCCCCCGGGCGCGGCTTCGACGAGCAGGCCGCCCGGCTCGACCCGCCCGGCGCCGACGCCCGCCCCTACGAGCCGCGTTACCCGCGGGACGCCGGCTCGCCCCGGGACCAGCACGTGATCCGCGCGCTGCCCCGCGACGGCGGCCCGGACAGCGGCCCCGGACGGGCGGACCACCGCCCCGGCGGCCGGGACGAGCGGCGACTGCCCGCCGACGCGGGCGGGAACCGGCTCAACCCGAAGTACATGTTCGAGACGTTCGTCATCGGCTCGTCCAACCGGTTCGCCCACGCCGCCGCGGTCGCGGTGGCGGAGTCGCCGGCGAAGGCGTACAACCCGCTGTTCATCTACGGCAGCTCCGGGCTCGGCAAGACGCACCTGCTGCACGCCATCGGGCACTACGCCACGACGCTCGGCAACGCCCGGTCGGTGCGGTACGTCTCGACCGAGGAGTTCACCAACGACTTCATCAACTCGCTCCGGGACGACAAGACCAGCGCGTTCCAGCGGCGCTACCGCGACGTCGACATCCTGCTGATCGACGACATCCAGTTCCTGGAGAACCGCGAGCGCACCCAGGAGGAGTTCTTCCACACCTTCAACACCCTGCACAACGCCAACAAGCAGATCGTGATCACCTCCGACCGGTCGCCGAAGCAGCTGGCCACCCTGGAGGACCGGCTGCGGACCCGGTTCGAGTGGGGCCTGCTCGCCGACATCCAGCCGCCGGACCTGGAGACCCGGATCGCGATCCTGCAGAAGAAGGCCGCGCAGGAGCGCCTGTACGCCCCGCCGGACGTGCTGGAGTTCATCGCCTCCCGGGTGTCGAACTCGATCCGCGAGCTGGAGGGGGCGCTGATCCGGGTGACCGCGTTCGCCAGCCTGACCCGCTCGACGGTCGAGCTGTCGCTGGCCGAGGAGGTGCTGCGGGACTTCATCCCGGACGGCGCCGGGCCGGAGATCACCGCGGACCAGATCATGGTCTCCACGGCCGACTACTTCGGGGTGAGCCTGGAGGACCTGCGCGGGCACTCCCGCTCCCGGGTGCTGGTCAACGCCCGCCAGGTGGCCATGTACCTGTGCCGCGAGCTGACCGACCTCTCGCTGCCCCGGATCGGGCAGGCATTCGGCGGCCGGGACCACACCACGGTCATGCACGCCGACCGCAAGATCCGCCAACAGATGGCCGAACGCCGGTCGCTCTACAACCAGATCGCCGAGCTGACCAACCGGATCAAGCAGAACACCTGAGGCGTACGCCCCGTTCGCTGCCCCGCCCGGCCAGGAAACCTGGCCGGGCGTTTCCGTGCCCGGCCACCCGGCGCCACGCCCGGCCGCTCCGACGATCTGGAGAACGCCGCCGGCCCGCGCCCTCGACCATCTTCCGCGCCCGGGCTTGACCCTCGACGAGGTGTAGACCACAGCATCGAGGCCGTGACCGTCCACCGCACCGCCTCGTTGTCCACAGCTCGTTGTCCACCGCCGGTGGACAACCACGCTCCGTCCGGACCCGGTTACCCACAGGCTGTGGAGAAACCCTGGGGACGACGCTGTGGACGCCTGGGGACAACGGCTTCGTTGTCCACCGCGGACGGTCGGCCTGTGGGCGGGCTGTTGAAGGTTCTGGGGATGACGCCCGTCGGGCCCCCGGCGCCGGTCCACAGCCCTGGGGAGAAAGTCGGTGGATTACCGGTGGACAACCGGTGGACAAGCGTGGACAACCCGGTGGACCGGGCGGCCTGTGGATCGGGACACGGGTTGTACCCCCGGTTCTCCACAGCGAAACCACCGGTGGATAACCTGTCTGACCTGCGCGGACGCCGGTTCTCCACAGTTTGCACAGGTGCGATGAAGACGATGAGTTATCTCTTCTGAAAGAACAAAAACCAATCATCACCGTTGGACTTTCTGTGGATCGGGCCGGAGACCGTCGTCGGCGGCCGGACCGGCACCGGAATCCACGGGGTCGGGCGCACAGCCGATGCCCACGCGCCCTAAGGTGCGATGGGTACCCGCACCGTCAGGCGGGTCGGCAGGCAGCGGTCGGCATGAGAGAGTTGTCGCTGACGTCGACGCGGAGGCATTGATGAAGTTCCGAGTGGAGCGCGACGCGCTCGCCGAGGCCGTGGCCTGGACCGCGAAGAGCCTGCCCAACCGGCCGTCCGTTCCGGTGCTCGCCGGCGTGATGCTCCGGGTCACCGACGGCAACCTGCAGGTCTCCGGGTTCGACTACGAGGTCTCCAGCCAGGTCACCGTCGAGGTGCAGGGGGACGCCGACGGGGCCGCCCTGGTCTCCGGCCGGCTGCTCGCCGAGATCACCAAGGCGCTGCCCGCCAAGCCGGTGGACATCGCCGCGGTCGGCGCCCACCTCGAACTGGTCTGCGGCAGCGCCCGGTTCACCCTGCCCACCATGCCGGTGGAGGACTATCCGTCGCTGCCCGAGATGCCGGAGAGCGCCGGCACGGTCGACGCGGCCGCGTTCGCCGCCGCCGTCGCCCAGGTGGCCATCGCCGCCGGCCGGGACGAGACGCTGCCGATGATGACCGGCGTCCGGATCGAGCTCTCCGGCAGCACGCTGGCCATGCTCGCCACCGACCGCTACCGCCTCGCCCTGCGCGAGATGCAGTGGAACCCGGACGACCCCGAGGTGAGCCTCAACGCGCTGGTGCCGGCGCGCACGCTGCACGACACCGCCAAGGCGCTCGGCCCGCTCGGCGGCGAGGTCACCATGGCGCTGTCCCAGGGCGGCGCCGGTGAGGGCATGATCGGCTTCGCCGGTGGCACCCGGCGCACCACCAGCCGGCTGCTCGACGGCGCCAACTACCCGCCGGTGCGCTCGCTCTTCCCGGCCAGCCACAACGCCGAGGCCCGGGTGCCGGTCAGCGCCCTGGTCGAGGTGGTCAAGCGGGTCGCCCTGGTGGCCGAGCGGACCACCCCGGTGCTGCTCAGCTTCAGCGCCGACGGCCTGGTGGTCGAGGCCGGCGGCACCGAGGAGGCGCGGGCCAGCGAGGCGATGGAGGCCACCTTCACCGGCGAGCCGCTGACCATCGGCTTCAACCCGCAGTACCTGATCGACGGCCTCGCCAACCTCGGGGCCCAGTACGCCGTGCTCTCGTTCGTCGACGCCTTCAAGCCCGCGGTGATTTCGCCGGCGGGCGAGGATGGCGAGGTCATCCCTGGGTACCGGTACCTCATCATGCCGATCCGCGTGTCCCGCTGATCGCAGCCCGGAGAAGACCCCAGCACACGCACGGAGGTAGGAGCAGATGCAGCTCGGCCTGGTAGGACTCGGCCGGATGGGCGGCAACATGCGTGAGCGGTTGCGCGCCGCCGGCCACGAGGTGGTCGGTTTCGACCACAACGCGGAGCTGAGCGACGTCGCTTCCCTCGCGGCACTGGCGGAGAAGCTGGAATCGCCGCGCGCGGTCTGGGTCATGGTCCCCGCGGGGGTCACCGACGCGACCATCGACCAGCTCGCCGACGTGCTCGGCGAGGGCGACATCATCATCGACGGCGGCAACTCGCGGTTCAGCGACGACGCGCCCCGGGCCGAGCGACTCAACGATCGCGGCATCGGCTACATCGACGTCGGCGTCTCCGGCGGTGTCTGGGGCCGGCAGAACGGCTACGCGCTGATGGTCGGCGGCGCCCAGGAGCACGTCGAGCGGCTCATGCCGATCTTCGAGTCGCTCAAGCCGGCGGGCGAGTTCGGCTTCGTGCACGCCGGGCCGGTCGGCGCCGGGCACTACGCCAAGATGGTGCACAACGGCATCGAGTACGGCCTGATGCATGCCTACGCCGAGGGCTACGAGCTGCTCGCCGCCTCCGAGCTGGTGACCAACGTGCCCGGGGTGTTCAAGTCCTGGCGCGAGGGCACCGTGGTCCGCTCCTGGCTGCTCGACCTGCTCGACCGGGCCCTCGACGAGGACCCGGAGCTGGCCGAGCTGAGCGGCTACACGGAGGACACCGGCGAGGGTCGCTGGACGGTGGACGAGGCGGTCCGGCTGGCCGTGCCGCTGAACGTCATCACCGCCTCGCTCTTCGCCCGGTTCGCCTCCCGCCAGGACGACTCGCCGGCCATGAAGGCGGTCGCCGCGCTGCGCCAGCAGTTCGGCGGGCACGCCGTGCGCAAGCGCTGACCGGCATCCACCGCCTGTGTACGTCCGCCGGCTCGAACTGGTCGACTTCCGCTCGTACGAGCGGGTCGGCGTCGACCTCGAACCGGGGGCGAACGTCCTGGTGGGGCCGAACGGCGTCGGCAAGACCAACCTGGTCGAGGCGCTCGGCTACGTGGCGACCCTGGATTCGCACCGGGTCGCCACGGACGCCCCGCTGGTGCGGATGGGCGCCGGCTCGGCGGTGATCCGCTGCGCCGTGCTGCACGAGGGGCGCGAGCTCCTGGTCGAGCTGGAGATCGTGCCCGGCAAGGCGAACCGGGCCCGGATCGGCCGGTCGCCGGCACGCCGCGCCCGCGACGTGCTCGGCGCGTTGCGGCTGGTGCTCTTCGCCCCGGAGGACCTGGAACTCGTCCGCGGGGACCCGGCCGAGCGCCGCCGCTACCTCGACGACCTGCTGGTCAACCGCCAGCCCCGGTACGCCGGGGTGCGCGCCGACTACGACCGGGTGGTCAAGCAGCGCAACGCGCTGCTGCGCACCGCGTACCTGGCCCGCAAGACGGGCGGTTCGCGGGGCGGCGACCTCTCCACCCTGGCGGTCTGGGACACCCATCTGGCCCGGCACGGCGCCGAGCTGCTCGCCGGGCGGCTGGAGCTGGTCGCCGCGCTGGCCCCGCACGTGACCAAGGCGTACGACGCGGTGGCCGCCGGCCGGGGTGCGGCCGGGATCGCCTACCGGCCGTCGGTGGAGCTGCCCGAGCCGACCACCGACCGCGCGGTGCTGGCGGAGGCGCTGACCGCGGCACTGGCCGAGTCCCGGTCGGCCGAGATCGAGCGGGGCACCACGCTGGTCGGCCCGCACCGGGACGACCTGACGCTGACCCTCGGCCCGCTGCCCGCCCGCGGATACGCCAGCCACGGCGAGTCCTGGTCGTACGCGCTGGCCCTGCGGCTGGCCGGCTACGACCTGCTCCGGTCGGACGGGATCGAGCCGGTGCTGGTGCTCGACGACGTCTTCGCGGAACTGGACGCCGGCCGGCGGGAGCGGCTCGCGGAGCTGGTCGGCGGGGCCAGCCAGCTGCTGGTCACCTGCGCGGTGGACGACGACGTGCCGGCGGCCCTGCGCGGCACCCGGTACGAGGTGGGCGAGGGGACGGTACGACGTGTCGGATGAGGCGGAGCCGCCGCGCGTACCGGCGGCCGAGAGCGGCGGATCAGGGGCCGGGGCGGCCGAGGGCGGTGCCTCCGGGCCCGAGCTGGCCCGCGCGGTGCTCGACGCGGCGCGCGCCCGCCGGGAGGCGGCGGCGCGGACCCGGCGGCGTACCACCGGGGGCGGCGGCGACGGCGCCGGCGGGCAGCAGCGACGGCTGCGCGGCTACTCCGGCCCGGGTCCGGACCCGCGCGACCCGCAGCCGCTCGGTGCGGTGCTCGACCGGCTGGTCAAGGCGCGCGGCTGGCAGCAGCCGGCCGCGGAGGCGACGGTCTTCGGCGCCTGGGAGCGGGTGGTCGGCCCGGAGGTCGCCCAGCACAGCCGCCCGGTCAAGCTGGAGGACGGTGAGCTGACCGTCGAGGCGCGGTCGACCGCCTGGGCCACCCAGCTGCGACTGCTCGCCGGGTCGCTGTTGCAGCAGATCGGCCGCGAGGTGGGCCACAACGTGGTGCGCAAGCTGCACATCCACGGCCCCGCGGCACCGTCCTGGTCCCGGGGCCCGCGTCGGGTCCGCGGCCGGGGGCCCCGGGACACGTACGGCTGACGTCAGCCGGCGGCGCGCCGGGCCTCCCGCTCGGCGCGTTTGCGTTCCCGCTGCTCGCGGCTCCACTGCTTACGCCGCTCCAGGTCCTGCTTCCAGCCCTCCCGGGCGTGGTTCGAGCCGCCCTGCACGGCGCCCTGCACCTCGGGCGGGCCGGCCAGGTGCCGGAAGGCCCAGGCCATCAGACGGCCGCCCTCGCCGGGGCCCTTGGGGGTCGGCTGCTCGTTGCTCATGGCTGGCCTCTCCTGCGTCGGCGGTTACAGTTGGTGCGCTAACAATTGGTACACCAATCGTTGGTAGGCTCGCAAGGACGACGAGGAGGTGCAGCCGTGTCCGAACAGCTCGACGGGGATCCCCTGGCGCTGGAGCAGCAGGTGTGCTTCGCGCTCTCCGTCGCGGCGCGGGGCGTCGTCGCGGTCTACCGCCCGTTGCTGGAGCCGATGGGGCTGACCCATCCGCAGTACCTGGTCATGCTGGCGCTGTGGCAGTACGCGCCGCTCTCCGTCCGGGAGCTGAGCCGGCTGCTCCAGCTCGACCCGGGCACGCTCTCACCGCTGCTCAAGCGCCTCGAAGCCGCCGGCTACGTCCGGCGGGAACGGGACGCCTCGGACGAACGCAGCCTCGCCGTCTCCCTCACCGCCAGCGGCCAGGCCCTCCGGGCACGCGCCGAGCAGATCCCGCCGGCGATCGTGGAGCGGCTCGGGCTGCCGCTGGCGGACCTGCGGCACCTGCACACCGTGCTGACCGAGGTGATCGCCGCGGCGAACCGGGCCGTGACGGCCGGCCCGGAGCACCCCGGTCAGGCGTCGGCGTAGACGGCGAAGCCGCGGTCGGCGCAGCGGCGGTAGAAGGCCGCCAGCACGCTCAGCTCGGCGCAGGTGAAGTTCCACTGCGGCGGGGCGCCGCTCTCGTCGCGCAGCGCGTCGAGCCGGCTGTCCAGCCAGCGCAGTTGCTGCTCGGCGAGGCGGCCGTCGGCGAGCAGGGAGCGCAGCACCTCGCTGACCGAGTCGAAGGTCACCGTCTCGCCGTGCTCGCGGTGCCCGGCGACGAACCGTTCGATGCCGCCGGCGACCCAGGCGCAGCCGTCCGGGTCGATCACCGGATCCTCGTCCTCGGCCGCGGCGTCCGTGGCGTAGAGCACACCTTCCAGGCCGAGCAGCAGGTCGACCAGTTCGGTGTACGCGGTCGCCCGGACCGTGCCGGTCTTGGCGATCAACTCGGCCAGCGCGGCGGTCGGCGCGGAGATCCGCGGCATGTCGACGATCTCGCCGAAGTCCACGAACTCGGCCGGCGCGACCGGGTCGTAGAAGCGGCCGGTACGCGGCCAGTGCACCGCGACGTTGTCCAGCCCCATCTGGCGTCACCTCTTAGCAGCACGAGTCGGGTCGATCGGGTAGATCGTCCGGTTCCGGCGGGGAAAGATCAAGGCCGGTGCCGGCGGCGCCGCAAACCTACGACATGGCGGGCCGGCCCGCGAGGTCGGTGCACCCCGGCCGTCGGGCGGCGCCGCCCCCGATCTGGGGCAGGCGTGTAGGGGGAGTCGCAGACAGCGCGATTCGGCCGGCTACGGCATTCTCAGCCGTCCTGCGGGGGTGCCGAGTGGTGGTTTAGTCGGCCGCGCACAGTAAGATTGACGCTGAGACGAAGACCCGGTGGGGAGCGACGAGACACGGGCCCGGTATGGCCCGCGATCATTGTCCACGTCGGGTTGAGCCGATCGCGATCCGCGGGCAACCGCGGCGACCGGCGCGTTCGACCCGTACCCCGGAATTGTCCCCGGTGCCGGTCCGCGTGCCGACGTCGCGTCCTGTCCGCCGAACCCGCGCCCGACGCGCCACCAGGCGCGGACGGCGCGAGAAAGTGGCCGAGGGTGGCAGCGCAGGACAAGCAGGAGTACGGCGCAGAGTCGATCACCGTTCTCGAGGGTCTGGAGGCGGTCCGCAAGCGGCCCGGTATGTACATCGGGTCGACCGGCGAGCGTGGTCTGCACCACCTCGTGTGGGAGGTCGTCGACAACGCGGTGGACGAGGCGCTGGCCGGGTACTGCGACATCATCGACGTGGTGCTGCTCGCCGACGGCGGGGTCCGGGTCACCGACAACGGCCGGGGTTTCCCGGTCGACCTGCACCCGAAGCTGAAGAAGCCGGGTGTCGAGGTGGCGCTGACCGTGCTGCACGCGGGCGGCAAGTTCGACGGCAAGGCGTACGCGGTCTCCGGCGGTCTGCACGGCGTCGGCGTCTCGGTGGTGAACGCGCTCTCCACGAAGATGGCGGTGGAGATCCACAAGTCCGGCTTCGTGTGGCGGCAGCAGTACGCCAACTCCAAGCCGACCCCGCTGGAGAAGGGTGAGTCGACCGACCGCACCGGCTCGGCGGTCGCCTTCTGGCCCGACCCGACCGTCTTCGAGACCGTCGACTTCGACTTCCAGACCATCTACCGCCGCCTGCAGGAGATGGCCTTCCTCAACCGCGGCCTCACCATCCACCTGCTCGACGAGCGGGTCCCGGAGGGCGAGGAGGGCAAGGTCCGCGAGGTCACCTTCTGCTACAAGGGCGGTATCGCCGACTTCGTCCGGCACCTCAACGCCTCGAAGAACCCGATCCACAAGACCGTGGTCGAGTTCGGCGCCGAGGAGGAGGGCATGTCGGTCGAGATCGCCATGCAGTGGAACGAGTCGTACGGCGAGTCGGTCTACACCTTCGCCAACACCATCAACACGCACGAGGGCGGTACCCACGAGGAGGGCTTCCGGGCCGCGCTGACCAGCGTGGTGAACCGCTACGGCACCGACCGCAAGCTGCTCAAGGGCGACGAGAAGCTCTCCGGCGAGGACATCCGCGAGGGCCTGGCCGCGATCATCTCGGTCAAGCTGGCCAACCCGCAGTTCGAGGGCCAGACCAAGACCAAGCTCGGCAACACCCCGGTGAAGAGCTTCGTGCAGCGGGTCTGCAACGAGTGGCTGGTGGACTGGTTCGACCGGAACCCGGCCGAAGCGAAGATCATCATCCAGAAGGCGTCCCAGGCTGCCCGGGCCCGGATCGCCGCCCAGCAGGCGCGCAAGCTGGCCCGGCGCAAGTCGCTGCTGGAGTCCGGCTCGATGCCGGGCAAGCTGGCCGACTGCCAGTCCACCGACCCGCGCGAGTCCGAGGTGTTCATCGTCGAGGGCGACTCGGCCGGCGGCTCGGCGAAGCAGGGGCGCGACCCGCGGACCCAGGCGATCCTGCCGATCCGCGGCAAGATCCTCAACGTGGAGAAGGCCCGGATCGACCGGGTGCTGAAGAACAACGAGGTCCAGGCGCTGATCACCGCGCTGGGCACCGGCATCCACGACGACTTCGACATCGAGAAACTGCGCTACCACAAGATCGTGCTGATGGCCGACGCGGACGTCGACGGCCAGCACATCCAGACGCTGCTGCTCACCCTGCTCTTCCGCTTCATGCGTCCGCTGGTGGAGTTGGGGCACGTCTACCTGGCCGCCCCGCCGCTCTACAAGATCAAGTGGAACAAGAAGGGCGACGACGCGCAGTACGCGTACTCCGACCGGGAGCGCGACGGGCTGATCGCGCTGCGCCAGCAGAAGAAGCCGAACGCCAAGCCGGACGACATCCAGCGGTTCAAGGGCCTGGGCGAGATGAACTACCCGGAGCTGTGGGAGACCACGATGAACCCGGCGACCCGTACGCTTCGTCAGGTCACGCTCGACGACGCGGCAACCGCCGACGAGTTGTTCAGCGTGTTGATGGGTGAGGACGTCGAGGCGCGCCGATCGTTCATCCAGCGCAACGCCAAGGACGTCCGGTTCCTGGACATCTGATGGCCATCGGCGGGCCGGCCCGGCATCCACCGGCCGACCCGTCGATCCACAGAGTTATCCACAGCTTGGCCGGTTTCCACAGCCGTTATCCACAGCACGAAAACGACTCTGAGTCTGATAAGGGTAAACAGTGACCGATTCCCCCGAGTCCACACCGAACGAGCCCGAGGTCCCCGAGACCATCGGTGCCGTCGTCGCGCACGACCGGATCGAACCGGTCGGGCTCGAGGTGGAGATGCAGCGCTCCTACCTCGACTACGCGATGAGCGTCATCGTCGGGCGGGCGCTGCCGGACGTGCGGGACGGGCTCAAGCCGGTCCACCGCAAGATCCTCTACGCGATGTTCGACTCCGGCTACCGGCCGGACCGCGGCTACGTGAAGTGCTCCCGGGTGGTCGGCGACGTGATGGGTCAGTTCCACCCGCACGGCGACTCGGCGATCTACGACGCCCTGGTCCGGATGGCCCAGCCCTGGTCGCTGCGCTACCCGCTGGTCGACGGCAACGGCAACTTCGGCTCGCCGGGCAACGACCCGGCCGCCGCCATGCGGTACACCGAGTGCAAGCTCGATCCGCTGGCCATGGAGATGCTGCGGGACATCGACGAGGACACCGTCGACCTCCAGGACAACTACGACGGCCGGGCCAAGGAGCCCACCATCCTGCCGTCGCGGATCCCCAACCTGCTGATCAACGGCTCCGAGGGCATCGCGGTCGGCATGGCCACCAAGATCCCGCCGCACAACCTGCGTGAGATCGGCGCGGCCGTGCAGTGGTGCCTGGAGAACCCGGAGGCCGACGAGGCCACCACCCTCGAGGCGCTGCTCGGGATCGTCAAGGGCCCCGACTTCCCCACCTACGGCCTGATCGTCGGCCAGTCCGGCATCCAGGACGCCTACCGGACCGGCCGTGGCTCGATCCGGATGCGTGCCGTGGTGGAGGTCGAGGAGGACAAGCGCGGTCGCCCCGCACTGGTGGTCAGCGAGCTGCCCTACCAGGTCAACCCGGACAACCTGGCCGAGCGGATCGCCGAGCTGATCAAGGAGGGCAAGCTCGGCGGCATCGCCGACATCCGCGACGAGTCCTCCGGGCGTACCGGCATGCGGATCGTGCTCGTGCTCAAGCGCGACGCGGTCGCCAAGGTGGTGCTGAACAACCTCTACAAGCACACCCAGCTCCAGGAGACCTTCGGCGCCAACATGCTGGCCCTGGTCGACGGGGTGCCGCGGACGCTCAACCTGGCCCAGTTCATCCGCTACTACGTCGAGCACCAGATCGAGGTGATCCGCCGGCGGACCGCGTTCCGGCTGCGCAAGGCGGAGGAGCGGGCGCACATCCTGCGCGGTCTGGCCAAGGCGCTGGACGCGCTGGACGAGGTGATCGCCCTGATCCGGCGCTCGCCCACGGTCGAGGACGCCCGGCAGGGCCTGATCCGGCTGCTGGAGATCGACGAGATCCAGGCCACCGCGATCCTGGACATGCAGCTGCGCCGGCTCGCCGCGCTGGAGCGGCAGCGGATCCTCGACGACCTGGCCAAGCTTGAGGTCGAGATCGCCGACCTCAAGGACATCCTCGCCAAGCCCGAGCGGCAGCGGCGGATCGTCTCCGAGGAGCTGGGGGAGATCGTCGCCAAGTGGGGCGACGACCGGCGGACCCAGATCGTGCCGTTCGACGGCGAGGTCTCGATGGAGGACCTCATCGCCCGCGAGGACGTGGTGGTCACGATCACCCGGACCGGCTACGCCAAGCGGACGAAGGTCGACCTCTACCGCTCGCAGCGGCGCGGCGGCAAGGGGGTCAGCGGCGCCTCGCTGCGGCAGGACGACATCGTCAGCCACTTCTTCATCTGCTCCACCCACGACTGGATCCTGTTCTTCACCAACAAGGGCCGGGTCTACCGGGCCAAGGCGTACGAGCTGCCGGAGGCCAGTAGGGTGGCCAAGGGCCAGCACGTGGCCAACCTGCTCGCCTTCCAACCGGACGAGCAGATCGCGCAGATCATCGAGATTCCGAACTACCAGGTGGCCCCCTACCTGGTACTGGCCACGAAGAACGGCCTGGTGAAGAAGACGCGACTCGAGGAGTTCGACTCCCCCCGCTCCGGCGGCATCATCGCGATCAACCTGCGCGACGAGGACGAGCTGGTCGGGGCGGCGCTCGTCGCCCCGACCGAGGACCTGCTGCTGGTTTCCAAGAACGCGCAGGCGATCCGGTTCAACGCCAGCGACGAGGCGCTGCGGCCGATGGGCCGGGCCACCTCGGGCGTGATCGGCATGCGGTTCAGCGAGGACGACGTGCTGCTGGCCATGGAGGTGGTCCGGGAGGGCCTGGACGTTTTGGTGGCCACGAACGGTGGGTACGCGAAACGTACCCCGATCGAGGAATACCCGGTGCAGGGCCGGGGAGGTAAGGGCGTGCTGACTGCGAAGATCACCGAACGTCGTGGTGGTCTGGTCGGTGCGGTGGTGATCGACCCGGACGACGAGCTGTTCGCCATCACCAGCAACGGTGGTGTCATCCGGACTCCGGTGAAGCCTGTACGCCGTACGCGTGACCGGAACACAATGGGGGTCAAGTTGATGGACCTCCCGGACGGCGTGACTATCGTGGCGATTGCTCGCAATGCCGACGAGCCTGACGAACAGGACTAGTTGAATGACGGAGACACAGGCGAAGTCGGGGAACACGGGGACCTCGGCCAACCCGGTCGACGAGGAGGCCGCCAAGAGCGGCACACCAGCGACCGGCCGCGCGGCCGTGGGCCGGGCGACGGTCCCCGCCGACGCGCCTGCCCCGAAATTCACCCGGGCTCCCGGGATGACGCCGCCGCCGGACAAGCCGAGCGACGACGCGGCTCCCGCCGACAAGACCGAGACGGTGGCGGTGGAGAAGCCGAGTTCCGGCGGCACCACCCCCAACCCCGCCCCGACAGCGGCGGCTGCGGCGGCCGCGAACCGGCCGTCGACCACCCAGCCGATCGGTGTACGGGCGGGCCAGTCGGCCGGCGCCACCGGAACCCAGCCGCGGGTCACTCCGGGCGCGAGGCCGCAACCGGACGGTGGCCGCCCGGGCGGCAGCGGTCGGCCCAACGGCGGCGGGCTGCCGCCGGGCATCAGCGGCGCGGCCGCCGTCGGGGCCGCGCGCGTGGGTGACGCGGTACGCGCCGCGCGTACGTCGGTCAGCTCGGCCGCCTCGCGCGGGCCGCGCCGGGCCCGGCTGAACCTCAAGCGGATCGACCCCTGGTCCGTGATGAAGTTCGCCTTCGCCGTGTCCGTGGTGCTCTTCATCGTGGTGGTGGTCGCCACCTCGGTGCTCTACCTGGCGCTGGACGCGATGGGCGTGTTCGCCAGCGTCAACGACAGCCTCACCGACCTGGTCAACGCCGGCGGCGGGCAGAGCGCCAGCGGCTTCCAGATCACCGCCAAGGGTGTGATCCTCAGCTCGGCGCTGATCGGCCTGGTCAACGTCGTGCTGTTCACGGCGCTCGCCACGCTCGGGGCGTTCGTCTACAACGTCTGCGCCGACCTGGTCGGCGGGATCGAGCTGACCCTCGCCGAGCGGGACTGAACGACGACCGGGACGCCGGGGCACCGCGAAAGCGGTCGCTCCGGCGTCCCGCACTCCGGTACGTTCGACAGGGCGACGGGAGCGTGCCGCACGGCCCAGGGCCCCGATTTGGGGCCGGCTGGGCCGATGGGTTAACCTTGCTCGTCGCTACGCGGGGCTATAGCTCAGTCGGTTAGAGCGCAGAGCTGATAACTCTGAGGTCGCTGGTTCGATTCCAGCTAGCCCCACCGCACACCGTCCGACGGCAGTCGAGCGCGAGGGGTAGCCCCATGTTCAAGAAGCTTCTGATTCTGGCCGGCGTCGTCGGTGTGGCCGCCGTCGTGGCCAAGAAGGTCAAGGCTTCCAACGACGAGCGCGCGCTCTGGCACGAGGCGACCACCGCCCCCGACCTGCGCTGATCCCGCTCGTCACTGCCAGCACCAGGCGGCACCGCCCGCCCGCGGGGCCCTAGCTCAACTGGCAGAGCACTGCCTTTGCAAGGCAGGGGTTAGGGGTTCGAGTCCCCTGGGCTCCACCAGCACTTTCCTTGGTTGATCTCG
Source organism: Micromonospora sp. R311 (assembly GCF_056780015.1). NCBI lineage: Bacteria > Bacillati > Actinomycetota > Actinomycetes > Micromonosporales > Micromonosporaceae > Micromonospora > Micromonospora sp. R311. The sequence continues at coordinate 62,403 of NZ_JBSWCE010000038.1, forward strand.
GCCCCGAGTACAGCCATCCGTACAGCCAAGCGGTCACGCCGTCCCCTCCTCGCCCAGCACCCGATCGATGGCCGAGGCAGCCTGACGAGCCCGCGCCGGCAGGACGTGCCCGTAGGTGTCGGCCGTCATCCGGATTGTGGAGTGCCCGAGCAGCTCCATCACCGTCCGCAGCTCCTCGCCCTGGTCGAGTAGGAACGTGGCGAACGCGTGCCGCAGGTCGTGCAGGTGCAGCCAGTCCAGGCCGGCCGCCACGCGGAGCTGCTCAAAGCGCCGGTTGACGTTCCGCGGCTCCATCGGCGTGCCGATCGTGCTGGCGAAGACCAGGCCCAGATCCGACCACACCTCGCCAGCGGCAAGCCGCTCCTTCGCCTGGCGCACCCGCTGCGCGTTCAACGCCCGAACGGCCAGCGCGGACAGCGGGATCGGCCGACTTGACCGGTGCGTTTTCGGCGGTACGAACGCCAGGCCCTTGTCGGTCCGCTGTAGCGTTTGCCGAACGAACAGCGCTCGCCCCGGCAGGTCGACATCCGACCACCGCAGGCCCAGCAGCTCAGCCCGCCGCAGCCCGGTCGCCAGCGCCAGCACGAACAGCGGCTCCAGCCGGTCGCCCGTGAGCGCCGACAGCAGACTCTTCGCCTCCTCAGGAGTGAGCGCCCGTCGCTCGGACCGGCCGAGAGCCGGCGGCTTGGCCGACTTGGCGACGTTGCGCGGCACCAGGTCCATCCGCTCAGCGTCGGCCAGGGCAACGCGTAGGACCGCGTGCACCTTGATGATGCTGGCCGGTGCCAGCTTGCCCCGAAGCCCGGTCAGGAACCGCTGCACATCCCGAGGCGTCAACCGATCGAGCTTCACCCGACCCAGCCCCGGCACCAGGTGCTTGCTCACCGCCAAGCGGTAGCGAGCCAGCGTGGAGGGCCGGGTCCCGTCGTGCGCCTTCACATTTCGCAGCCACTCCGTCAACCACGCTTCCACCGTCCGAGGCTGCGCCGTGAGGTCCACGCCGAGCTGGAGTTGCCGGCGCAGCTCGTCGCGCTTCCGGACCGCCTCAGCCTCGCTCTTGGCGTAGACGTACTTCCGCTTCCGCTTCCCGTCGATCCAGCCCAGATCGATCACCGCCGCCCAGACCCCCGGCCGCTGCTCGTACACCGAGCCCTCACCATGCGCACGACGCCGCCGGCCCGTCATGCCACGAACTCCTCAGTTGCCGAAAGGAACTCATCGATCGCCGACAGCGGAATGAGCCGGGCACGACCCGCCTTGATCGACCGCAGCCGACCCGACCGCATCAGCACATACACCGTGTCCCGGCACACGCCCAGCAGCGCGGCGGCCTCAGCCGGGCGAACGCTCTTACGCTCGCTCATGCTTCCTCCCCTTCCTGCTTTACCGACTGGGCCGAGCTGACTGCCGAAACATCGGGCGGGTCGGTGGTGCGTCTGGCGGCGTCGAGCTGGGCGCGCCATTGGATGCGTTCGGAGATCGCCCGCAGGACCCGGTGCCCGAGGGGCGGCACATCCGGGTCGGTGGGCTGGGCCAGTTCCCAGGCGTGGCGCTGCTCGCCGCCGGCCGGAGCCGCAGCCGCGTCGGTGGTGACGCCGAGGAGGGCCTTGACCCACTCGCGCCGGTCGGCGCGGTGGTCAGCGAGGGTCTTGCCGGACCACTGGCGGGAGATGAGGACGCGTCGGCCGCCGATGCCGAGGGTGTCCCGCTTGTGGACCTTGTTCTTGCAGTTCCCCGGCTTGAGCCCAGGCCGCGCCTTCTTGGGCTGCACCCCGTAGAGCAGCCAGTTCGCGCACCGCTCCGAACACGGCGTATGCCGCAGCTCCAACCAGAGCCGGTCCAGATGCGCCCGCTGGCGGCCGGTGGTGACGTCGTGGCAGTCGGCGGCCTGCTTGGTCAGGTACTTGGTGATGTAGCCGACGCACCGGTCCGCGTCCTTGCTTCCGGCGAGCACACCCTTGGCGTCAACCTGGACACCGAAGCGGACGACGTGCACGGGTTGCGCGTCGCGGTCGACGTCGACCAGGTCCAGGGCGTCATCCCACGACGGCAGCAGCCGGCCCGTGGCCGGGTCAACGTAGCCGCCCGCGTCGGCGTTCCACTCCGGTGCCTGACCGGGCTCGTAGACACGGTGGTCGACCGAGGGCCACCACACCTGGTGGTAGGTGGCGGCGGCCACCTGCCGGATCAGCGCGCGGGGGATGGTGCCCCGGATGGCGAAGTGCGCGTGTGGGGCGAGGCGGCGCTGAGGCTCGACGGCTCCGGCGTACTGGACGTTCCAGCCGACCGCGCGGCGCAGGTTCTGCCAGAACCGATCCAACAGCCGAGGAAAGTGCACCGCGTCCCAGGCCGCGCGCCGGTAGTCGTAGGCGTCCGGGTCGACCGGCGTCCCGTCCGAGTACACCCGCCCGTATGAGCCGAGCGTGAGGGTCAGGAACATCGACGGCCGAAACACGGAACCGTCGCGGCCCTCATAGGTGCGGCCCACGGTCCGGTTCTCGACGGGCAGCCGGGGCAGGTCGGGGGCGTCCTGCCGGCGCTTGGTCGACCGCACCCGCCGCTTCCCGTCGCCCGCCTCCTGGTCGCCGGTGGCGTGCGGGGGAGCCGGCCGGCCCCGGAGTCCGGTGGTGATCTGGGCGTCCAGCTCGCCGATGGCATCGTCCAGGTCAGCCACCTGATCCCACTGCGCGGCCCGGACCGCTTCATCACGAGCGAACTCGAGATGCGCCCGAGCAACGATCAGCGCCCGCTGCGCTTCGGTGGCCGGTTGGGGGCCGGGGTCGGGTTCGTCGTCGCGGTGCCAGCCCTCCCGGATCTGCTGCTGCCGCAGCCGGCGGGCGCGGGTGGCGCAGGCGGGGCACTTGGTCTCTTGGGTGGCGCCGCACGGCAGGTCAATGACTTCGGTCTGCCCGCTGTCCAGGTCGGTGCGGCGCAGGCTCACCGGGCGGGTGCAGACGCCGTAGTCGGCGGCCAGGTCCTTGACGACATCGACAGAGCGGGGCATGAGCATCCGGGCGGCCCGCGAGTCCGGCCGCGGCCCCTGGGTGGTGGGGTCGAGGCCGGGCAGCGTCGGGGTGAGGGTCATCGGCTCACCTCCGCGCCGGTGGTGGCAGCATTCCGGTCGTGGAGGGACCGTTCGTCAACGTCTTCCGTCAGGGTGAAGGCCCGTATGCCTGCCCGTGCTGCGGCTACCTGACCCTCGGCGAGCGGGGCGGCTACGAGATCTGCGCGGTGTGTTTCTGGGAGGACGACGGGCAGGACGACCACGACGCCGACCGCGTGCGGGGCGGACCGAACCGGAACCTGAGCCTGACCATGGCGCGGCGCAACTTCGCCGAGTTCGGCGCAGCCGACCGCCAGGACCTGCGGCACGTCCGACCGCCGAGAGACGACGAGCACCCGCTCACCTGAGCCGATCAGAGCCGTCATCGGCCCACCTCCGCAACCAGGTCACGAACCCGGACCACCGGGCGTCGGTCGACGGCCGGGGTGGTGTGGTCGTCGCGGTGCGGGTCGAACACGGCCACGCCGGTGCGGGTGGTTTTGGCCCGGTACATCGCCGCGTCGGCGTCAGCGAGGGCGGCGGCCAGGTCGGGGCGGGCGGGGGCGAGGCCGATGCTGGCGGTCACCGACACCACGACGCCGGAGGGCAGGCGGACGGGCACGGCGATCGCGGCGGCCAGCTGGCGCGCGGCGGCCGCCGGGTCGCGGTCGAGCAGGAGCGCGGCGAACTCGTCACCACCGAGCCGGGCCGCCACACCGTGCACCGACCGGAGCCGGTGGGCGACGGCGGTGAGCACCTGGTCCCCGGCGGCGTGGCCGTGGGTGTCGTTGACCGGCTTGAAGCCGTCCAGGTCGACCACCGCGACCCAGGGCCGGTGTTGGGCGAGCTGCGTCCACGCCTGGGCGAGGCCGGCGCGGTTGGCAAGGCCGGTCAGCGGGTCCCGGAGGGAGGCCCGTTGAAGGGCGGCGAGTTCGTAGCGGACGACAGAGAGCCGGTACTGATCCCAGGCGAAGACCCATAGGCCGGCGACCAGGAACAGGCCCGAGAGCAGGTGGTCCGTCATCGGGTGACCTCCCGAGTCAGCGGAGTGCCGTTACGGCGAGCGAGAGCAGCAGGGGGCACCGGGGCGACCGGGGCCGAGCGGGCCGGCTCGACCGGGACCAAGGCGACCGGTTCCGGAGTAGCCGGCGCATTGGACGGCGGCGTCGGCCGGACCGGCGTGGCCGGCGAGACAGCGGCGAGAGCAGCCGGGGTGGCCGGTGGTTCGTCGGCGGGTGCCGGGGTGGGTGCGGTGGTGAGGATCAGCTTGGACAGGCCGATGAAGGCCAGCGCCGGCACGGCGGACAGGAGCCAGCCGGACAGGCCGGGCTTGGCCACGGCGAGCTGCGCGGCCAGGGACAGGGTGACGGCGGCGACCAGGAGGAACATCGGGTAGCCGATCGGCCCGCCCGAGCGGCGTCGACGCCGAATCGTGAGCAGGGCGGCGACGGGCACCAGTTCGGAGATGACGGCGTTGGCCCAGCCGAACCACTCGCCCGTGCCGGCCGGGGAGTTGTCGAGCGTCCAGTCTTTGACGTGGGTGAACGAGGCGGCCCCGGCGAAGCCGGCGACGGTGAGCAGGATGGCGACCAGGACCAGGCCCTCCACCCGCTCCGCGCGCATGCTGGTCGGATGGGGCTTCATGCCGCACCGTCCAGGACTTCACCGTCGATAACCCGCAGCCGGCCGTACGTCTGCGCCATGTCGCGGATCTCGTCATCGCTGAGGTAGGAGAACCGCACCCGCATCGGTGTCGGATCGCCGTCGATGACCACGAAGCCCACGCCCGGCAGGGACTGTGGGATGCGGTCGCACAGCGCGCCCCGGTCGCGCATCCCGTCGCCGAGCACCAGGTCCACCTGCGCGGCCTCGGCCAGTCGCAGGCCGATGCGGGTCGGGAACAGGTCGCGGAACGGCAGGACTTCCTTGCGCGGGTCCTGAATCGCGGCCACCACGTGCACGCCCACCGCCCGACCCTGCGACAGCAGGATCGACAACGCGGCCTTGATCCGGTCCTTGAGCTGCCGGTCGGTCAGGTACGCGGTCAGGTTCGCCAGCTCGTCAATCACGAGGACGATCAGCGGCTCATCCACGGTCGGGATGTGCTGGCGGGTCCGGCCGCGCAGCTTCCCCGCGCGCTCCCGCGCCACACCAGCGGCTTCCTCTATGAGTTCGCACATGGCGGGGTAGTCCTTGCAGGCGAACCGGGCGAACATCGGCGCACCGATCCCCAGCTCCATCCCACCCTTGGGATCGAGGCCCCAGAGCTGCACCAGACCCGAGGTGACCCCAGCGGCCAGGGAGCGGACCACGGACCAGATGACCGAGCCCTTCCCCGCGCCGGTGGCGCCCACGACCAGGACTTGCGTGCCGAACAACCGGAGCGGGTAGCCGTCGCCGTCTTCCTGCCGACCGACCGGCAGGGCGGTGAACTCCGGAACGGCCGGCACGGGCAGCGGCCGGACCACCTTGGCGAGGGGGTCACCGCGGAACAGGTGCAGTAGCACCAACTCCGGACGCGGGCCGGGAACGGCCTTGACCTGGCGGACACCGAACGTGTGCGCCAAGCGTTCCGCGACGCGGGCGAAGTCGTCGGGGATCTGCCCCGTGACCATCCGCACCGTCACTACATCCACCCCGGCGGCGCACCGGACGCGGCGCAGGACGGGTAGGACGGTGTGGGCGTCGAAGGAGACGGCGAGTTTGGCCGTGACCATCGCGGCGTGCCAGTTCCGCCGGTACAGCCACCGCCGGTAGCGGGCCAGGGCCGGCCACCACGCGAACCGCAGCCACGATGGCCGGTGCCCGAAACCCCAGCCGGTCGACACGGCGACGACGGCGGCGACGACGCCGACCGGGCCAGCCCAGCCGTAGCGCAGGTAGAGCCACGTGAAGAACATTGCCGGGGCGGTGACGTACCAGAAGACATCCCACGCCCGTAACTCGTCAAGCGGCGGCCAGTTCTGGCTGGTCGGTTGACGACCAGGCGATGGTTTCGGCGTATGGGCGGTGATGGCGTAGGCAGCCGTGGAGGATGCCGACGAGCCGGTTGGCCAGGGCGCGCAGGGCCTGGTGGTGGGTAGCCCCGCGGGCGCGGCGGGCGTCGTAGTAGGCGCGGGCGCCGGGGGACTTGGTGAGTGCGGTGAAGGCCTGCAGGTAGAGCGCGTCGCGGAGACGTTTGTTGCAGGCCACTCGGGCGAGCACGGCCCGGCGGGTGCCGGAGGCGCGGGTGATCGGGCTGGTTCCGGCGTAGTTGCGGCGGGCTTTGGCGTCGGTGAAGCGGGCCGGGTCGTCACCGAACTCGGCGAGCACCCGGGCGGCGAGAACTGCTCCCAGCCCCGGCTGGGAGCGCAGGATCCCGGCGTCCGGGTGCCGGTCAAAATGGGCGACCAACTCGCCTTCGAGGGCCTCGATCTGTCGGGACAGTTCCGCCAGTACCCGCACCAAGGCCGACACGGTGTGCCCGAACGCGACCTCCACCGCCGGCAGCGCGGACAGCTGTTCACCGCGCAGCGCGGTCTGGATGGTTCCCGCGCGGGTGTCGATGTTGCGATGCCGTCCGGCGCGGCGCAACGCCGAGGCAATCTTTGCCTGGGACAGCGCCCGGCCACGCGCTGGCGTCGGGGCAAGTTCCAGCACCGCCAAGGCATCACGGCCGGCCACCTCGCCGAACGCGGCCAGTGCGGCGGGGTAGAACTCCCGCAACGTCGAACGCAATGCATTGGCCTGCCGCTGCCGCGACCAAATCAGATTCTGATGCGCCCGGGCCAGGACTTTCACCGCCTCGGCCAGCGCGCTGTCCCCGGCGATCGGGCGGTGGTGCTGCCGGTCGGTGCGCACCAGGTCGGCCAGGACCTTCGCGTCCCCGGCATCGCTTTTCGCCCCCGACGTGACATGCCGCTCGCGGTAACGGGCCACCGACAGGGGATTGACCGCATACACCTGATAGCCGGCCGCGAGCAGCGCCTGGACCCACGGCCCCCGGTCGGTCTCGATCCCGACCACCACCGCGGCCGGCTCCTCTTCGCCGAGGTGATCGGCGACCAGTGCGTGCAACGCGGCCATCCCGGCCACCCCTTCAGGCAGCCGCCGGCGGGCCAGTCGCCGACCCCTCTCATCCTGCACTTCCACGTCGTGGTGGGCCTCGGCCCAGTCGTCACCGATGAACAGCACCGCAGTCTCCCTCCCCATGGCGCCGGCGCCGGTCATGCCCGAATACCGTGAGGAGGACCGCGCACGCGCTAATGGATCAGTGCTCAATCAAGACCCGACGGCACGCCATCCCACCAGTCGTCTCGCCCCCTCACCAACCAGAGGCGGCACGATCTTTTGGTAGACCTCGAAGGCCTGCGGACAGCAGTGCTCGACCCCTGGCGGCTCGGACCTAACCCATCTATCACAACGGGCCGGTTCGACTCCCATTAGCGGACGAGGACCAGGACCAGCCGGCCGAGCGCCTTCAATGTCCACCAGGACAGGGCCAGCCAGAGCGGGATGCGGACGAACGGCGTGCGGACGTTGATCGGGGCGGGGTCGATCCTGTCACCCCGGATCACATTGACAAGCGGCATCCGTCAGCCCTCCCCGACCGTTGCGGCGAACAGGGAGCCCTGCCCCGGCGCACCCGGACGGCGGCGCACGACCCGACGACGCACGGTCGGGCGGGCCGGGACGAGCGCGGCCAAGTCGACCGGTCCCGTCTGCGGAGCGGGGACGTGGCGGGTCATGGTCGGCAGCCACCGGCCACGACCGAGCACCGCGCGCAGGTCGACCCGGTCGGAGACGTGCGGGGCGATCAGGTCCGGATCGAGGTGCCGCAGCTTCACCACCGTCCGCGCCAGGGCAGCGGCGGCGGCGGAAATCTCCACCAGCGCAGCCACCCGGACGGCGTCGGCGGGAATCGCGGTGTAGACCTCGCGAGCAGCCCGGATACCCGGTGCGGCTAGCCGCATGACCGTGCGGCGATGAGTCTTGCGTAGTGGTGCGGGGCGCGGGTTCCCGGCGATGCGGGCAGCGTCAGCTAGCGTGGGCATCAACCCACTCCTTCCGAGGAGATTCCGGGGAGACGCGGGGCGGGAGTCGTCTTGGCGGAGGAAGCCCGCCCCGCGCGTCCAGGTTTGGTCAGGCCGCCTGCTTCACGACGGCTTCGGTCATGGCCCCGGCGCGGATCGACCACGCCTGACGGGCCCGGCACTTCCCCGAGCCCTTGCACCGCTGCGAGTCGACGTACGGGGTGAGGGTCACGTCGGTGAACTCCACCGTCGGCGGATAGCCGGGGATCTTCGACGCCGGCGGCACCGGCTGGACCGGGGCGGCGATCTTCACCTTCACTTCCTTCGACCCGCCGAACTTGCCGGCCTCCGGGTCCAGGTCCAGCACCTTGACCACCCACAGCCGCTCGCCGGTGTCCTTGTCGCGGGCCTGGTCGTCGCCCTGCCCCCGCTTGTCGAAGTCCGTCATCGGCTCCACACCCAGGCACAGCGCGCCGTGCGGGAAGACGTAGTCGAACGGAACGGGAACTTTGATCGTGTTCGGGACTGCCATTGCCCCTGCCTCCATCTCGCCGCCGGGCACTTCCCGGACTTGGCTCGGTCATTGAGACCTATAGAGGACCGTAGGGGACAGAGAGGCTAGACCTCGACTCCTCTATAGGACTGACTGTTTCAGATGACGAACACCGACCAGCGGTACGGTGGTCAAGAGGGGTAGACCTCCATAGGACAGGCCCAGAACGGGGCAGGCATGACTGACGATCTCGGCGCTAAAGCGCCCAAGTACTTGCAAATCGCGGCCCAGCTACGCAGGGAAGTGCGCGAGGGCAAGTTCAAGCCCGAAAACCGGCTCCCGGCCGAAACGGCGCTCGCAGAGCGCTTCCGGGTCAGCCCGATCACCCTTCGCAACGCCATCGGCGTCCTCCGCGCCGAAGGACTCATCGAGTCCCGCCACGGCGTCGGCACCTTCGTCCGGGAGAGCCGGCGGCTGCAACGCCGCTCCCGCGACCGCTACGGCCGAGCCCGCAAGGACCAGCAGTTACTCACGTCCCACCTCCGGCACGAGATCGCGTACGCCGGGCGAGCACCGTTGCCCGCACACATCGCAGAGGTGATGGGTGCAGAGCCCGGCAGCGAGGTGGTCATCAGGCGCCGCCACCTCTTCGACCGAGAGACCGGTAGGCCCGAGGAGATAGGTGCCAGCTATATCCCCATGGAGATTGCCGGCGGCACCTTCCTGGAAGAGCCGACCGTCGTGCCCAAGGGCCTGTTCCTCTGCATCGAGGACCTGAGCGGCAAGCGCTACACCACGGCGCGCGACCAGTGGGTTGCACGGCTCCCAACGGCCGAAGAGGCAACTGCCCTCAGCCTGCCCATGGGCGCGCCGGTCATGCACGTCATCCACGTCGCCCGAGCCGAAGACGGCACCATCCTGGAGGTGTCCGAGTCAGTTTGGCCCGCCGACCGAATCATGGTCATCGACGAGTACGACGTAGAGCCGACGGCGACTGAGCCGGAAGCCCCGTCCGAGGTCTGATAGGAGAAGCGATGGCACTAGCTGACCTTGCTCCGGGACAGCACGCCGACCAGGTCCACGACCACTGGTGGTGGCGGCCCGGATGGCGGGTGGGCCGCCGCTTCTACGCGTTCCACGTCACCTTTGAAGATCAGCCGGACCTCTACCGCCTGGCTGACACGTACCGGTCGGCATTGAACGTCGCGCCGCCCGTGACCCTCATCCCAAACGAGTGGCTGCACCTAACCATGCAGGGCATCGGGTTCGCCGACGAGACGACGGACGAGACGTTGGCCGCCATCATCAAGGAGACCGGCGCACAGCTCGCCCGACTACCCGCAGTCGATGTCAGATTCGGTGAGATTGTCGTGGCGGACGAAGCGATCGTCATGCCGGCGACGCCCGCCGAGCCCGTCCAGCAGATGCGCGCCGCCACCCGGACGGCCATCGGCCGCGTCCTCGGTGAGGACCAGGTCCCCGAAGACCACCACCGATACCGGCCACACGTCAGCATCGCCTACCTGACCGCAGATGGACCAGCCGAGCCGTACATCCGCGCCGTCGAGCACATCACGCCCGAGCACGCCACGGTACGGATCCGCCACGTCGACGTGATCGAGATGCACCGCGACCGGCAGATGTACGAGTGGTTCGTCGTGAGTCGGCTGCCACTCCCTGAGTCGCTGCCCCAGCGTTCCAGCGCACTGCCGAATTGACCTCTTAAGGGATCAAGGCGGCCCGCAAGCGGGCCGCGCCGGCCCGGCCCCGGCCTGCTGGCGACCTCCGGCCGGCATCGGCCGGGCCGGCCGGCCACGCTTCGGACGACCAAGCCTTTGAAGACCTCGGGGCTCCGCCCCGAACCCCGACCCTCCTCAGAGATGCCGCCGCAGATCACCTCGCCGGGCACCACAAGGGCTACCAGCCTCCCCGGACGGGGCCAAGGTCGTTCGTCCGGTAGGGCGCTCCACCTTGTCCCCGTCAGGGGAGGCCGGACGGTCTGCGACTGCCCGACGAGCCCGGGTTCGACGTAATTCGGCGGGCCTGGAGGTCCTGCGAGGCGGAATGCGCTGGTCGGCGGGTCGCGAGAGGCAG
>NZ_JBSWCE010000039.1:0-70762 GCF_056780015.1 Micromonospora sp. R311
ATGCTCAGCCTCGGCGGCCACCGACCCCAGCTACCCCACCGATGACCACCAACCCACACATCCGTCACAAGACCCATTTTTATGACTCTGAGGTATCACGCGTGTTCGTGGGGCCTACGTGGCGGAAGGCCGATGCCGTCTGGCCAGACCTGCTCAGAATCGGGCAGACACCCGAACCGGTGCGGTTTGCTGGCGCCGTATGTCCGGTACTGGGGTGGATGTCGGGTTTGTGGGTGTGACGCGGGGCATCCGGCTGGCGGAATCGGGGCCGGGCCGGGGGCGTTACATCATGCGGACGATCGAGCAAGAGCCCGCGCCGCCTGATCGGGTGCGGGGCCGAGCCGCGGAATGACGGTGGCCAGCCGGTCGTTACACACGGTCCCGGCGCCGCAAGGGCATCCCCGCCCCGCGGATATCGCGACCACGACGGGCGCCTCCTGCCCGCGGGCGTGTGCCGGACCTTTCCCCCCGAGTCATTGAGCGCCGGACGGTGCTTGCGCCGCCATGCCCTCCCCCTCCGGGCTGGTGGTGCCGACCCCCGAGGAGCTTTCTGATGAACACGATCATGCGTAAGAGCGTTCTCGGTATCGCTGGTCTGGCCTTCGCCGGTGGTGTGTTCGCCGGTCCGGCTACCGCGCAGGCTGCTCCGGTCGAGCAGGTCACGCCGGTCGCCGTGGTGCAGGCCGACAAGCCCGACAAGGCGAAGCTGATCCCGCACGGTGTGCAGGGCAAGCAGTCGCGGATCGACCTCTCCGACGAGCAGGTCCGCAACGTGAAGGCGATCATCGCGGCGACGAAGAAGTCCGACATGCGCGAGCGGGCCGCCGTGGTGGCCATCGCCACCGCGCTGCAGGAGTCGAAGCTGGAGAACCTGGGTCACCTGGGTGAGCGCAACGACCACGACTCGCTGGGCCTGTTCCAGCAGCGGCCGTCGAGCGGTTGGGGTACCCCGAAGCAGATCACCGACCCGGAGTACTCGACCAAGGCGTTCCTGAAGGGTCTCAAGCAGGTCGACGGGTGGCAGGACATGTCGCTGACCGAGGCCGCCCAGACGGTGCAGGTGTCGGCCTACCCGGACGCCTACGCCCAGTGGGAGAAGCAGGCCGCCGATCTGGTGGCCAAGTACTGGAACAGCTGACAACCGCACACGCACCTGACCGCTGGCCGGCACCCGTCACGGGTGCCGGCCAGCGGCGTATCCGCCACCGACCACGGCCGGGGTGGGCGGTCGGGGCGGCCGCAACACGGTGAGCAGTTCCAGCAGGCCGTCGCCGGTGTCAACGAGGGTTGACAGATCCGTGCTGTCAACGTAAGTTGACGACATGAGTCAGGCGACGGAACTCGCGGCGGCCGCCGGCAGCACCGACCCCCGGGTCGGCCTGCGTGCCGTCCACGCGCTGCGCCGGCTGCTCGAGCGGCTCGAGGTGGTCCAGGTGGACAACGCCCGTCGACAGGGCTGGTCCTGGCAGGAGATCGCCGACGCGCTCGAGGTCAGTCGGCAGGCGGTCCACAAGAAGCACGCCGGTCGACCGGCGGTCGGACGATCCTGGGAGGCGTGATGTTCGAGCGGTTCACCGACCGTGCCCGCACCGTGGTGCGGCAGGCCCGCGAGGAGGCCCGGACCGAGGGCCAGCGGCCGGTCGGCACCGAGCACCTGCTGCTCGCGCTGCTCGCCGACGGCGACAGCCTCGCCGCGCGGGTGCTCGCCGACGCCGGCGTCCGCGGCGACGACCTGCGGGAGCGGATCCACCGGCACACCGCGCACGGAGCCACCGGCCTCGCCGACGCCGACGCCGCCGCGCTGCGGGAGATCGGCATCGACCTGGCGGCCATCGTGGCCCGGATCGAGGCGTCGTTCGGCCCGGACGCGCTCCGCGAGGCGGTGCCGGCGCCGCGCCGCCGGTGGGGACGCCGCCGACGGTACGCGGGCGGCCCGTTCTCACCCCGGTCGAAGAAGGCGCTGGAGCTGTCGCTGCGCGAGGCGATCCGACTGCGGCACAACCACATCGGCACCGAGCACATCCTGCTCGGGCTGCTCCGCGAGGGGCAGGGGCTGGCCGCGCTGGTGCTGACCGAGGCCGGGCTCGACCTCGACGACCTGCGCCGCCGGGTGGAGGTCGCGCTGCGTACCGCGGCCTGACCCGCCGGGCGGCCGGGGTGCGGCCCGCGCGGGCCGTCCCGCCGCGTCCCCAAACCTGTCTGTGGCACTGCCAACGGCGGGTCCGTGTGGGCTCGCTGAACGCCCCCGGGTGCTGCACACTGGCGCCGTGGATGCTGGACAGGACAGCCGACCGGCGGCGGACGCCGGCGGGCTGCGCTCCGCCGTGGTGGTCAACCCGGTCAAGGTGGCCGACCTCGACGAGCTGCGCGGGACCGTCACCGACGCGCTCGCCGCCGCCGGCTGGCCGGAGCCGCTCTGGTACGAGACCACCGTCGAGGACCCGGGCCGGGGCCAGACCGAGCGGGCGGTCGAGGCGGGCGTCGAGGTGGTCTTCGCCTGCGGCGGCGACGGCACCGTGATGTCCTGCGTCCGCGGGCTGGTCGGCACCGACGTGGCCCTGGCGGTGCTGCCCCAGGGCACCGGCAACCTGCTCGCGGCCAACCTCGGCCTCTCCACCGACCTGGCCGCCGGCATCGAGGTCGCGGTCGAGCGTGGGCGGCGGCTGCTCGATGTCGGCGCGGTCGAGGACCACTACTTCACGGTGATGGCGGGCATGGGCTTCGACGCCCAGATGCTGGCCGCGACCAGCGAGACGACCAAGGCCCGGATCGGCTGGCCGGCGTACGTGGTGGGGGCCGTCCGGCACCTGCGGGACCGGCCGATGCGGGTCTCCATCAGCCTCGACGACCAGCCGCCGCTGCGACGGCGGGCCCGTTCGGTGCTGGTCGCCAACGTCGGCCGGCTCCAGGGTGGGCTGACCCTGCTGACCGAGGCCGAGCCGGACGACGGCTACCTCGACGTCGCCGTGCTCACCCCGAACACCCTGCGGCACTGGCTCGCGCTCGGCTGGGCCGTGCTGCGCCGGCAGGACCGCGTCCCGCGGATGGAGGTCTTCCGCTGCCGGCGGGTGGAGATCACCAGCAACCGGGCCCAGCCCCGGGAACTCGACGGCGACCTGATCACGCCCGGCCGCACGCTCAAGGCGGAGATCCGCCGGCGGGCGCTCTGGCTGTGCGTACCGCAGCCGGAGCGGGCGCGCGACCTGACCGTGGACGTGGACGCCGCGGCCGAGCGGGGCGAGCAGCTGATCGAGGAGGCCCGCCGTGAGTAGCACCCGGATCGTTCCGGAGACCCGGCTGATGGCCGACGAGGAACTATCCGCCGACGACGCCTGGCACACGCTGCGCCGGGAGGGCGGCTGGCACCTGCTGCGGGACGCCTTCATCCGGTTCCGCTACGGCGACGGGTTCAGCCACTCGCGCGCCTTCGCGCTGCAACTCTGCCTCGCCGTGGTGCCGTTCATGATCGCGCTGACCGGTCTGATCAGCGAGCTCGGCGTGGAGGAGGGCGGGCAGGTCGTCGCGGACACCGTGCTGGCGCTCACCCCCGGCGCCAGCGACCCGATGGTGGCCGAGCTGCTGGGGGAGCGGGAGAGCACCGAACGCGCCGGCGAGCTGGCGCTCACCCTCGGCCTGCTGACCGGGCTGGTGGCGCTGACCACCACGATGGCCCAGATCGAGCGCGGCGCCAACCGGATCTACGGCGTGGAGCGGGACCGCCCGGCGCTCTGGAAGTACCTGCGTGCGGCGATCCTCGCGTTGAGCGCGGGCGTGCCGGCGCTGGCCGGCTTCCTGATCCTCGTCGGTGGCGGCCCGATGGGCGACTCCGTGGAGCGGCACTACACCTGGGGCGGGTCCGTCCACGGCGTCTGGGACGTGGTCCGCTGGCCGCTCAGCCTCGGGCTGACGGTGCTGGCCGTGGCCGTGCTGTTCCGGCACGCCCCCCGGCGCAAGCAGCCGGGACTGTCCTGGCTGACCTTCGGAGCCGCCATCGCCACCGTGCTGTGGTGGCTGGCCAGCCTGCTGCTCGCCGGGTACGTGGCGTACAGCGACGAGTTCGGGCAGACCTACGGCGCGCTCACCGGGATGATGGCGTTGCTGCTCTGGGCCACCCTCACCGGGATGGCGCTCTTCGGCGGGCTGGCCTTCGCCGCCCAGCTGGAGGCGGTGCGGATCGGGGTGCAGGAGCCGGCCCAACCCGACCTCTGGGAGCCCGAGGCGGAGCGGGACGAGGCCTTCGACACCGGCGAGATGACCTCGCTGTAGCCCCGTCCCGGACCGCCCCGGTGTACGCGAACTCCCGATCGGGTACCAAGCGGCACGCCGGAGGCGAGAGGGAGGCTGCCGTGACCACGGTCAGAGAGGCGTTGCGACGACCCCTGGGTCACTTCACCGAACGCACCCTCGCCGGCCTGGCGCTGGTGCTCGGCGCCGGGGTGGGATTCGGGATCCTGCTCGTCCTGGTCCGGGTGCGGTGGACGCCGCTCTACGACGTCGACCACGGCGTGGCCGCCTGGCTCAACGATCTGGTCGCCCCGCACGGGCCGCTGGTGACCGTGCTCAACGCGCTCACCGACCTCGGCGGCCGGGCGGTGATCATCTGGCTGGTGTCGGTCGCCGTGATCGGCCTGCTGATCCGCCGGCAGGGCCGGCTCGCGGTCTTCCTGATCGTGACCGGCCTCGGCGCGCTGATCCTCGACCCGGCGCTGAAGACGCTGGTCGACCGGCTGCGTCCGGAGGTGGAGGTGCCGATCGGCAGCTACGCCGGGGACAGCTTCCCCAGCGGGCACGCGCTCGGCTCGATGGTCGCGTACGGGGCGCTGCTGCTGGTCTTCCTGCCGGCCATGTCGCGCCGTTGGCGCAAGCCCGCGATCGCCCTGGTCGCCGCCGTCGTCATCCTCATCGGCCTGACCCGGATCGCGCTCGGCGTGCACTTCGCCTCCGACGTGCTCGGCGCCTGGCTGCTCGGCGCCGCCTGGCTCGGCGTCACCGCATACGCCTTCCGGCTGTGGCGGCTGGAGCGCGGCCGGCCGGTGCCGCCGCTGACCGACGGGCTGGAGCCCGAGGCCGCGCACGACGTGGCGCCCGCCCCCGACGAGGCGCACCTGCTGCCGCACCCCCGGGCCGCCGTGTTCGAACTGATCGTCGGCTGGGTGCTGGTGCTCGGCGCGCTCTACGTCTTCGGCCTGTACGTCAGCTACCACGCCGGCGGGACCTTCTTCGCCACCCTCGACACCGACGTGCCGAGGTGGTTCGCCGAGCACCGCACCCCGGCCCGCGACGAGGTCAGCTGGTGGTGGAGCAAGGCCGGCGACACCCACGCCATCCTGCTCGTCTCGCTGGTCTTCTGCCCGCTGGTGCTGGCCGTGTGGCGGCGCTGGCGGCCGGTGCTCTTCGTGGCGCTGACCATGTTCGGCGAGCTGAGCCTCTTCCTCGCCTCGGCCGCCGCGGTGGACCGGCCGCGCCCGCCGGTGGGCAACCTGGACGGGCCGATGCCCACCTCGTCCTTCCCGTCCGGGCACATCGCGGCCACGCTCTGCGTCTGGATCGCGATCACGCTGATCGTCTTTCCGCGTACCGACCGCTGGTGGCGGTGGGTGTTCGTGGCGCTGGCGGTGATCATGCCGCTCGGTGTGGCGGTGTCCCGGATGTACCGCGGCATGCACCACCCGACCGACTTCATGGGCGCGATCCTGCTCACCACCGCGTGGATCGGGCTGCTCTACTGGGTCGTGCGCCCCAACGAGGACCTGCGCGAGGGCAACCGGCCGAGCATCGAGTCCGGGGACGTCCGCACCCTCGACGACGAGCTGGCCAAGGCCGCCCGGGTGGACTGACCGCGCCGATGCTGCGGGTGATGACCTGGAACATCCGTACCGGCGGTCGGGACCGGGGCGGTCCCGACCGGCGGGACCGGCTGGTCCGGGTCGTCACCGCGCAGCGGCCGGACGTGCTCGCCCTGCAGGAGCTGCGCGGTTTCGACGCCGGGGCGTTGGCCGGGTTCGCCGCGCGGCTCGGGATGCGCGGCCACCTGGCCCGCTCCTGCTTCGGCCAGCCGGTCGCGGTGCTGGTCCGCCCGCCGTGGCGCGTCGTCGGCGCCGCCCCGCTGCGCCGGCCGTTCCACCACGCCGCCCAGCGGGTGGTGCTGGCCACCGGCGCGGGCCCGCTCACCGTGCTGAGCACCCACCTGCATCCGTACTCGGGCACCCGGCGCCTGGTCGAGGCCGGCTGGGCGGCGACCGCGCTGCGCCGGGCGCCGGGGAAGCTGGCGTTGCTGGCCGGCGACCTCAACACCCTCGACCCGGGCGCCGACCACACCGACCGGATCGCCCGGCTCTCCCCGGCGTACCGCCGCCGGCACCTGCGCCGGGACGGGCGGACGGTGGACACCCGGGCGGTGGCCCGGCTGCTGGAAGCCGGCCTGGTCGACCTGTGCCCGGCCGAGCCGCCGGACGAGGGGTTGACCGTGCCCACCCGGCACGGCGGGGCCGAGTTCTCCGGGATGCGGCTGGACTACCTGCTCGGCACGCCCGACCTGGCCGCCCGGGTGCGGGACTGCCGGGTGCTCCGGGGCGGTGAGACGGAGTACGCCTCCGACCACTACCCGGTCGTCGCCGAGGTGGACCTGACCCCGGCCTGACCGGTCGGGAGATCCGGCCGCGACACCGTGCAACCCTTTCCGCTCCGGCGCTCATCGGTACGGGTGGAGTCGTGCGGACGGCAACGGGGAGTGGCCGGTGCAGGCGACGCAGCAGCAGGAGTACGTCGATATCCGGCGCACGCGCAGAGCGGATCGGATCTTGGTAAGAAACGGCCCCTACAGGGGCCATTTTCTACCAAGATCGCCCCGCGCCTCGCGCCCCGCGCCCCGCGTCACAGAGGGTCAGAGGAGCAGGTTGAGCAGGACGGTCAGCACGATCGAGGCGACCAGCGAGAAGAGGATCATCAGCAGGCAGCCGACGCCGCCGCCGGCCGGGCGGATCTCCACGTTTCCGAAGCGCATCGGTCACCTTTCCGTCGTCGAGGGGGTGAGGAAGTGGCGGATGGCGGTGGCGACCTGCACTGGCGCGGTGGTGGCGACGTTGTGCGCGGCGCCGGGCACCACCACTTCCCGGGCGTCCGGGACGAGCCGGGCCAGCTGGGTGCGCCAGGCGGCCGGCACGACCGGGTCCCGGGCGCCGGTGACCACCAGGGTCGGCGCGGCGATCCTCACCAGGTCCGCCTCGACCGCGTTGCGCACCGAGTGCGTCAGCGTGGCGGAGACCCGCCAGGGGCGGGCGTCCCAGACGTCGCGGAGCAGGATCGGCGCCTGCAGCGGAGCCTCCCGGAAGGTGTCGACCAGCCAGCGACCGAACTGGGCCCGCCGGGAGCGGGCGGTCGGGTCGGTGGTCGGCCCGGCGAGCACCACCGCGCGGACCGCGTCGGGGTGCCGGGCGGCGAGCGCGGCGGCGACCTCCGCGCCGAACGAGTGCCCGACCAGGCAGACCGGCGGCAGCCGGTACGTGGCCAGCCAGGCCGCCAGGTGCGCCGCGTGCCGGGGCACGTCGTACGCGGTGCCGGGGCGGGCGGAGAGGCCGAAGCCGGGCAGGTCCGGCACGTACACCGGATAGGTGGCGGCCAGGGCCAGCGCCAGCGGGGTGAGGTAGCGGTGCGACACGGCCAGCCCGTGCACCAGCACCACCGGTGCGGCGCCGGTGCCCGGGTCGCCGCCGCGGCGGGTGTGCGTGCGCAGCCCGTCGACCAGCCGCCACTCGCTGGTCAGCCCGGCCGCCGGGCGCGGCGCGGCGAACGCCAGGCGCAGGTCCGCCGGCCCGAACCGCCCCGCCGGCGCGCTCGCCGGTCGCCGCAACAGCTCGGTCGCCGGGTGGAGGGTGGTCGTGGGCCGTCGGGGTGAGCCCACCGCCCGCTGCGCCGGGCCGGGCTGCCCGCGTCCGCGACGCGAGCCCGTCGCGCTCCCGGCCGGGGTCGCCGCGGGGCGTCGGGCCGGTCTCACAGCTCGCGCAGCCGCGGCAGCAGCTGCTCCTGCGCCCAGTCCAGGAACATCGGCTGGCTGTCGGCGCCCACCTGCACGATCGCCACGTGGGTGAAGCCGGCGTCGACGAACTTCTTGAAAGCCTCGACGTGCCGGTCCACGTCCGGTCCGCAGGAGATGCCCGCCGCGACGTCCTCCTCGCGGACGAACTGGGTGGCCGCGGCGAACCCCTCCGGTCCGGGTAGTTCGGCGTTGACCTTCCAGCCCAGCCCGAACCAGCGGAACTGGTCGTGCACGATCTTGCGGCACTCGGCCTCGTCGGGGCCGTAGCAGATGGCCACCTGCCCGTACCGGGGCTGGCCGGCGCCGCCGGCCTCCTCGTACATCTCGACGATGTGCGGGTCCGGTTCGGTGGCGATGACGCCGTTGCCGTACTCGGCGGCGAGGGTGGCGGACTGCCGGCCGGAGGCGGCGACCGCCATCGGCACCGGCGTCTCCGGCCGGTCCCACAGGTACGCGTCCGGCACGTCGTAGTGGTTGCCGGAGAAGGTCAGCGTCTCCCCGTTGAGCAGCGGCCGGATGATCTGCAACGCCTCCTCGAACATCTCGTGCCGCTGCTGCACGTGCGGCCAGCCGCCCACCACGTGCTCGTTGAGGTTCTCCCCGGCGCCGAGGCCGAGGGTGAACCGGCCGTCCGAGAGCACCCCGACGGTGCTGGCCTTCTGCGCCACCACGGCCGGGTGGTAGCGGCGGATCGGGCAGGTGACGAAGGACATCAGCTCCGCCCGGGTGGTGGCGTGCGCGACCGCGCCGAGCACCGACCAGGCGTACGGGGAGTGCCCCTGGGAGTCCAGCCAGGGGTAGTAGTGGTCGGAGATGACGAGCTGGTCGAAGCCGGCCGCCTCGGCCCGTACCGCGTGGTCGACCAGTTGCTTGGGACCGGCCTGCTCGCACATCAGGGTGTATCCGACGCTGACCATGACGCCTCTCCTTCCGACCCGGGCGGATCATCCCCGGATACCCCGCCGGGCGTCGGCCAACCCTCCCGTCCGGTTCTCCGACTGCAGCCGGCGGAGCGCACCTTAACCGGTTCATTGCGTTCCCGAAGCCATCGGCCTACGCTGATCCCTGCGCCGCCGGGATCCGGGCGGCGGCTGTCGGGCTGCAGCCGCCTTCCCCTGTCAGTCCCCTCCCCACCCGGGCAGGTGGGGGTCCTCCCCTTTGAGGAAGGCCATGAAGACACGACTCATCGCCGCCGGCGCGGCCCTGCTCGCCCTCCTGGCCGCCGTGCTGGCGTTCGGGCAGCCGGCCCAGGCCGCGGCCGGCTTCACCGTCGCCAACGGCAAGCTCTACGACGCCAACGGCGCCGAGTTCGTCATGCGCGGCGTCAACCACCCGCACACCTGGTACCCGCAGCAGACCAGTTCGTTCGCCAACATCAAGGCGCTCGGCGCGAACACCGCCCGGGTGGTGCTGGCCAGCGGCGACCGGTGGACCCGCAACACCAACGCCGACGTCGCCAACGTCATCTCGCTGTGCAAGGCCAACCGGCTGATCTGCGTGCTGGAGGTGCACGACACCACCGGCTACGGCGAGCAGAGCGGTGCGGCGAGCCTGGACCGGGCGGTCGACTACTGGCTCGGCATCGCCGACGTGCTCACCGGCGAGGAGGAGTACGTCATCGTCAACATCGGCAACGAGCCGTACGGCAACCAGGGCTACGCCGCCTGGACCACCGACACGAGCAACGCCATCAGGCGGCTGCGCGCCGCCGGCTTCGACCACACGATCATGGTGGACGCCCCGAACTGGGGTCAGGACTGGTCGTTCACCATGCGCGACAACGCCGCGTCGGTGTTCGCCGCCGACCCGGACCGCAACACCGTCTTCTCGGTGCACATGTACGGCGTCTTCGACACGGCCGCCGAGATCAGCGACTACCTCGGCCGGTTCCGCACCGCCGGACTGCCCATCGTGGTCGGCGAGTTCGGGCACAACCACTCCGACGGCGACCCGGACGAGGAGGCCATCTTCTCCTACGCCCAGGCCAACGGGATCGGCTGGCTCGGCTGGTCGTGGAGCGGCAACGGCGGCGGTGTCGAGTACCTCGACATGGCCTCCAACTTCAACCCGGCCAGCCTGACCAGCTGGGGCCAGCGGATCTTCAACGGCGCCAACGGCATCCGGCAGACCGCCCGGGAGGCCACCGTCTTCGGCACCGCCCCGCCGACCACGCCGCCCCCGACCACGCCACCGCCCACCACGCCACCGCCCACCACGCCGCCGCCCACCACCCCGCCGCCGGGCGGGTGCACGGCCAGCTACACGGTGGTCAACCAGTGGCCGGGCGGCTTCCAGGGTGAGGTGAAGGTGACCGCCGGGACGGCCGCGATCACCGCCTGGACGACGAACTGGACGTTCGGCAACGGCCAGGCGGTCAGCCAGTCCTGGAACACCAGGCTGACCAGCAGCGGGTCGGCGGTCACCGCGCGCAACGTCGACTGGAACGGCCGGCTCGGCGCCGGCGCGAGCACCAGCTTCGGCTTCATCGCCAGCTGGAACGGCACCAACGCGGTGCCGGCGGTGAGCTGCACCGCGAGCTGACCGGCCACACCCCGACGCCGGGCCCGCTCCGCGCCCGGCGTCGGGGACGTCGTACCAGCGGGAGCGGATCAGGTCGGGGTGACGCCGCCGGCCGTGGCGATCCGGGCGGCCCGCATGGTGAGGTAGTGCTGCTCGGGCAGGCTGGTGGTCAGCCCGGCGGCGGCCCGGTAGTGGGCCACCGCGCGGTCCCGGTCGCCGGCCATCTCGTACAGGTGGGCGCGGGCCGCGTGCAGCCGGTGGTGCCCGGCCAGCCGCGGATCGTCGTCCAGGGCGGCGAGGGCGTCCAGCCCGGCGGCCGGGCCGTGCACCATGGCGGTGGCCACGGCCCGGTTCAGCGCGACCACCGGGCTGGCGGAGTGCCGCTCCAGCACCTGGTAGAGGGCGAGGATCTGCGGCCAGTCGGTCTGCTCGGCGGTGGGCGCCTCGTCGTGCAGCGCCGCGATGGCCGCCTGGAGCTGGTAGGGCCCGACCGGTCCGCGGGGCAGCGCCCGGGTGATCAGCTCGACGCCCTCGGCGATCGCCGCGGCGTTCCAGCGGCGCCGGTCCTGCTCGGCCAGGGAGATCAGCTCACCGGCGGGCCCGGTCCGGGCCGGGCTGCGGGCGTCGGTGAGCAGCATCAGCGCCAGCAGGCCGGTGACCTCGCTGTCGTCGGGCAGCAGCGCGTGCATCGCCCGGGTCAACCGGATGGCCTCCTCGGCCAGGTCCACCCGGCGCAGCTCGGCGCCGAGGCTGGCGGTGTGCCCCTCGGTGAAGATCAGGTAGAGCACGTGCAGCACGGCGGCCAGCCGGCGCTCCCGGTCCCGCTCGTCGGGCATCCGGAACGGCAGGCCGGAGCTGCGGATCCGCTGCTTGGCCCGGCTGATCCGCTGGGCCATGGTCGCCTCGGGCACGAGGAAGGCGCGGGCGATCTCGGCGGTGCTGAGCCCGCCCACCGCGCGCAGGGTCAGCGCGATCTGCGAGGCCGCCGAGAGGGCCGGGTGGCAGCAGAGGAAGAGCAGCACGAGGGTGTCGTCGCGGTCGGCCGTCAGCTGCTCGTCCGCCGCCGGCGCCAGCTGCCGCTCGTCCGGTTCGCGCCGGGCGGCGAGGTCCTCCCGGCGCCGCCGGGCCGCCTCGCCGCGGACCAGTTCGATCATCCGGCGGTACGCGACCTGGACCAGCCAGCCGCGCGGGTTGTCCGGCAGCCCGTCGACGGGCCACTGCGTCGCCGCCGCCAGCAGCGCCTCCTGCACCGCGTCCTCGGCGGTGGCGAAGTCGCCGAACCGGCGCGCGAGCACGCCGAGGACCTGCGGCGCCAGCTCGCGCAGCAGGTCCTCGACGGGTCCGTCCGGGGCGTCCAGCCGTCAGATCTCCTGTGGCGGTGCCGACATCACCGGGTGCACCTCGATCGGCATGTTCAGCGGGCGGCCGCCCGGGCCGGGCGCGGTGGAGATGTGCGCGGCGAGCTGCACGGCCCGCTCCGGGGTCTCGCAGTCCACGATCCAGTAGCCGGCGAGGAACTCCTTCGTCTCGGCGAACGGGCCCTCGGTGACCACCGGCGCCCCGCCCTCGCCGGCCCGGACGATCCGGGCCTGTGCCGGGCCGGCCAGGCCCTGGCCGTCGACCCATTCGCCGTCGGCGGTCAGCTTGGCGTTGACCTCCCCCATGAACGCGATGTGCGCCCGGATCTCCTCCGGGGTCCAGGTGTCGATCGTCGGGAAGTCCGTGCCCGCGGCGCTGAACTGCATCAGCAACATGTACTTCACGTCTCGCTCCTCACGCCTGCGCACCATCATCGGTGCTCTCACCCCGAGGTAGAAGCAGGCGCACCCGTCCTCGACATCCGCGTCGAAGAAATTTCCCGGCGATTCTCAGTCGAGCGCGGTGACCTCCAGCAGCAGCGCCTGCTCCGGGTGCAGCGCCGGCAGGTGCAGCCCCGCGGCGCCCAGCGCCGCCCCGGTCAGCGTCGCGCCGGCCGCCAGCCACGGCGGCGGCACCCGGTCCAGGGTGGCCGGCCCGGGCACCCCCGACGCCGCCCGGACGGTGTAGCGCCGCCGCCGGTCCAGCCCGGGCAGCCGGACCGGTCCGGGCACCTGGGCCACCGAGGTGGCCAGCCGGGCAACCGCGTACACCGCCTGCGAGCGGTCGTGGGCGACCACGCCGTGCGCCCAGACGGCCGGGTCCGGGTGGTCCACCCGGACCACCCGCCCGCTGTGCAGCAGCGGGCGGAGCCGCTTGTGCAGCGCCACCCAGGCGGCCAGCTCGGCCCGGTCGGCCGGGTCGATCGAGCCGATGTCCCACTCGATCCCGTGGTGGCCGAAGAGCGCGGTGGTGGCGCGGAAGCCGAGGTCGTGCACCCGGTTGGTGGTGTGCGAGCGGTCCGGCCCGATGTGGCTGCCGACCAGCTCGGGCGGGAGCAGCAGCCCGGTCCAGCGCTGGATGGCCAGCCGCTCCAGGGCGTCGTTGCAGTCGCTGGCCCAGACCCGGTCGGTGCGGGCCAGGATCTCCAGGTCGACCCGGGCGCCGCCGGAGGCGCAGCTCTCGATCTCCACGCCCGGGTGGCGGCGGCGCAGCTCGTCGAGGAGCCGGTAGACCGCCAGGGTCTGCTCGTGCACCCCGGGCCGACCGTGGTGGCCGGCGTCGGTGAGGTCCCGGTTGTGGTCCCACTTGAGGTAGCCGATCCCGGGATGCCCGGTGAGCAGCGCGTCGAGCCGGTCGAGCAGGTACCCGTACGCCTCCGGGTGGGCCAGGTCGAGCACCTGCTGGTGCCGCCACGGCGGGGGCAGCCGGCCGGGCACGCTGAGGACCCAGTCCGGGTGGGCGCGGAACAGGTCGGAGTCCGGGTTGACCATCTCCGGCTCGACCCAGAGCCCGAACTGCAGGCCGCGGGCGGTGACGTGCGCGATCAGCGGGTGCAGCCCGTCGGGCCAGACGCCGTCGTCGACGTACCAGTCGCCGAGCCCGGCGGTGTCGTCGCGCCGGCCGCGGAACCAGCCGTCGTCGAGCACGAACCGTTCCACCCCGACCTCGGCGGCGTGGTCGGCGAGCGCCTTCAGCCGGTCCAGGTCGTGGTCGAAGTAGACCGCCTCCCACACGTTGAGGGTCACCGGCCGGGGGGTGCGCGGGTGCTGCGGCCGGGCGCGCAGGTGGGTGTGCAGCACGTCGCTCAACCCGTCCAGGCCGGCGTCCGACCAGGCCGCGTAGAGCAGCGGGCTGGCGTACTCCGCGCCGGGGGCGAGCAGCACCTCGCCGGGGGCGAGCAGTTCGCCGCCGCCGAGGGTGGACTCCCCGGCCGGCCGGCGTTCGGCGTAGGTGACGTGGTCGCCGCTCCACGCGGTGTGCACCGCCCAGACCTCGCCGTGGCCGAAGCCGAACCCGGCCGTTCCGGCGACCAGCAGCAGCGTGGCGTCGTGCCCGGTCCGGCCGTGCCGGCCCTCGCGGACCCAGGCGCCCATCGGCCACGGGTGCCGCTGCGGGATGCGTTCCCGGCACCACCGGCCGGTCAGGTCGAGCAGCTCGGTGGCGACCGGTGGCACCGGCAGCACCGGGGTCAGCTCCCGCAGCTCGTACGGGGTGGCGCCGGTGTTGCGCAGCCGGTGCCGCAGCAGCAGCAGGCCGGTCGGATCCAGCTCGATCTCGACGGCCAGCGACAGCTCCGCGTCCGCGTCGACCGCGCGGACGGTGACCCGGGCGGCTCCCGCGCCGCTGTCGGCGACGTCGAGGCCGTCCAGCCGGAACGCGGTGGACCAGGCGGCCCGGTCCCGGTGCCCGGCCAGCGCCGGCCGGCCGCCCCAACCGGCGCTCGGCTCGGGCAGCAGGGACAGCACGGTGGGCGCGTCGAAGCTGCTCGGCACCACCGGCGCGACGGTCGCCGCGGCGAGGTGGCGCAGCCCGTCGTCGTCGAGGTCGCCCACGTCGCCGCCCCAGTGCACGACCCGGGGCAGCCCCGGGCCGCGCGCGTCGAGCACCAGGCTGGTCCGCGCACGGCGCAGGTGCAGGAGAGTCATCCCTTGCTCGCTCCCAACGTCAGGCCCCGGACGAAGTGCCGCTGGAGTAGGAAGAAGATCACCAGGGTCGGGACCGCGACCAGCACGCTGCCGGCCGAGACCAGGTTGTTGTCGGTGAAGAACTCGCCGCGCAGGTTGTTCAGCGAACTGGTCACCGGGAACTTGTCCCCGGTGCGCATCAGCACGGTGGCCCAGAAGAACTCGTTGTAGATCCAGGTCACCTCGAGGGTGGCCAGCGCGGCCAGGGCCGGCCGGCACAGCGGCATGGTGACCTGCCAGTACTGCCGCCAGATGCTCGCCCCGTCGACCATCGCCGCCTCGTACAGGTCGCGCGGCAGGGCCTTCATGTAGTTGCTCAGCACGAAGACGCAGAAGCCGCACTGGAAGGCGACGTTGATGAGGATCAGCCCCCAGTAGCTGTCGTACAGCAACTCCGAGTCGCTCATGAACGCCGGCAGCGGCACCTGGGTGAAGAGCCGGAACAGCGGGATGAGCAGGGCCTGCTGGGGCAGCAGGTTCGCCGCGGTGAACAGGCCGAGCAGCACCAGGTTGAGCTTCCAGCTGAACCGGGCTATCACGAACGCTACGCAGGAGGCGAGGAACAGCGTCAGCAGCACGGCCGGGACCGTGATGTAGACGGAGTTCAGGAAGTGCTTGCCGAACTCGGCGGTACGCCAGGCGGTGACGTAGTTGTCGATGGTCCAGCCACCGAACGAGACGTAGCCGTTGGTGGCGGTGTACTCGTAGGAGCGCAACGAGGTGAGCACCGCCCAGAGGATCGGGAAGAGCCAGCCGACCGCCACCGCGGCGAGGAAGACGTGCAGCGCCACCCGCTGCGGGGTGAGCCGGCGCTGGCGCCGCGGCGCCTCGTCGGTGGCCGGGGGGCGGTTCAGCGTCGCGGTGCCGGTCATCGGTCCTCCCGCATGACGGTGGCCAGGTAGACGGTGATGAAGACCAGCGAGACGACCAGCATGATGGTGGCCAGTGCCGAGCCGAAGCCGATCCGGCTGGCCTCGCCCACCACGTTCTGGGTGACCAGCGCGGAGAGCAGTTCGAGGCCGTTGCGTCCCTTGTTGACCACCCAGACGAGGTCGAACGCGCGCAGTGACTCGATGACCGTCACCACCAGCACGATGATGTTGATCGGGCGCATCACCGGGAACACCACCCGGAAGAACGCCTTCGGCTCCGAGGCGCCGTCGACGGCCGCGGCCTCCCGCAGCGCCGGGTCGACGCTCTTCAGCCCGGCCAGGTAGAGCAGCATGATGTAGCCGACGTGTCGCCAGCCGGAGGCGAGCATGACGGCCCAGATGTTCACGCCCGGGTCGCCGTACCAGTCGACGTTGCTGCCGAGGACGGCGTTGAGCAGGCCCTGGTCGCGGGAGTAGATGAGCTGCCAGACGAAGCCGATGAGCGCCAGCGAGAGCACCACGGGCAGGTAGAGCGCCGTCTGGTAGAACCGGCTGCCGCGCAGTTCCTTGTCGAGCAGGACGGCCAGGAACATGCCGAACGGCGTGGCCACCAGGAAGAGCACGGCGAGCCAGAGCAGGTTGTGCTGCACCGCGGGTACGAACGGCGGGTAGATGTTCACCACGTCGCTGTAGTTGCGGCCGCCGACGAAGTCGATGTCGGCCAGCGGCCCGATGCCGTCCCAGTTGGTCGTGGAGAGCACCACGGTGGTCAGGGCCGGCAGCCAGACGAGGCCGGTGACGAGCAGCAGCGGGACGAGCACCATCAGCGCGATCACCACGCGGTCGGTGCGGGACAGGAGCCGTAGCCGGCGGCCGCGGCCACCCGTCGGGGTGGCCGCGGCCGGCGACGGCACGGCGCGATCCGCTTGGATCAGGGGCAGGTCGGACACGGTTGTCCTCCCCCTCTCGCCGTCAGCTGGTGAAGATCGACTTTTTCTGGTTCTCGATGCTGGTCAGCAGGCCGCTGATGTCCTTCGGGTCCTTGATGAACTGCTGGAAGGCCGGAATGATCACCGTCGAGGCGAAGTCCGGGCGGGTGTCCCGGTCCAGGAACTGGGCGATCTCGGTGGCCGAGCCGACCAGCTCGGCCGCCTTCTTCTGCAGGGCGGTGTAGCCGCTGGTGTCCGCGCCGGTGTTGGCGACCAGGGTGCCGGGGTCGGTCTTCACGGCGATGTTCGCCGCGTCCACGCCGCCGATGTACTCCAGCAGCTTCTTGGCGTTGGCCTCGGACTTCGGCTTGCGGGCCAGCATGTAGCCGTCGATCGGCGCGTCGAGGGCCTTGGCCCCGATCGTCGAGTCGACCTCGGGGAAGGTGAAGAAGTCGATGTCGTCCTGCTCGTCGGCGTTGAACTGCTGCGCGACGAAGAGGCCGAGCAGGTACATGCCGCTCTTCTTCTGCTGCAGCGACTGGGCGGCCTCCTGCCAGGTGCGGCCCAGGGCGTCCGGCTGGTGCAGCGGCAGCAGCCCGGCCCAGGTGTCGAAGACCTTCTTCACCTTGTCCGAGGTCCACGCCTCCTTGCCGGCCATCAGGTCGACGTGGAACTGGTACCCGTTGATCCGCAGGTTGAGGATGTCGAAGGTGCCCATCGCCGGCCAGCCGTCCTTGTCGGCGAAGGCGATCGGGACCAGGCCGTCCTTCTTCATCTGCGCGCCGAGGTTGCTCAGGTCGTCCAGGGTCTTCGGCACCTGGTAGCCGTGCTGCTGCCAGACGGACTTGCGGTAGAAGACCGCCCACGGGTAGTAGGAGAACGGTACGAAGTACTGCTTGCCGTCGTCGCCGGTGGAGGCCTTCTTGAAGGCCTCGGAGAAGCCGGAGAGCTTGCCCCAGACGTCGGACACGTCGCCGGCCAGGCCGCGGGCGGCGAAGAACCGCATCCGGTAGCCGGCGAACCAGGTGAAGACGTCGTCCGGCTTGCCCTGCAGGTAGTTGTTGATGTTCTCCTGGAACGTGTTGTGGTCGACGGTGTTGATCGCGACCTCGACGCCCGAGGAGGTCTTGAAGGCCCCCGACACCTTGGCGAGGACGTCCTTCGGCGTCGGGTCGGACGCGTTCGAGCCCAGCGAGACCGTCTTGCCTCCGGACCCGCCGGAGTCGGAGTCGCCGCAGCCGGCGAGCAACCCCGTGCCGGCCAGCGCGCCCGCACCGGCCGCTCCGGCGAGCAGCGAGCGGCGGTTCAGGCCGGCGACCGAGGGCGGTACGAGACGGGCCAGGTACTCGGCGTGGGATCGGGGACGGGACATGGTGCCTCCTGCGGATGAGAAGGTGCGCTGCGCCCGAGGGCCGTCAGTGGTGGCGGGGGCCGGCCGTCGTGATCCCACATCCGGATCCACCGTGAATCCACATTGGCGAACACGAACTGCCAGTGGCGCCTCAAGCTACTCGCCGTTCCGGCCCTGTCAAGAGGGTGGTGAGGTGCCGATAACCCAGTCGTGACAAGCCCGTTACGAGGTAAACGTTGGAAATGCTGTCGATGTTGGAAACTGTTGACTTGGCGCCGCCACCGGGGCACGCTCTGCTCCCATGCGGCGATGGCAGGGTGACCACATCTATTTCGGCGCCGACTACAACCCCGAGCAGTGGCCCGAGCAGACCTGGGCCGAGGACGTCGAGCTGATGCGCCGCGCCGGGGTCAACCTGGTCTCGGTCGGCATCTTCTCCTGGGCCCTGCTGGAGCCGGAACCGGGCCGGTTCGAGTTCGGCTGGCTGGACCGGGCGCTGGACGCGCTGCACGCCGGCGGGATCCAGGTCGACCTGGCCACCGCCACCGCGAGCCCGCCGCCCTGGCTGGCCCACCGGCACCCGGAGACGCTGCCCCGCCGGGCCGACGGCGCGGTGCTCTGGCCGGGCGGCCGGCAGGCGTACTGCCCCAGCTCGCCGGTGTTCCGCGAGCGCTCGCTCGCGCTGGTCGAGGCCGTCGCCACCCGGTACGCCGAGCACCCGGCGGTGGTCATGTGGCACGTCTCCAACGAGCTGGGCTGCCACAACGTGCACTGCTACTGCGACGTCAGCGCCGAGGCGTTCCGCCGCTGGCTGCGCGAGCGCCACGGCGACCTGGACGGGCTCAACGACGCCTGGGCCACCGCCTTCTGGAGCCAGCGCTACGGCGACTGGGCCGAGGTGAACCCGCCGCGCGTCGCGCCCACCTTCGCCAACCCCACCCAGCAGCTGGACTTCCTGCGCTTCTCCTCCGACGAGCAGCGTGCCCAGCTGCGTGCCGAACGCGCCGTGCTGGGTCGGCTGGTGCGCCAGCCGGTCACCACCAACTTCATGATCGGCACCGGGGTGAAGTACCTCGACTACCACTCCTGGGCGTCCGACGTGGACGTGGTCGCCAACGACCACTACCTGACCGCCGCCGACCCGGACGCCCACGTCGGGCTGGCGCTCTCGGCCGACCACACCCGCGGGGTCGCCGGCGGCGAGCCGTGGCTGCTCATGGAGCACTCCACCAGCGCGGTCAACTGGCAGCCCCGCAACGTGGCCAAGACGCCGGGGCAGCTGCGCCGCAACAGCCTGGCGTACGTCGCCCGCGGCGCCGACGGGGTGCTGTTCTTCCAGTGGCGGGCCTCCCGGGCCGGCGCGGAGAAGTTCCACTCGGCGCTGGTCCCGCACGCCGGGCCGGAGACCAAGGTGTTCCGCGAGGTGTGCCGGCTCGGCGCCGACCTGGCGAACCTGGCCGAGGTACGCGGCAGCCGGGTGGACGCCGAGGTGGCGATCCTGTTCGACTACGAGGCGTGGTGGGGCGCCGAGCTGGACTCCCACCCCAGCGTCGACGTCAGCTACGCCGACCGGCTCCGCGCGCTCTACGACGCGCTCTGGCGGCAGGGGATCACCGCCGACATCGTGCACCCGTCGGCCGACCTGTCCGGCTACCGCCTGGTGCTGGTGCCCACGCTCTACCTGGTCCGCGACGCGCCCGCCGCGGCGCTGCGCGCCTTCGTCACCGGCGGCGGCACCGCCCTGGTCACCTACTTCAGCGGCATCGTCGACGAGCACGACCACATCCGGCTCGGCGGCTATCCCGGGGCGTTCCGGGACCTGCTCGGGGTGCGCACCGAGGAGTTCTTCCCGCTGCGCGAAGGCGAGCGGGTCCACCTGGACGACGGTTCGGTGGCCGACGTGTGGACCGAGTGGCTGCACGCCGAGCGGGCGGAGGTGCTCGCCGCGTACGCCGACGGGCCGCTGCCGGGGGTGCCGGCGCTGACCCGGCACCCGGTCGGCGCGGGGGCCGCCTGGTACCTGGGCACCCGGCTCGACCAGCCGGCCACCGACCGGCTGGTGGCCCGGCTGGTGGCCGAGTCCGGCGTCCGCCCGGCGGCGGTCGCCCCGGCCGGGGTGGAGGTGGTCCGCCGCCGCGACGGCGAGCGCAGCTGGCTCTTCGTGCTCAACCACACCGGCGTGGACGCCCGGCTCGACGCCACCGGCACCGAGCTGTTGACGGGCGGGCGGTGCGCCGGTGAGCTGGTCGTACCCGCCGGGGAGGTGGCCGTGGTGCGCGAGGACCGGGCCGCCCGGCCGGCGTGAGGGCCGTACAGTGACGGCCGCGAAGGAGGCTACCCAGATGCTGGCCCAACAGCGGCAGACCGCCATCCTGGAGCTGATCCGCCAGCGCGGCGGCGTACGGGTCAGCCACCTGGTGAGCCGGTTCGGCGTCTCGGACATGACCATCCGGCGCGACCTGGAGGTGCTGGCCGAGCGGGGCCTGGTCGACAAGGTGCACGGCGGGGCGACGCTGGCCGGCCCCGGCTCCGCCGAGGAGCCCGGCTTCGCCGCCAAGTCGATCCGCCAGCAGGCCGAGAAGCGAGCCATCGCCGAGCGGGCCGCCACCCTGGTCGAGCCCGGCATGGCGATCGCGCTCTCCGCCGGCACCACCACCGCCGCGCTGGCCACCCTGCTCGCCGACGTGCGCGGCCTGACCGTGGTGACCAACTCGATCCCAGTCGCCGACGCGCTCTACCAGAACCCCCGCGCCGACCAGACCGTCGTGCTGACCGGCGGCATCCGCACCCCGTCCGACGCGCTGACCGGCCCGGTCGCCGAGGCGGCGATCGGCGCCCTCAACGTCGACCTGCTCTTCCTCGGCGTGCACGGGATGAGCCCCCGCACCGGCTTCACCACCCCCAACCTGCTGGAGGCGGGGGTCAACCGGTGCCTGATCAACGCCTCGCGCCGG
Organism: Micromonospora sp. R311; assembly: GCF_056780015.1. Lineage (NCBI taxonomy): Bacteria > Bacillati > Actinomycetota > Actinomycetes > Micromonosporales > Micromonosporaceae > Micromonospora > Micromonospora sp. R311. The sequence goes on from NZ_JBSWCE010000039.1 coordinate 20,705, forward strand.
CTGGTGGTGCTGGCCGACCACACCAAGTGGGAGACCATCGGCATCGCCACCATCGCCCCGCTGGAGGACGCCGACGTGCTCATCACCGACGGCAGGCTGCCGCCGGAGGCGCGGGCCGCGATCGGTGAACAGGTCGGTGAGCTGGTCGTCGTCGAGGTGGACTGACCCGGGCGCGGCTCACAGGCACCTCACAGGGCCGGCGGCTAGGGTGCCCGCGTGAGCGTCCCGTTCCAGGGTGGAGCGGGGACCGGTCGCACGGGAGTTCCGATGGTCTTCAAGAAGATGTTGAGCGCGCTCGGCGTGGGCGGTCCCAGCGTGGACACCGTCCTGACGAACCCGAACACCCGTCCGGGCCTGACCCTGGAGGGTCAGGTGAACCTGCTCGGCGGGGACGCCCCGGCGAACATCGAGCAGGTCGTGATCGGGCTGGTCACCCGGGTCGAGATCGAGGGCGGCGACACCGAGTACGCCGGCATCATGGAGTTCCACCGGATGCCGGTCAGCGGGCCGCTCCAGCTGGCCCCGAAGCAGCAGCTCGCCATCCCGTTCCAGTTGCCGGTGCCGTGGGAGACCCCGATCACCGACGTCTACGGCCAGCGGCTGCGCGGCATGACGATGGGGCTGCGTACCGAGCTGGCGGTGGCCCGGGCGGTGGACAAGAGCGACCTGGACCAGGTCAACGTGCACCCGCTGCCGGTGCACGAGCGGATCCTGGAGGCGTTCCAGCGGCTCGGGTTCCGGTTCAAGCACGCCGACCTGGAGCGTGGCCGGATCCACGGGGTGCAGCAGACGCTCCCCTTCTACCAGGAGATCGAGTTCTTCGCCGCGCCGCAGTACGCGCGGACCGTCACCGAGGTGGAGCTGACCTTCGTCACCAGCCGGGACGGGGTGGACGTGATCCTGGAGTGCGACAAGCGCGGCGGCTTCCTCAGCGCCGGGCACGACGCCTTCGGCCGCTACCGGGTCCCGCACGCCGACGCCGACCGGGTCGACTGGGCGCAGGTGGTCGACGGCTGGCTGCGGGAGACCACCTCCCGCTACGGCAGCCTGCGCGGCCAGGGCTTCGGCGTGCCGCACGCGCGCGGTCGGGGGCACGGGATGGGCGGCATGGTCGCCGGGGCGGCGCTCGGCGTGGCCGGCGGCATGATCGCCGGCGAGATGATCGAGGACGCCGTCGAGGGCGACTTCGGCGCGGACTTCGGCGGTTTCGAGGAGTAGCACCACACACGACGGTGGCCTCCGGGACGGATCCCGGAGGCCACCGAGTGGTGTGACAAGGTACCCGGTCAGTGCCGGGCCTTGCGCTCCTCGGCGCTGCGCCAGTTGCTACCGGCCTTGGCCAGACCGCGGCTACCGAGGTAACCCAGGGTCAGCAGCGTGATCAGGAACCAGGCGTTGTCGGCCCGGAAGATGTCCACCCCGGCCGAGTTCTTCCCGGCCAGCTGCGAGGCGGCCAGCACACCGATCACCGCCGCGATGTAGACCCAGAACTCGGTGGTCCGCAGCGACGGCTTGGTCTCCGTGCCGGGCGCCTGCATGGCCTCCCGCCGTCCGTCCGGAATCGCCGGCATAGGACGGGTGGGCGTCTCCTGCATCGACGGGCGATTCTGCACGTCCGCCTGCGGCCGGTTCACCGGCCTGGTGGATGCAGCCTGCGTGCTCATCTTGTCCTCCTCGGATGCGATGAGTCGTTACCTGCATTCCCTCGCCCCGCTACCGCGTTTCGGCCACGGCACGGTTTCGCGTTCCTGGCGGGGGCACCCCCCGACTACCCGACCCTCCGGGGGCAGTAACACCGGGACATCGGCCGAAATCCGGGATCCGCCGGTGGCGCCGGGACCGGGCGCCACCGGCGGGGTAGGTCAGCGCAGGCCGTTGCGGATGGCCACGCCGACCAGCAGGTCCGGATCGTCGGTGATCACGCCGTCGACGCCGAGGTCGATCACCCGCTGCATCACCCGGGCGTCGTTGACGGTGTACGGGACCACCTTGAGGCCGTACCGGCTCTGCAGGGTCCGCACGTCCGGTCCGTGGAAGTATGCCGGGTTCTCCCGCAGGTACCAGTCGGCGTCCGCCACCGTGCCCTGAGCCGGGTCGTGCACCTGCCAGTTCGCCGACACGGTGCCGGCGCCCACCGCCCGGGTCAGCCGGCCCAGGTCCTGGTACCTCCACCAGTCCAGCCCGCCGGTCCACGGGCTGCGCACCGACGGGTCGCCGTACGCGGCCTGGAGCGAGCACTCGTCGGCGAGGCTGGCGCACTCGGCCGGGCCGTACTGCCAGACCAGGGCGACCGTGCCGATCCGCCGGTTCAGCTTCCGGGCGTAGGTGATGGTCCGCCAGTCGAAGGACTGGATGGTGGCGCGGTCGGTGAAGCCGGCCCGCTCGATCGCGGTGACCAGCTTGCGGGTGAAGCTGGCGTACGGCTCGGTGTCGTCGACCAGCGGGCTGAGCTTCGTCTCGATGTTCAGCCGGACGTCGTCCCGGCCGCTCGCCCTCACCAGCGCGAAGACCTCGTCCAGGGTCGGGATCCGGGCGCCCGGGGCGGGCACCTGCGCGGGCAGTTCGGGCAGGGTCCTGGTGCCGCAGTCGACGGTCCGCAGCTGCGCCAGGGTCAGCTGGTGCACCGGCCTGCCGACGTAGGGGAACTCGGGGTCACCCGGGCGCGCCGGGGCGGTGTCGACACAGTGCGAGCCGTTGACCGTCCGGTCGTGCAGCACCACCAGCGCGCCGTCCTCGGTCACCCCGGTGTCCAGCTCCAGAGTGGAGATCGCCCGGTTCTCCAGCGCGTGCCCGAAGGCGGGCAGGGTGTTCTCCGGCCGGGTCGCCCGGCCGCCCCGGTGCGCCTGGACGTCGAACGGCGAGGCGTACGCCTTCGGCAGCCGGTGGCCGCGCTGCGCGAGCAGGCCGCGCAGCCGGTCCGGGTAGTCGGTGATGATCCCGTCCACGCCGTCGTCGACGAGCTTCGCCATGGTCGGCACGTCGTCCACCGTCCACGGGATCACCTTGATGCCGTAGCGGTGCGCCCGCGCCACCAGCTCCCGGGTGACGTACGGACGGTAGCCGGGGTCGGTGACCGTGCCGTTCTGCGGGAAGCCGTGCACCGGGGAGAACGCGTCGGCGCCGAAGCTGCGGACCGCCCGGATCGGGTCGCCCCCGAAGTCGTCGATGTCCAGCCCGCCCAGCCACGGCGAGGCGCCCGCCCGGCCGGTCTGCAGGAAGTCGTAGTTGGTCAGCGCGACCAGCGGCAGCCGCGGCTCGACCTGGCGCATCCGCATCAGCGCGCCCCAGTCGAAGCTCTGCACGGTCACCTGCCGCAGCAGCCCGGCGCGCCGGATCTCGGCCGCGGTGACCTGCACGAACTGCTCCCGCGGGGCGGTCTCGGCCGGCGCGCCGGCCTCCACCTTGGTCTCCACGTTGAGCGTCACGTCGTCCGCCCGGTAGCGCTTGACCAGCGCGAAGACCTCGCGCAGCAGCGGCATCCGGGCGCCCGGCACGGCGAGCTGGCCGGGCTTGTCGGGCAGCGTCCTCGACCCGCAGTCCAGGGTCCGCACCTGGGCCAGGGTGAGCGTGTTGACGTACCTGCCGACGTACGGGAACTCCGGGTCGCCCGGCGTCACCGGTGCGGTGTCCAGGCACTTGGCGCCGCTGACCTTCCGGTCGTGGGTGACCACGGCCTGCCCGTCCTCGGTGATCTGCACGTCCAGTTCCAGGGTGCTCACCCCGAGCTGGAGGGCGTTGCCGAAGGAGGCGAGGGTGTTCTCCACCCGTAATCCCAGGCCGCCGCGGTGGGCCTGCACGTCGAATGTCCGGTCCGGTCGCGGTTTCGCCTCCGCGGGCACCGCGAGACCGGTCGCCACGGTCGCCGCCGCCAGGGCCGCGACGGCGGTACGGCGTACTGTGCGCACGCTGTCCTCTCTCCCTCCGGCGGGGATCTCCCGCCGGTCCGCCGGTCAGCATGGGCAGCCGGGACGGCCGGGAGGCGAGCGGCGGGAGACACCCCGGTGAACCGGCGGTGGGGGTTTGGCCGGCGGGTCGTCGGGCACGCAGAAAGACCGACGTTTCTGCGAGGTGATGGATCGTGCGTGAGGACGACATGCGACAGGACGCCGCCCGGCGGGCCGAGGAGCGGATCGCCGGCGGGGTGTACGGCGAGGGCGCTCTGGACGAGGTGACGGTGCCCCCCACCGACGTGCAGCGGGTGATCCAGGACGAGGACCCGGACGACCCGGCGCACGCGCCGGTGGACGCCAACGTGCTGCGCGACGGCGGTCCCACCCGCGGTCAGGGCGCGGTCACCACGACCGGCGGCACCGCCGGCCCGGCGAGCGTGCGACGGCTGGCCCGCCAGCCGGAGCGGCACCCGGGCAAGGTCGCCCCGACCACCACCGGCGACGCCACCACGGGCGGCCTGAGCACCCCGACCGGCGGCTCCACCAGCGACCAGTCCACCATCGCCACCGGGCCCGGCAACTCCACCACCGAATAGCCGCGGTAAGCCCGTTGATCATGAGGTTGGCGGCAGTGGACGAGATCCACATCGCCGCCAACCTCATGATCAACACGCCGGACGGGCCGGATGGCGAGGTTAGGGGGTGGGGCGGAGGATGTTTAGGCGTTGGGTGGCGCGGGTGAGGGCTACGTAGAGGTCGCTGCGGCCGCGGGGGGACTCGGCGACGATGCGGTCGGGGTCCACCACCAGGACGCAGTCGAACTCCAGGCCCTTGGCCTGGGCGACGGTCAGCACCACCACCCGGCTCTCCAGCTCCGGGTGCTCGCCCACGGCCGCCTCCGGCAGCGCGGCGGTGACCGCGGCGCCGAGTTCGGCCACCCGGCCGGCCGGCACGATCACCCCGAGCCGGCCGTCGGCCAGCCCGGCGGCCTCCCGGCCCGCCGCGTCGACCAGCTCCGCCGCCAGCCGCGCCGGCGGCACCGCCCGGTCCCACGGCGGGTGCCCGCTCTCCCGTACGGAGCGGGGTGGGCGCAGCGCCGGATCGATCTCGGCCAGCACGTCCGCGGCGACCGCCATGATCTCGGCCGGGGTGCGGTAGCTGACGGTCAGCTCCTCCAGCCGCCAGCGCTGCGCCACGTACGGCTCCAGCGCGTCGGCCCAGGACGGCGTGCCGGCCAGCGCGCCGGTCTGCGCCACGTCCCCGACGATGGTCATCGACCGGCTCGGGCAGCGACGCATCAGCAGCCGCCACGCCATCGGCGACAGCTCCTGCGCCTCGTCCACGATGACGTGCCCGAACGCCCAGCTCCGGTCGGCGGCGGCCCGCTGCGCGGTGGTCAGCCGGTCGACCTCCTCCTGCCGCTCCAGCAGCCGGTCGGCGTCCAGCAGGTCGGTCACGCCGAGGATCTCACCGCCCTCGGCCTCGTCCTCCACGTCGATCGACCGGGAACCCCGGGCGATCTCCAGCACGCCCTCGGCGTACTCGCGTTGCAGCGCCCGGATCCGCTCCCGGCGCGCCGTCGCGGCCCGCTCGTCCTCGCCGAGCAGCTCGGCCGCCTCGTCCAGCAGCGGCACGTCGGCCGGCGTCCAGCCGCCCGGCTCCCGGTGCAGCAGGGCCCGCTCGGCGTCGGTGAGCATCGGCGCGGCGGTGGCGATCCGCTCGGTCGAGGCGTACAGGTCGGCGAGCAGCCGCTGCGGGGTGAGCACCGGCCAGAGCCGGTCCAGCACGGCTCGCACCTCGGGCTCCTCGCGCAGCTCCCGGCGGATCTCCGCGACGTCGGCCTCGTCGAGCAGGTTCTCCCCGCCGAGCGGGTCGGCGCCGATCCGCTCGGCGACCTGGTCGGCCAGCGCGTGCACGATCTCGATGTCGAAGAGCGCCCGAGCCAGGTTGTGCGGCCGCCCGGAACGGCGGGCCCGCTCCCGGGCGGCGCGGACGGTCTCCGGGTCGAGCCGGAGGACCTCCTGCTGCGGAAGCTCGATCTCCAGCGGCTCGTCGGGCACCCACTGCCGGTCCCGCACCGCGGCGGCGAGCACCTCGGTCATCACCAGCCGGCCCTTGAGCGCGGCGGCCTCGGCGCTCTCGGCGCGCCGGGCGCTCACCCCGGGAAAGAGGTCGCCCTGGGTGCGCAGCAGCACGCCGGTCTCGGCCAACGCGGGCAGCACCTGGGAGATGTAGCGCAGGAACGTCGCGTTCGGGCCGACCAGCAGCACGCCGCGGGTGGAGAGTTCCCGGCGGTGGGTGTAGAGCAGGTACGCGGCCCGGTGCAGCGCGACCGCGGTCTTGCCGGTGCCCGGCCCGCCCTGGACCACCAGCACGCCGGGCAGGTCGGCCCGGATGATCCGGTCCTGCTCGGCCTGGATGGTCTCCACGATGTCGCGCATCCGCCCGGTCCGGCCGGCGTTGAGCGCGGCGAGCAGCGAGGCCTCCCCGGTCAGCTCCTCGTGCGCGGTGGGGGAGGCGGTGGCCAGGTCGAGCACCTCGTCGTTGAGCGCGGTCACCTTGCGCTCCCGGGTGCGCAGGTGCCGGCGCCGCCGTACGCCCTGGGGGTTGGCGGCGGTGGCGAGGTAGAAGGCGCGGGCGGCCGGCGCCCGCCAGTCCATCAGCAGCGGGTCGTAGTCACCGCTGGTGTCGAAGATGCCGATCCGGCCGATGTAGTGCCGGGCGCCGTCGTCGGTGTCCAGCCGGCCGAAGCAGAGGCCGTTCTCCACCGCGGAGAACTGCTCCACCTGTTCGGCGTACATCCGCACCGCGCCGTCGCGCTGGGAACGGGCCTGCAACGTGCCGCCGGTCGCGCGCAGTTCCTCGGTCAGCCGCCGGGAGGCCTGCTCGCGCAGCCCGTCCAGCCGGCGGTAGAGCATCGAGACGTACTCCTGCTCGCGACCGATCTCGTCGTCGGGCTGCAATTCACCGGAATCGCCGGAGTGCCTTGACAAGCCGTCTCCCAATTAGTTAGTATCTTCCCCGGAACGGCTTTCTGAGCCGTTCTTTTTGTGTTTGAACTGAGAAAGATACCGCGCGCCGGTCCGCCGGACCAAGCGCTTCGGGCCCGCGCCGCCGTTCCGGTCAGGCCGGTCGGGGGCCCGCGACCGCGAGCCCCCGACCGGCGCCGGTTCAGCCCTTCGCCACCTGGTAGAGCCGTTCCGGGGTGACCGCGCCGGCGAGCAGCCGGCCGTCGTCGGTGAGCAGCACGCTGAACAGCTTCCCGGTCAGCAGCCGCCCGCTGCCCCAGTCGCCGCTGACCTTCTCCAGCGCGTCCAGCACGCCGGCGACCTCGCCCGCCGGGGCCGCGTCCGGCTTGCCGGCGCCGCCCCTGGCCGGGCCGTCGAGCCGGGCGACCACCACGGTGGTCCAGCCCTCGCCGACCGTACGCACCTGCGGCCGCTCGCCCGCGGGCCGCTCGTCCCGGTGCGCGCCCTTCGGCCGCTCCGCCGACTCCTCGGTGACCTTCACCCCGGGCGGCGGGTTGAACGCGAACTGGTCCGGGTCGGGCCGGGCGTAGTCCACCTGGGTGAACGCCATCTCGAACGCCGGCTGGTCGCTGCCGTCGGCGAAGACCTCGAAGCGCAGCGGCACGTGCTCCCGGGCGTCGATGGCGATCCGCACCTGGTGCACCAGCGACGCCGCGTCCCGCGGCGCGAGCACCAGCTCGTACGCGTCCCGCCCGGCCACCGTGGCGGAGCGGCCGACGCTCACCTCGGTGCTCGGGTCGATCGCCGCCAGGGCCCGGTCGGCCGCCTCCTGCGGGGTGGCCGGCAGCTCGGGCGCCGCCGGCTCGTCGGTGCCCTCGGGCAGGGTCCGGTGGGTGGCGGTGTTGCTCCGGCTGTCCCAGGTCCAGACGTCCCGGCCGTTGCGGATGACGTCCTTCTCGCCGAGGGTGTCCAGCAGCGCGACCCGCTGCCGGTCCGGCCCGGAGTGCCAGACCCGCAGCGTGTGGGTGCCGGTCAGCAGGCTGCCCAGCTCGCCGCCGGCCAGGCCGGCCAGCGCGGGCAGGCCCAGGTCGGCGCGCTGCACCACCGTGCCGGACAGCCCCTCCAGGCGGGAGGTCTGCAGGTCGACGAGGAGTTCGGCGGCCGTGCGCGGCGGCAGGCTCGGCTCGGCCTGGGCGGCGAACGTGCCGATCGCGGCACCGCCGCCGATGACGGTCGCGGCGGCGGTCACCGGGACCAGCCAGCGCAGAACGGGACGGCTCTTCAGGACGGACATGTGTGGCACCTCCTGGGCACATCCTGCCCGGTCGACGCTGAGAGGGCGCTGAGGACGGCGGTACGGCCCCTCGTGCGAGGGTGGCACCCTTGACCCGTGCGGTTGCTGGTGGTGGAGGACGAGTCGCGGCTGGCCTCCGCGCTGCAACGGGGGTTGCAGGCCGAGGGGTTCGTGGTGGACGTGGCGGCGACCGGCCCGGCCGGGCTGGACGCGGCGCGGCACGGCGGCTACGACGCGATGATCCTCGACGTCATGCTGCCCGGCCTCTCCGGCTACGAGGTGGTCCGCCGGCTGCGTGCCGAGGAGCGGTGGCTGCCGGTGCTCATGCTCTCGGCCAAGGACGGCGAGTACGACCAGGCCGACGGGCTGGACTGCGGCGCCGACGACTACCTCACCAAGCCGTTCTCGTACGTCGTGCTGCTGGCCCGGCTGCGGGCGCTTCTGCGCCGCGGCGCCCCGGAACGCCCGACGGTGCTCGCGGTGGGCGACCTCACCCTCGACCCGGCCCGGCGCCGGGTGACCCGGGCCGACGCCGAGGTGGAGCTGACCGCCCGGGAGTTCGCGCTGCTGGCCTACCTGATGCGCCGCCCCGGCGAGGTGGTCTCCAAGACCGAACTGCTCGACCACGTCTGGGACGCCGGCATGGAGACCGCGCCGAACGTGGTCGAGGTCTACGTCGGCTACCTGCGGCGCAAGATCGGGCGGGAGCGGCTGGAGACCGTCCGCGGCGCCGGCTACCGGCTCGCCACGTGAGCGACCCCGGACGGCTGCGCGGCCGGCTGCGGGCGGCGTTCGGGCTGCGCGGCCGGCTCATGGTGATCGGCGTGCTCGGCCTCTCGGTCGGGCTGGCGATCGGCGGGCTGGTCCTGCTCGGGGTGCTCCGCTTCGTCCTGCAACGCTCCGTCGACGCCGAGGCGTTCCGCACCGCCGACGCGGTCGCGCTGCTCGCCGCGGAGGACGCGCTGCCCGACCCGCTGCCGGTGGCCGCCGGTCAGACCCGGGTGCAGGTGGTCGACGCCGACGGCCGGGTCCGGGCCGCCTCGATCGACGCCGACCGGCTGGTGCCGATGCTCCGGCCGGAGCGGATCGACCGGGACGCCCGGCAGCGGCTGACCGTGCCGGGGGACCGGGTCGGGCTGCCCGGGCCGGTCCGGGTGGTGGCCGTGCCGGCCGGCACCGCCGCCGACCCGCGCACCGTGCTGGTCGCCCGGTCGATGGCGGACGTGCGGCACAGCACGCACGTGGTCCGCACCATCCTGCTGATCGGCTTCCCGCTGCTGGTGGGCGGCCTCGCCGTGGTCGCCTGGCGGGTGGTCGGCGCGACCCTGCGGCCGGTGGAGGCGCTGCGCCGGGGCGCCGAGGAGATCACCGGACGCGACGGCGGCGGCCGGCTGCCCGTGCCCGCGTCCCGGGACGAGATCCACCGGCTCGCGGTCACCCTCAACGGCATGCTCGGCCGGCTGGAGTCGGCCCGGAACCGGCAGCGCGCCTTCGTCGCGGACGCGGCGCACGAGCTGCGCAGCCCGCTGGCCAACATCCGCACCGAACTGGAGGTGGCGCAACGGCTGGCCGGGCGCACCGACTGGACGGCGGTGTCGACGAACCTGCTCGCCGACACCGAGCGGCTCAGCCGGCTCGTCGACGACCTGCTGCTGCTGGCCCGGCTGGACGAGGCGCCACCGGCGCGGGCCACCGGGCCGGTGGAGCTGGGCGCGCTGCTGGCCGCGGTGGCCGCCCGGTACCCGTTTCCGCCGGTGCGGGTGGCCGCGCCGGCGGCGCCGGTCTGGACGGTCGGCGACCCGGACGAGCTGCACCGGATCCTGGCCAACCTGGTCGACAACGCCGTCCGGCACGCCCGCGCCGAGGTGGTGCTCGCCGCCGGCCCCGCCCCGCCGGCCGACCGGTCCGCGCCGGGCCGCCCGGTGCCGACCCCGGGACTGGACCGGGCCGGCGCGGTCTCCGCGTCGGGCGCGTACCACCTGGTCACGGTGACCGACGACGGGCCGGGCATCCCGGTCGCGGACCGGGAGCGGGTCTTCGACCGGTTCACCCGGCTCGACGACGCCCGGGCCCGCGACGCCGGCGGCACCGGGCTGGGGCTGGCCATCGTCCGCGAACTGGTCCGCCGGGCCGGCGGCACGGTCGAGCTGGCCGACGCCGAGCCGGGGCCCGGGCTGTGCGTGCGGCTGCGGCTACCCGCCCTGCCGGACGAGCCGGCCTGAGCCGGTGCGCGCGGGACCCGGCCGGCCGGAGCCGGAGCGCCGTCAGCGGCGGCGGGTGCAGACCTGTTCGGCCCGGGCCACCGTGTCGGTGGACCAGACCACCGCGACCGTGAAGCAGTAGTCGGTGCTGCGGTTCAGGCCGTAGACGACGAAGGTGGTGGTGCCGGCGGGCAGGTCGGCGAAGGCGGTCTGGGCCTGGCCGGCCCGGCCACCGGAGATCACCACCGGTCCCTCCCCGCCGGCCGGGTAGGTCCAGCTCAACGCGACGTTGTCCCGGTTGTCCCGCAGGGTCACCGCGCCGGGCGGGGTGCCCGGCGGGGCCGCCGCGACCGGGGACGGCGCGGTGGCGGCCGGCGCGGCTCCGGTGGTGGGCGGGGCGGTCGACCCGCCGGTGGCGGCCGGGGGAGCGGGGTCGCCGCCGCCGTCCACCCGGGACACCCCGGCGATGACCGCCGCCGTGCCGAGCAGCACCACGACCACGCCCGCGACGACGAGCAGCAGCAGCCGGTCGGTGCGCCGGCCCGGTTGCCGGTGCACCGGCACGGGCAGCAACCGTGACGGCGGGTACGCCGGATCGGGCCCGGTGTGCCGGGGCACCCGGTGCACCCCGTCGGCCTCGTCGGCCTCGTCGACCTCGTCGACCGGACCGTCGGCCAGCGAGACCACCGACGGGGGCACCGCGCTGCCCGGCCCGTCGTCCAGGGTCTGCTCGGGCGGCCACCAGCCCTGGTCCGCCGCGGCGGTCGGGCCGTCCACCGGCTGCCGGGGCGTCGGCACCGGCGGGTCGGCGGCGTCCGCCGGCGGGGTGGGCCCCTCCGCCGGGTGGTGGCCCGTCGACGGGTGGTAGCCGGTGGAGGGGTGGTAGCCGGTCGAGGGGTGGTAGCCCTCGGGCGGGTGGTAGCCGGTCGAGGGGTGCCAGTCCTCCGGCGGATGCTGGTCGGACGGGTGCCAGTCCTCCGGCGGGTGCGGTTCGGCCGGCCCGTCGCCGGGCGGCGGGGTGCGCGCCGACGGCACCACCGGCCCCTCCCGGCTCACCGGGGCCGCCTCGGCGCAGACGTGGTCGGGGTTCGCCGCCGCCCGGGCCAGCGTGGCCACCTGCGCGGCCAGCGGATCGTCCGCGGGCAGGTGCTGCCGGCACAGCTCCCGGGCCAGCGCCAGGTTGTCGTGCGCCTCGGCGAACTGCCCGCAGTCGCGCTGCATGGCGCCGAGCCGGGCGAGCATCTTGATGCCGCTGGGGTGCCCGTCGCCGTACACCTCGCGGTGCAGCTCCCAGGCGTCCTGGAGCCGGTCCCGGGCCACCTGGCACTGGCCGCGGGCGTACTCCACCGTGGCCAGGTCGGCGTGCGCGGCGAGCACCCGCAGCGACTCCGGCCCGTCCAGGGCGGTCAGCTCGATGATGACCTCCTGGTAGAGCCGGGCGGCCCGGGACCAGCTGCCGACCCGGTGCAGCACCGCCGCCAGGGTCGCCGCCGCGGCCACCGTGCGCTGGTCGGAGCGGCCGTGCAGCCGGGTGGTGGCGGCGTACGCGAAGGCGGCCCAGCCCCGGGCGGAGCGCGGCTCGCCGAGGGCGACCAGCACGCGGGCCTGCAGGCTGGCCGCCTCGGCCAGCTCGGGCGTGGCGTTGGCCGGTCGCGGGTCGGCGTCGGTCAGCGCGTCGGCGAGCAGCCGCTGGGCGCCGGCGAGGTCGCCGGCGGACACCAGGTGGTGCGCCTGATCAGTCAGTTCACCGAAGCCGGAGGGCACGCCCCATCGTGCTCAACCGACGACGGTAAGTACAAGTCCCGCGCCGGAGCGGTTCGGTCAGGATCCGGTCAGGTTCTCGACCAGCGTCTCGCTGATCCGGCGCAGCTGGTCGACCTGGGCCGGGGTCAGCGCGTCGAACAGGTGCTGGCGCACCCCCTCGACGTGCCCGGGCGCGGCGGCGGCGAGGGTGGCGAAGCCCTCCTCGGTGAGCAACGCGACCTGCCCGCGCCGGTCGGTCGGGCACTCCTCGCGGCGGACCCAACCGGCGGCCTCCATCCGGGAGACCGCGTGCGAGAGCCGGCTGCGCGACGAGCCGCTGGCCTCGGCCAGCTCGCTCATCCGCAGCCGCCGCTGGGGCGCCTCGGAGAGCCGGACCAGGATCTCGTAGTACGCGTGCGGCATCCCGGCGTCGCGTTGCAGCTCGCGGTCGAGGGTCTCCATCAGCGCCCGGGAGGCGGTCAGGAAGGCACGCCAGGTGCGCTGCTCGTCCGGGTGCAGCCAGCGGGTCATGGCGGCCATCATACCCCGTTTAGTTGAACGCTCAACCAAATCGCGCTAGCGTCGGGGCATGGGAATCCACCGGCTCAACCACGCCGTCCTCTACGTCAGTGACCTGGCCCGCAGCGTCGCCTTCTACCGCGACGTGCTGGGCTTCCGCCCGGTGGCGATGACCCCGGACGGCTTCCGGGGCGCCACCTTCCTCCAGGCGCCCGACTCCACCAACGACCACGACCTCGGCCTGTTCGAGATCGGCGCCGGCGCCGGCCGCTCCGCCGCGGGCCGCGGCACCGTCGGCCTCTACCACCTGGCCTGGGAGGTGGACACGCTCGACGAGCTGGCCGCCACCGCGCAGCGGCTCGCCGCCGCCGGCGCCCTGGTCGGCAGCTCCGACCACGGCACCACCAAGAGCCTCTACGGGCAGGACCCGGACGGCCTGGAGTTCGAGATCGTCTGGCTGGTGCCGGCCGACCGGCTCGACGACGCCGCGCTGGCCGCCCGGAAGCGGATCGGCCGGCTCGACCTGGACGCCGAGCGGCAGCGCTACGGCGGCCAGACCCGCGGCGGGGTGGGCATCTCCGTCCCCGCCTGAGGTCACCCGGTGGCCCACCGGCCGCGCCGGCCCGCCCCGGTGCGGTAGAACGTCAGCATGCCGACCGACGCCGTCCTGCGCGAGCTGCTCGTCCGACACCTGGAGCACTGGCTGCCGGGGGCGCTGCACCGCGCCCGCCGGGCCACCGTCGCGTACGCGGCGGACGACGCGGGAGGCGCCGAGGCCGCGCTGCGGGTGGTCGCCGAGTACGCCGACCGGCTGCGCGGCCGCCGGCTCACCGTGCTGGTGCTGGCCGCGGGGAGCGGGGACCTGCCGGCCCGGCTCGGCGCCGCCGAGGCGGAGCTGCCGGCCGAGGTGGCCGTGCACCTGGTGCCCGGCACACCCGACCGGCTGCCGGTCGCGCTGAAGGCGGCCGGGGCGGCCGGCGCGCCGACGCTGTCGTTCGTGGACGACCCCACCCCGCCGGATCCGGCCGTGCTGGCCGCCGCGGCGCTCGGACGCCCGGCCGAGCTGCTGCTGCGTACCGCCGCCGACGCCCCGACCCGGGCCGCGCTCGGCGCCGCCGGGTTCCCGCTGGTGACCGAGGTGGACCTGGTCCCGGCCGACGGCTCACCGGCGCGGCGGCTGGCCTTCGCCACCGGTTCGGACAAGAGCCTGGAGGCGTTCAAGGAGGCGCTCTGGGCGGTCGACGAGTACGCCGGGGTCCGCTACCGCGACCCGGCCGACCCCGCCGGGCGGCTGCTGGACATCGCGCTGGACCCCGAGCCCGGCCCGCTGCGCCGGGAACTGCTGGCCGAGCTGCACCGCGCCGGCCCCCGTACGGTCACCGAACTGCGCCGGCACGCGCTCACCTCGACCGTCTACCGCTCCGCCGACGCCGTCCGGGCGCTGACCGGCCTGCTCCACTCCGGAGCGGTCCGCCGCGACCCGGAACACGGCCGGCTCGGCGGCGACGTGGTCGTCACCGCCGTCGAGCCGGCCTGAACCGGCCCTGGACGCCGAGCGGGGTGCCGGTGGTCGCACCGGCACCCCGCTCGACGCCCGGACGTCAGGTCCGGGACTTGTCCTGCTTCCAGGACAGCGGGCCCGGCAGGTCGACGCGGTGCGCCCTGGCCCGCGAGTTCCAGGACCAGCGACCGATCTTGATGCTCCAGGACGAGAAGCCGTTCTCGGTGAAGTTGAGGATGATCGGCCCGTACTTCTTGCGCTTGCGGAACATCAGACCCATCGCGGCGCTCCCTTCGTCACCATTCCCTGCCGTGTCGGAACCGAACATGCCCGCAAGGGCGATTCGCAAAACCCGGCCCGGACGCGGCCGGAGGGCCGGGACCGTCCCTGTTCGACAGAGCCGGACGCGGACGGTTCACCCGTGGGCGAGGCGGGCGGAGGCGGCGGAGGTGACCAGCCCGCCGCGACGGGCGCCGGTGGGTCAGCCGGCCGGGCGGTCGAGCGCCAGGACCCGGGTGACGCTGCCGTCGTCCTCGGCGATGTCCCGCTCGTGGGTGAAGCCGAGCTTGGCCAGCAGCGCCAGCGAGGCGTGGTTGGCGTCGGCGACCGTCGCGTACACCCGGGACAGGCCGAGGGTGTCGAAGCCGTACCCGACCAGGGCCCGGGCCACCTCGGTGCCGAGGCCCGCCCCCCACGCCGGCCTGGCCAGCGCGTAGATGATCTCGTGCCCCGCCACCTGGTCGGTCCGCTTGATCTCGGCGTGCCCGACGTAGCGGCCGTCGCGGCGCACCGCCCAGACGTCGAACAGGTCCGCGGCGTACACCTTGCTGAACACCCGGCCGAAGAGCGCGCCGGCCTCGTCGGCGGTGAGCGGGCCGTCGCCCATGAACCGGGCCGCCTCCGGGTCGGTGAACAGGGCGACGAAGGCCGCGGCGTCGTCGGGTCGGTAGCGCTCCAGCAGCAGCCGGTCGGTGTGCAGGGTGGCGGTGGGCATCAGCGTGGCTCCCGGGCGTCGGGCGGGGCGCTCAACCTACGAACGTGGGCGGGAAGCGGCCACCGGTTATCCCGGGCCGGGACACCTCGTGAACCGTCCGGTGCACCGCGGCGGCGAGGCTCAGCGCCGCCGGGTGGTCGCCGCGTGCGGAGATCCGCACCCGGACATCATGCCCGGCGGGTGCTCGTGAGCGGGTCGGCGGGCGGGCGGGGCCGCACGACCGGCCCGGGGACGGGCTGCTCGCGGGCGGCCCGGAAGGCGCCCGGGCTCACCCCGACCTCGCGGGTGAAGAAGCGGCCGAAGTTCGTCGGCTCGGAGAAGCCGAGGCGGCGGCCGATCCGGGCGATCGGCTCGTCGGTGGCGGCCAGCAGCCGGCTGGCCTGCAGGGCCACCCGCTCGTCGACCACCTGCTTGGCGCTGCGCCCGGTGACCGCGAGGCAGGCCCGGGTGAGCGTCCGCACCGAGCAGCCGACCCGGGCGGCGTAGTCCTCGACCCGGCGGGTGTGCTGGTAGCCGCGCTCGATCTCCCGACAGAGCCGGTGGAAGGTGGCGGTCTCGGCGCGCGGCGCCGGTCGGCCGCCGCTGGGCAGCAGCGCCAGCCGGAGCAGCAGTACGGCGAGCTCGTGGCGGAGCAGGGCGCGGGCGGCCGGCACCCCGCAGTGCCGCTGGCAGTCCACCATGAGCTGGCTGACCTCGGTGATCACCGCGTCCTCGTCCTCGCCGGCCAGTTGCAGCCAGGTCGGCACCGCGTCCGGGTCGATGTCCAGCCCGCGCAGCGCGTCGGCCTCCCAGCGCACCACCGTGGCGTCCAGGTGCGGGCCGGCGCAGCGCAGCACCTGCCCGGCGTGTATCCGCAGCAGGGTGCCGGGCCGGCAGGGCAGCGCCCGGAAGTCCACCTCCGCGGTGCCGTGTCCGCCTGTGGTCAGCACGAGCAGCTCCCGCTCGAGCAGCACCGGGCGCCGCCAGCCGGGGCCCGGGGCGAGGTCACCCAGGGTGAGGGTGTCGATCTCGGCGGGATCGGACGCGCCGGTGGGGTACGACGCCGGGGAGAGCTGACCGGAAGGGACCATCGCCTGCGACGGTAGCCCGAGGCGCCGGCCGGCGCACCTCGACAGCGTCGAGTGCCGTCACACCCGTCGGGTCCCCGACATTCCCCGCGTGAGATCCGTGCCGTGCGGTCAGCCGTGCGAGGTGGGGCGGGGGTTGTCCGGATCCCGGGGGCGGGCTACGTTACCGAGCGGTAGGGCCGACTCGCGATGGGATGGGCATGACGGATCTGTTCTCGGTCGAAGGCAAGACGGTCCTGGTCACCGGTGGCTCGCGGGGGATCGGCCTGATGATCGCCCAGGGCTTCGTCCGGGCCGGCGCACGGGTGATCATCTCGTCCCGCAAGGCCGACGTCTGCGAGCAGGTGGCCAAGGAGCTCTCCGCCGAGGGGCGTTGCGAGGCGATCCCCGCCGACCTGGGCCACGACGCCGGCGCCGAGGGCCTCGCCGCGGCCGTCCGGGACCGGGTCGACCGGCTCGACGTGCTGGTCAACAACGCCGGGGCGACCTGGGGCGCGCCGCTGGAGTCGTACCCGGAGAGCGCGTTCGACAAGCTCTGGGCGGTCAACGTGAAGGCCGTCTTCCGGCTCACCACCGCGCTGCTGCCCGCGCTGCGCGCGTCGGCCAGTGCCGACGACCCGGCCCGGGTGATCAACATCGGCTCGATCGACGGCATCCGGGTGCCCTGGATGGAGGTGTACGCGTACTCCGCCACCAAGGCGGCCGTGCACATGCTCACCCGCAGCCTGGCCCACCAGCTGGCCGGCGAGCAGATCACCGTCAACGCGATCGCGCCGGGGCCGTTCGAGAGCAAGATGATGGCGTTCGCGCTGGACGACCCGGAGTCGCGGGCCGCCATCGAGTCGCAGGTGCCGCTGGGCCGCATCGGCCGGCCGGAGGACATGGCGGGCACCGCGATCTACCTGTCGTCCCGGGCCGGCGCGTACCTGACCGGCGCGGTGATCCCGGTCGACGGCGGCATCACCACCCACGGCTGAGCCCGGCCCGCGGCGGGAGGCCGCCCGCGTACGGCCGGGTGAGCCGGAGCCGCGCGGACTCGGCAGATCCGCGCGGCCCCGTCTGGCCGGTTTGCTCCGGTTTGTCAGCGGCCGGCGAGCAGCCGGTTCACCGCCGTGTCGACGTCCAGGTGCTCGGCCTCCCGGCCGCGCGGGACGACGACGTAGGTCCGCCGCAGGAAGCGCACCAGGACGCTGCGCGGCACCTCGAAGAGGGCGTTGCCGTCGGGTGACGACAGCGCCAGCGCGACGAAGTCCCCGCGCGGGGTGGCCCACGGCCAAACCCGCACGTCGCCGATGCCGGCCGGCTCGTCGAGGCCGGTGACCAGCAGTTCGCGGGCGAAGGACCAGCTCACCGCCTCGCCGCCGGCCGATTCGGCGTGGAACAGGACATGGACCGCATACGGGTCAGCAGGGTCGTAGCGCAGGCTGGCACGCACCGGCAAGGCGGTGGCGTCAGGCGCGACGAGCCTTAGCGACGTCTCGACCTCTACGGTCGTCGGTCGGATGACACTCATGGACGTTCTCCCCCCGGCACCGCTGCGGAACGCGCGTGTCCCGCTTTTTCCCATACTCAGGTGCTACTCCTGGCTACGCTCCGCCATACGCTGACTTCACCCAGTGGTGGGAAGGGGGTCGGAAAGGCCGCCAGAATGTGAGAATTCATGTAGGATTTCCGGTTCTGCCCAGTGCGTGATCCCGCCCGGCATCGGGTGGTTCAGTCGTCGACTTACTCCGGTAACGTCCAGTCGTCGGAAGGGGTGACGGTTCCGCGCGACACTGGGGGTGGAAATGGTCACGAAACGATCCTCAGTGGATCCGATGGCCGCGTCGCGGCCGCCGAACGTCGCGGTCCGAGCAGCCGAAAAGCGGGGGTACGGGGTGCCGATGGAACAGCACGACCGGCACGGTCGGCCGGAGGCCGGGCGCGGGGCGTCCGAGCGCGCCGGCGGCACCGCCGTGGCCGACCGCCGGCCCCGGCCGGGTTGGCGGCAGCGGGTCAGCATGACGCTGGACCTGATCCGCGCGAACCCGACCGGCCGGGTCGCCCTCAAGATCTTCATCGCCGTCGCCGGCGCCCTCGTGGTCACCATCGGCATCGCCCTCATCCCGCTGCCCGGGCCCGGCTGGCTGCTGGTGATCGCCGGGCTGGGCATCTGGGCCGTGGAGTTCCACTGGGCCCGCCGGCTGCTCGGCTTCACCCGGCGACACGTGCACAACTGGACGCAGTGGGTGAAGGACCGGTCACTGGGCGTGCGCTTCCTGCTCGGCTCGGTGGGCCTGGTCTTCGTCGCCACGGTGGTCTGGCTGTCGCTCAAGTACAGCCTCGGCATCGACCTCGTCGCTCGGGCGCTGCACTACCTCGCGACGCACTGACCCCGGATTCGCGGCAGGGGGAGAGGATCAGGTACAGTCATCCGCGCTGAGGGCGATTAGCTCAGCGGGAGAGCGCTTCGTTCACACCGAAGAGGTCACTGGTTCGATCCCAGTATCGCCCACGCAGGTCAAAGGCCATTCCCGGTCGTCGGGGATGGCCTTTTTGCTGCCCGTACAGCAGCGAGGTACAGCAGCGGTCAGCGGGCGGTGACGACCAGGCGAGGTGATGTCGGCCTGTGCTGTTACTTTGCCGGCCGTGAACGATCAGCTGTCGTGGATCGACCGGATCATCGACGTGACCGGATGGCACCACGAGCCTGAGGGCGGGGCCGGCTGGGAGCAGGCGGAGGCCGAGCTCGGCGTCACGCTGCCTAGCGACTTCAAGGAGTTGTGCCGGCGGTTCGTGCCGGGCCTGTTCATGGGGGTCCTTGACCTGCTGCGACCGACCGACGATCACGATTCGACTTCGCTGCTCGGGTGGTGGAACTCCAGCCGGCGTTGGGTGAGCGAGCAGGACGATCCTGCCGCGCGCTTGTACGCCCCGCACGATCTGTACGGGCCCGACAAGGGGTCCGGGCTGATCGAATGGGGTCACGACTCGTCCGGGGGTCAGTACTTCTGGCTGGCGGACCGTTCGGTGGAGTCTGATCGTTGGCCCGTGGTCGCCCGGCACGACCCGCCCCACCCGTGGCACCGGTTCGACATGTCCATGACGGAGTTCGTATACCGCATGCTCGCGGACCCGGAGCTGGAGTCCTTTTCGATGGCCACTTCGACGTGGCGACCGTTCTATCTGCCGTACTGGCAGCCGTTTCCCAGCACCTGAGGAGTGGGACGTTCTCGGCGACCCGAACCGCGAGAACTGAACCAGTACCCGTCTCTGTCCGTCTCGGTCAGATGCCGAGCGAG
This sequence comes from Micromonospora sp. R311, assembly GCF_056780015.1. Taxonomy (NCBI): domain Bacteria; kingdom Bacillati; phylum Actinomycetota; class Actinomycetes; order Micromonosporales; family Micromonosporaceae; genus Micromonospora; species Micromonospora sp. R311. The sequence goes on from NZ_JBSWCE010000039.1 coordinate 40,164, forward strand.
TCGCCGAGGCGCTTGAGGGCATCCCGCGTCGCCTTGGACGAGACCTGGGTGTAGATCTCCATCGTTACCGAGAAGCGGGCGTGCCGGAGGACCTGCATGGCGACTCTCGGATGCACGTCCAGGTCGGCCAGGAGAGTCGCGCAGGTGCGCCTTGCGTCGTGGACGGTAATCGGGCGGACCCCTGCTCTGTCGCACCGCGTTTGCCAGGACCGCTGGAAGTTGCGCGGCTCGATCGGTGTGCCGTAGCGCGTGGTGAATACGAGATCGTTTTCGTGCCATGCCCCGGCGGCTGCTCGTGCCTCGTCGCGTTGTTCGCTGCGTAGCTTGAGGGCCGTCAGGCAGATGTCGGGCAGGGGAAGGGTGGCGTCGGACGCCTGAGTCTTGGTGTCGCGGTGAAGGAGCTGCCCGCGGACGCGTTGCAGTTGGCGGCCGACGGTCAGCTCTCCGGCGTCGAGGTCGATGTCCTCCCAGGTGAGTCCCAGCGCCTCGCCCTTGCGTAGCCCGACGACGAGGACCAGGGCGTAGGCCGCGTAGAGCGGGTCCTCGTCGGCCCGGGCCGATTCGAGGAACTTGCGGGCCTCGTCACTTGACCACGACCTGCCCCGGCGGCGACGGACCGTGGCCAGGGTGACCGGCACGGCCGGGTTCTTGGCGATGAGGTCTTCGGCCTGGGCATGGGTGAGGGCGGCTCTCAGCGCGGCCCGGATGTCGCTGACCGTGCGCGTCGACGGGATCGCATGGCAGCAGCGACCGACAGCGCAGCAGCGCCTCTTGTCCTTCGGCCGGGCCGCGTCCTTGCCCTGGGCGCAGCACTGGCAGGTCCGGGCCACCTGGTTGATCCACGTCTGCACGTCCCGCGACTGGAGCCGGTCGAGTCGCTTGGCCCCGAGGCCGGGGGCGATGTACCGCCGGACGAACGTCTCATAGGTGGCGTAGGTCAACGGTGCCCGGTTCGGCTGAATGATCTCGGCCAGCCACCAGTCGAGGAAGCTGCCGACCGTGGGGACGCTGGTCGCCACCGGTCCCTGCTTCGCCTGCTGGTGCAGCTTGATCCACTTGTCGTGGACCGCATCCCGGGTCTTGCCGTAGACGTACTTACGGGTGCGCTTGCCGTCCGGCTTGGTGACCCAGACGTAGCCGGCGAAGCCGTTGCGGTAGGGGAAGATGGAGCCTTCGCCGTTGGCTCGTGCGCGTCCGGGCATCAGGCGGCCTCCTCACGTTCGATCTGGTCGCGGATGTAGTCGTCGACCCATTCGGGGAGGATGCGGCGGTACTTGCCGTCCTTGATGGAGCGCAGCTCACCGGTGGCGATCTTCATCTTGACCTTGGAGATGCCGAAGCCGAGCAGCACGGCGACCTCTGCGGGCGAGTACCAGCGGGGGCGGAGGTCGTGGGTCATGCGGCGGCTCCGGTGAGCCAGGCTTCATGGGCCAGTTCTTCCCGGCCGATGCGTCTGCTCTCGCGTCGCTGCCGGGCGGCGGTGTTGGCGAGCAGGGCGTCGCCGCCCGTGAGCCAGCCGGACCCGATGTAGGTGAGGGTGCCGACGGTGATCGTGTCGGCCTGGTCGTCCTCGGTACGGCGGTGGGTGGCGCGGGTGTCCCGGAGCAGGCCGAAGGTGACGGAGTAGCGGCGGGCTTTGGTGAGGAAGTGGCCGCCGAAGCCGAGCATGTGTGCCCAGCGGCGCAGGCCGCCGTAGACGTTGGGTTTGACGTCAAGGCTGTCTTGACGGTCGTTGGCGGTTGCGGCGCCTCTACTGGTGTCGGTGGGGGCGGGGCGGCCGAGGTGCCAGCAGGCGCCGATGAGGCGGGCGAGGTGGTCACCTTCGGGATCGGCGTTGTCGTCGATCGTGGCAGGGGTGAGCCGGGCGGACGAGTGGCCCGTGGCTTCGGTGGCCTTGGTGGCGTACTTGGCGAGGTAGGCGGCCACCTTGCCTCACCGCCAGCGGTGTTGATGCGCCGCACGTCGACCTGCTCACCCCAGGCGATCAGCCAGCCTTCGGGCTGGTCGGGGTGCGGGGACGTGGTGACGGTGATCTGCCGGGCGGCGACGTGGATCGCGTCTTCCAGGTCGTCGACGGTGATTCCGGCCGGTGGCGGCACGAGCGCGTCCGGGTCGTCGGGGTCGACGCCGTCGAGGCGCAGCAGGACGTGGAAGTGCACGGCGGCCCGGCGCTGCATCTCGGCGACCTTGCCGTGCGACACCCGCACGGGCGGCACCCAGCGGACGTTGCCCGAGGCGGTGACGACCTGGACGAAGGGGATGCCGCGCTTGCGGCAGACGGCGGCGAGGCGGCGGTCGGCGGCCTGTTTGGTGCGCCGCCACAGCTCGCCGGAGAAGTAGTTCCAGACGACCTGGTGGGCGTGGTCGTAGCAGTCGAGGCACAACGGGCGGCCGAGCCGCGGATCGTCGGCGTCGTGACGGGCGAAGCACCCTGCGGGCTGCCCGTGCGGGCAGGTGCCGGCGTTGCTGCGGGCGCGGCAGGGCGCGGGGCGGCAGTCGCAGCGCTGCCGGTTGCGGCAGGTGTGGCGCGGGATGTGCCGGTGGTGGACCGGGCCGAAGGACGGGGCGGTGAAGGTGGCAAAAACAACGGGGTGTCGGCCGACCGAGGCGGGGACGCCCTTGCCGCCGGTCAGACCGCGACAGACGACTTGGTAGGCGTCGCCCTGGTAGACCCAGGCGCAGTCCGTGCACACCGATTCGCGGCGGTTGCCACACGCCTTGTACAGCGTGCGGTCGGGCAGCTCGTCGGTGTGCAGCCGCCCGGTGATGCGGCCGGTGTTCCGGTCGACGGCGGCGATGGTGCCGGTGAGGCGGATCGGGCGAGCACAGCCGCCGGCGGGGCGGGTGTGCTCCAGCCAGCCGGAGAACTCCGGCGAGGCAGCGCGGTACAGGACCTGGGCGTCACGGCCGACGGCGAGACCGGGGCGGTACAGGTCGAGCGGGGTGGACAGGACTTCCTCCTCAGCAGGTGGCAGGGACGGAAGACGAAGCACCACCAGCCGTGGACGCATGTCCGCTGGTGGTGTTCGTCGTGTCTCCTGGCACCGCCGAGAGGGCGGCTGACGCCGGAGGGCGGAGTCGTGGTCGTGCCACTTCCCGCCGATGGGTCATGTCCTTTCGCACTCGTGGACTCATGGGGCCGGCACGGGTGGGGAGCCTGGAATATCGGCGTCCGGCGGGTTGCCGCAGGCTGCCCCCACCCGTGGAGGTAGGCGAATCCGGGCCATCGTGGACGGCAGGGAAGGCCGTACTGGGCCGCTCAGCGGATTCGGAAGACCGGCATGGTGACCGGTGCGAGTGAGAGCCGGCGGGACGGGGCCCGCATCAGCGACAGGAAGGCCGCTCGACATCTCTGAAGCCGAGTCCAGCGATCCGGCAGGAAGGCAGCGCTGGCGTGCTCGACGAGCGCCAGAGTAGCACCGCGCACCGACACGTCAACCCGCCGTGACCCGCGAGGCTGTGACGGGACGGCCGGCTGCCGGCCGGTGTGGGAGGACTTTCTGTACGTCTATCAAGGCGGCCCTGAGCGGGCCGCACGCGCCGCCGCCTGGGCGCGTGTCCGTCGCTCCGCTGGCGCTCCGACTCCGGCCACGCAACACGCCCGGCGGCTGGCGCGGAAAGCGGGGAGCCCGGAGGGCCGCCGCAGAACGACAGACCGTTGACCGGTGGTGGGTGGAGCCGGCAGCCGGCGGGGCCGCGCGGCCACGAGCCCGCGCGGCGTAGGGGAGCGCACGCCGGCCGCGTCGGCGAGGTGCGGCGGGTCGAGGGGTTGCGGTTACTGCGCCTCCAGCGGGGGCGCTCCGGCTCCAGGATGGCCGGGGCTCCGTCGGCGGGTCGCGGTCCGTGGGTGGTTGCGGTAGGCCATCCCGCCTGCCTTCGACCCGGGCGAGCCGAGCAGACCACCGCCCGGCCCGCCAGCGTCCGTACGAGCCGTCAAGGTCCGCTTGACGTGGCGGGCCGGGCGGCGGCCCGCTCCCCATGCGGGCGGGTCGATGGCAGACGGGATGGCTAAGCGGGTCCATGTCTCCGGCAGTCGAGCAGTTGGTCAACTTACTGATTCCGAAAACTTTCTGTAACGAGTAGGCTGCGCTCTGCCGACAAAGGATGGGAGCAGGTAGATGGCCTTCTTCAACTCCAAGAAGTCAGCAGCGATCTTGAAGCACGCAATCCTTTCGCGGTACCTCGTCCCGTTCGCTGCGAAGACGGGATCCACGTCCCCGCAGGGACGGGTGGTCTTCGTCGATGGGTATGCGGGCGAAGGGCGGTACGAAGACGGCACCGCCGGTTCTCCTGCCTTGGTACTCCAAACCGCGAAAGACTTGCAGCGGATGCCGCGTCGCCTTGACTCCTTCTTTGTCGAGAAGGATGAGAATGCCTTCCAGAGGCTTAAGGCAATGGTTGAGGCGGAAGCAGGAGGTGCGGAGGCGCAAGCTATACGTGGAGAGATTGAGCAGCATTTGGACTACGTATTGGACGCAGCGAAAATTGTGCCCCTGCTCATTTTCCTCGACCCGTACGGCTTGATGATTCCGTTCGAGTCTGCCAAGAAGCCATGGGCGCGCCCTGGTGGGATCGGCGCGGCGGCAACGGAAGTGCTAATCAACTTCAACGCTGGAGCCATCCGTCGCATTGGTGGAATGCTTGTCAGTGGCAACGGGCCGGACGCAACTCTGAGGCGAATGGATGCCGTCTGCGGCGGCACTTGGTGGCGTGACCTGTGGCAGCAGCTGATGCCGGACAGGGACGCTGCCGAGGAAGCGGTGGTCGAAGAGTACGCGCGACGCCTAGCAAGGGAAGGAGGGTGCGGTTTTTGGATCACCGAGGTGCGGAACAAGCCTCACCTCAAGCCCGTCTACTATCTGATCTTCCTGACGCGGCACCCTGCTGGGATGTACGTATACGGCGAGGCCGCGTCAAAGGGTCTCGAAGAATGGCGCCACGTGGTCACGCTTGCGGACTATGACGAGACGATGCTTTTCGACCCCGAAGAAATCTTTAAGAACGATGAGAAGGCCCTGAAGCAAGCTTGGGTCAAGGAGATCGAAGCGAACCTGGCTGCATTGCTACTCGAAGGTTCCTCCTTCCGCGTCATCGACAAGTACTCGGAGGTCTTCGGTAGTACGGTCGGCTTGGCCCGTGAGCTGCACCTCCGCCAAGCATGGAAGAACCTCTACAAGGATGGCAAAACGAAAACGCCGTCTACCGGTTCGCCGCTTATCCAGAAGCTGATCGAGCCCGCTTAGCTGCCGCGTACCTTATATCCCCGCAGTTACGAGCCCCGATCTCAGCGCTGGCATTTCATCCCAGGTGCGTCCGTCAAGTGTTCTGCCGCCTGCCTTTGGCGTGCGGCCACCCCATTGCTTGAAAAAGAACGCCGTTCCGGCGGATACGCACTGATCTCGAAGAGTCCTAACCCATTGTGGGTCCATTGGGCGACTGCCCTGGCCCGACTCGCCGCCGGCAATAACCCAGTCAACATTGTGAAGGTTTAATTCGCCGAGGGGTCCGAGCAAGGGTTCTGCCGAGACGAACCGCACTGCGGCGGGCACCTTGCGTAGGTGGTCGATCCTATCTGTATGGTCTCGGTCTTCGACGGAGACTCCCATCCATACATTGTCCGGCCAACTGAGGTTAGGTGCCAACCTAGCCAAACGTGAGGCCCGCTTAGTAAGGAGCTGATAGGTGTGCCGGGGAGTGTCGGCCATCACCTGGAACACTTGCTGGACATATTCGAGCGGGATGCGCGCGTGGAAGAGGTCGGACATAGAGTTGACGAAGACCAGTTTTGGTTCGCGCCACCGCTTCGGCATCTCCAAGGCGTCGGGATGGACGGTGACGCCGAATCCAGGTCCCGAAGTGCGGGGATCGCCGTCGTTTTGGTACTTTGCCGAGCCCATTGCCTTGAGTCGGCGAGCCAGCGTGAGGGCGTAGCAGTTGTCGCACCCCGTCGAGATGCGGTCGCAACCAGTGGTCGGATTCCAAGTGGCCTCAGTCCACTCGATCGCGCTGTTCGTAGCCACCGCAACCTCCTTCCGTAGCTAGTCCCATCCTGTCGAACATACGTACGGATGTGAAGGGTTTCGGCAAAGACTCCTGAAGTCGCCAGTAGACCATGAGACCCCGGGGAGCAGGCGAGCGGCGCACCGTCTCCCAGCTCCGTGCCCCATCCGTGCCCGATACAAGGGCCAACATGGGCCAACGGCGGTTGTCACACAGCCTGCCCGACCCGCCTCCTGTACCGACTACCAGCCAGGGCCACGCCCAACGCAGTGAATCAATCCGATTCCCAAGCTGAGGGTAGGCACCGCCAGCACCGGCCCGGCCCTCGGCCTGCTGTCGACCTCCGGCCGGCATCGGCCGAGCCGGCCGGCACGCTGGCGGACGACCAAGACAAGGCGGACCGCCCTGGGCGACCAACTGGGTGACGACCGGGACGGCCGACGCTGGACGCCCATGGACGATGTTGGACTGTTCTGGCAGTTCACCTCGGCTGCTCGCCCAGCTCATCGACGGTTGATCATTCTTTCGGGACGAAGCGGTCAAGCCCGGTCAGCAGACTGCTGCCGGCGCTTGACATCCATAGGAGCATCAGACCGACAGCGGCAGCGCCTGTCGTGCGAGATGCTTCTGCGGCACGGGAACACCCGAGTTCGATTCGGTGCCACCCTTCGCCGTCCGGGCCAGCGGCGGGATGTCATGCTCTGATGCGTTCTACCTCTTCCACTACTGACCGGTGGCCTGCTGTGGACTATGAGCGAGCAAGATCAGAGCTTCGGGCCGGTGGGCGCTGGCGGGCGGCCGTCCTCGGGCTACGGACGGCACTGCTGGGCTTCCTGCTGCTGCTCACGTTGATCCTGGTGGTGCGCTTCGTGGGCGGCAAAGAGGTGATCGTGCCGATCATCTTCGTGGTCCTCGCGGTCACCATCGGGTCGATCTTGACCGGTTGGCTCGCCGCTCTGCTCCTGGTCCGCGACACCGGCCGGTACACCGGGGCGAGTTCGGGCCGGATCAACCCCGCCCGGCTCGCGGAACTCCTGCGGGCGGTCGGGTCGGATCTGACCGATCTGCGGCGGTGGTAGCGACACGCGCGGGATGACGGGAGCGATCCGTGCACGGTGTCGAGCCGCCACGCCATCGCTCGCGGGGCGCTGCGGGTCTACGGCCGAAGGTCGAGGGGCTGCCAGTGGGGCAGCCAGGAGGCAGCGAAAGGAACAGCAACGAACGGCGGTCGACGACACGGGACAGCAAAGTATCCGTGCTCGGCACGACAGAGCGGCGTCCGATAGCACCCAACGGTGGGCCGCATCCGCGTTCACACCGAAGAGGTCACTGGTTCGATCCCAGTATCGCCCACCATGAATATAAGCAGGTAGGAAGCCCGTCACCGGAACCACCGGTAACGGGCTTTCGCGCTCTAGCCCCTTAAATTGGGAGCAGATTGGGAGCAGGCCGACCGGCTCGTGACCGAGGGGTCGGAGCACCATCCGTGGCGGCCGCGACGATCCATCGGTCCCAAGGAAGCACTTGCGGAGCCGCGTCGGCCGGTTGTCGGCACTCGCGGCTTACTCGTTTGTAGCGGACTGGGCTCCAGCGTGTTTTATGCGCGTGGACGTCCGGTGCGTTCGGACTGGTTGACGCGCCGGTTCGCGAAGCTGGTCAGGCAGTTGGGGCTGCCGCCGGTGCAGTTGCACGACCTGCGGCACGCGGCTGCGGGGCTGGCGTCGGCGGCCGGGGTGGACCTGAAGATGATCCAGCACGACATGGGTCACGCCAGCCTGGTCATCACTGGCTCTCAGCCGTGATTCGGGTGGCCGTCATCGCCGCGCTCGATGTTGGTTGTCCGTCGTCGCGGCGCAGTCCCGCTTCAGGAGACGAGCGCAATCCCCCTAAGCGGAACTGGTGGCAGGGGGACCTCGGAGAGGTTGAGCTGGCCCCGATCTCGGGTGGCGGTCACGCCGGACGAGCACGGTGAGGGCGGCGTGGAAGTCAAACGGTGGTGAGGGCGCGCCTTCGATCTGGCTGGTGGGGATGTCACGCGGGCGGTGACCACACCGCCCACAGGGTCGCGACGCGGGAGCTGCACGACCTGCCTGTGCAGGAAGTCAGCGGCTGCTGCCGGATGTGGACCTAGCGTTCCTTCGTGACCGTCGTGGCGTTCATTGTGCCTTCCTCGCCGGTGGCACCTTGCACGCTGACCGTGTCACCCGCTTTGACGTCCGTCAGTTTGCCGGCGGTCGCGGTACGCACGGCTGTGCCGTCGGTGGTCCGTACGGTGACCACCGTGCCGTCGGGGGTCTCGACGTAGATTGTCGTGCCGTCCACGAGCTTGACCTTGCCTGTGGTTGGACTGGCGGTGGACGCCGTGGAAGCCGGTCCTGGCGCCGCGTCGGCGCCCGGGCCTTGTCCTCGGCCGAAGGAACCGGGGTTCCCGGCGGCCCGGGGGTCTTGGGCACCGCCGGGCCGGGCGGTCGCCGTGGTAGCACTCGTTCCCCAGCGCTGCTGAGCTTGGAGGCCGCCGAGGAAGCCGGCGAGTAGCAGCGCCGCAGTGCCCAGGGCGATGGTGCCGCGGTTCCACCAGCGCCGCGGTGCCGCCTTGGCGATTTCCGCCGCCAGGCCGTCGTCGCCCTGGGTGGCGTCGTCGTGAGCCGGGTCGCCCTGCAACCTCGGCAGGACGGCGGTGTTGTCGATGTGGGTCACAGTGGTCCTCACTCGTAGCGCAGCGCGTCTATGGGGCGCAGCCGGGCGGCCCGGCCGGCGGGCAGGCCGCCGAAGAACAGTCCGATGGCGATGGACACGCCTAGGGCGAGCCCGATGGAACTCGGCACGATGATCGGTTTGACGCCGACGATCTCGAAGCTGCTGCCGATGAGCGCGGCCGCCACGCCCAGCGCCCCGCCGAGGGCGCTGAGCAGCGTCGCCTCGATGAGGAACTGGGTGAGGATCACCCGACGGGGCGCGCCCAATGCCTTGCGGATGCCGATCTCGCGGGTCCGCTCGGTGACCGTGACCAGCATGATGTTCGTGATGCCGATGCCGCCGACGAGCAGGCTGATGGCGGCGACCGCGCCGAGCAGCGTGGTGAAGGTTTCCGCGGTTTCGGTCTGCGTCTGCAGCAACTGGGAGGCGTTCTGGATGCGGTACGGCGCCGACGCGCTTCCGCTGCCACCGTTCCCGCTGACGTCCAGGCGCTGGTTCAGGATGGTTGACACCTCGGACTGCACCGCGTCGACCTTGTCCGGGCTGGTCGCCTCTACCAGGATCGATGTGAGTGCGCCGTAGCCGGTGAGCACCTGGCGGACGGCCGTCAGCGGCGCCACCGCGGTGTCGTTGGCGTCCTGGAAGCCGGTGGAGCTCTTTTCCGCGAGCACGCCGACCACGGTGAACAGTGCTCCGCCGACGGTGACCTGCTTGCCGACCGGGTCGGTGCCCGCGAACAGCTCCTCGGCGACCGTACGGCCGATCACCACCACCCGGCGTCCCTGCGCCTCGTCGTCGGCGGTGAAGCCGGAGCCGGCGCCGATGGGGGTGTTGGATGCGGCGAACCAGCCGGGCGTGGTGCCGACGAAGCTGCTCACCTCGTGGTCGGTGCCCTCGTACGTGAGCGTGGCCGCGGAGCTGACCACCGGCGACACCGAGGCGACGTTCGGTGCTAGCACGGGATCGGTCAGCGCATCGGCGATCCCGGTCGTGAGCGCGGTGCTCGACGAGCCGCCCCGGCCGGCGCTCATCACGGTGACGGTGTTGGTGCCCAGCGCCTCGATCCGGTCGCTGACGGCCTTGGCCGAGCCGTTGCCGACGGCGACAAGCAGGATCACTGCGGCGACGCCGATGAGGATGCCGAGCATGGTCAGGGCCGAGCGAAGCTTGTTCGCCGCCAGCCCGCGTAGGGCGAAGCGGATGATCTCGTGGAAGCTCATGCGGTGTGCCGTCCCATCGGTGCGAGGGCCGGCTGCTGGCAGCGGTCGGTCACGATGCGCCCGTCGACCAGGCGGATCAGGCGTTTCGCCCGGTCGCCCACCTCAGGTTCGTGGGTGATCAGCACGATGGTGCGCCCGGCGTTGCTGAGCTGGTCGAAGACCTCGAGCACGTCCCCGGTGGACCGGCTGTCGAGGTTGCCCGTCGGCTCGTCGGCGAGCAGCAGCGCCGGCTCGGTGACCAGCGCCCGGGCCACGGCGACCCGTTGTTGCTGGCCGCCGGAGAGCTGGTTGGGCTCGTGCCGGGCCCGGTCGGCTAGGCCGACGACCTCCAGCGCGGCCATCGCCCGCAGTCGACGCTCGCGGGGACGCACTCCGGCGTAGGCGAGCGGCAACTCCACGTTGGCCACGGCCGTCATCCTCGGAATGAGGTTGAACGCCTGGAAGATGAAGCCGATGAGCCGGTTGCGAGCCAGGGCGAGCTGCCGGTCGACGAGGCGGCTGACGTCCACGCCGTCCAGCAGGTACGTTCCCGAGGTGGGTACGTCGAGCGCGCCGAGGATGTTCATCAGGGTGGACTTGCCGGACCCGGATGACCCCATGATCGCCACATAGTCGCCGCGGCCGACGGTGAGGGACACGCCGCGCAGGGCGTGCACGGTGGCTTCGCCCGAACCGTAGACCTTGGTCAGCTCGCGCACGTCGAGCACCGGCCGGGTCATCGGCCGGCCCGTCCAGCGCCACCCTGGGGGCCGCCTCCGGGTCGGGCGCCGCCGCCGGTCAGGCCCCCGAACCCGCCGCCGGCGGGGAGCCCGCCCTGAGGGCCACCGCCGGTCGTGGTGGTTGTCCGGAGCACCACCTGTTCGCCGGGGCTGAGCCCGGAGGTGACCTGCGTGGCCTGGTCGCCCTCAAGGCCGATCTCGACCGGTCGGCTTTCCTGGATCCCGCCGGCCAGCACCGTCACGGTGTGCCGGTTGCCGACCGTGGTCAACGCCGCCGGGTTGACGTACACCGCATCGGCGACCTCGCCGGTGACGACGGAGACGGAGACGGTCTGGCCGGGCTTTGCGCCGGCCGGCACCTTGTCCAGGCTCAGCGTCACGGCATACGTGACGACGTTGCCGGTGGTGGTGGCCTGCGGGTCGACAGCGACCACCTTCGCGCTCTGCCGGGTACCGCTCAGGGCGTTCCACGTGACCGTGGCGGCCTGCTTCTCCTTGAGCTTCGTGGCGTCCGCCTCCGAGAAGGCGGCCCTGACCTGCAACTTGGTCAGATCCGCAATGTCGATGAAGCCGGAATCGCCGCTCGACGTGGCGGAACCTTGCGCCCCGTTCTGCGCCTGCCCCCCGCCGTTCGACGACGGGGCTGACGTCGAGCCCGTCCCGCTGGACGAGCTGCCGACGGTGCCGTTGACGGCGACGACCGTGCCGGCCATCGGCGCCTCGAGGACAGTGCCGTCCACACCCGCCTGCGCCTCGTCGACGGCGAGCTGCGCCTGGGTGACCGCGTTCTGCGAACTGGAGGTATCCGAGCCGGCGTCCTCGGCGCGATCAAGGGCGTCCTGAGCGGCGTCGAGGTCGGCCTCCGCGGCGGCGAGGGTCCGCTGCGCCGGCGCGGGGTCGACCTTCGCGAGAGCCTGACCCTTCTTCACCTTGTCGCCGACGCGCACCGAGACGCTCGTCACGGTCCCGCCGGTGACGAAGCTGGCGCTGGCCGAGTTCGCGCTCTCCAGTGAACCGTCGGCGGTCACGGTCGCAGTGACGGTTCCCTGCTGGACGGGCACGGAGCGCACTGACGCGTTCACCGCGGCACCGCTCTCGGGGCCGGACAGCGTCTCGTACGCCCAGAAGGCCCCGCTAGCGAGCAGGAGCCCGAGGACGGCGTTGACCGCCGCCGAGGGACGGCGCAGTGATTCCAGGCGGGCAGCAAGCATGACGGACACTGTGACCGATCGGCCTAGGAGGACCTTTGGCGTAACCTCGGAGCCACCTCGGAGCCTGTCACGCCGGGTCGCCGGTGATCGGCAGCAGTACCCGGAAGGTGGCGCCGCGCCCGCTCGGGGGGTCCAGCTCGACCCACCCGCCGTGCCCGTGCACGATCGCCGCGACGATGGACAGGCCCAGCCCCGAGCCACCCCCTCGGCCCCGAGTGCGGCTGGAGTCGGCCCGGTATAGCCGTTCGAAAACCCGGGGCGTGTGCTCCGCTGACACGCCCGGGCCGTCGTCGCTGACTTCCAGGACCGCGAGGGGTACGCCGGAAGAAACCGTCCCGGATCGAACCGCGCCCGGCCGTGGCACGTGGCCGTCGACCCGCCCGATCCGCACCGTGACCCGGGCGGGCCGGGTGGTGTGCTGCAGCGCGTTGGCCACGAGGTTCGTGGCGACCTGCCGCAGCCCGTGCTCGTCGCCCAGCACGGTGGGTGGCTCGAAGGTGTCGCTGTCGTCGTCGAGGGTGGCCAGGCGCACGGGCCGGTCCGGTATTCGCGCGTGTGCGTCGCGGATCGTGTCGGCGGCGATCTCCAGCAGGTCCACCGGGCGCAGCACCGGCGGGCGTTGCCGGTCCAGCCGCGCCAGCAGCAGCAGATCCTCGACCAGGACGCCCATGCGCCCGGCCTCGCCCTCGATCCGGCTCATCGTCTCGTCGAGCAACGGGCCGGGCGGGGCGCCGCCGCGGCGGTACAGCTCGGCGAAGCCGCGGATCGAGGTGAGGGGGGTCCGCAGCTCGTGGGAGGCGTCCGCCACGAACTGCCGCAACCGCTGCTCGGAGGACCTACGCGCGGACACCTCCTCCTCGATGCGTGACAGCATCAGGTTGAGCGCGCCGCCGAGCCGGCCGGGCTCGGTGTGCGGGTCAGTATCGGCGACCCGCTCGGACAGGTTGCCCGCGGAGATCGCGGCGGCCAGCCGTTCCATCTCGGTGAGCGGGCGCAGACCCAGCCGCACCACGAAAGCCGCCCCGGCGCCCAGCAGGACCAGCACGAGCACGCTGACCCCGATGTCGATGAGCAGCAGCCGGTCGCCGGTCTGCTCCACCTCCGACAGCGACGAGCCGATGACGGCCGCGCCGCCCGTACCGGCGACCGGCACGGCCAGCAGCCGCCAGTCGGTGCTGCCGTCGGCCGCCGCCATCGTGTACGGGCGCGCCTCGGCCACCCGGGCGAGCACCTCGGTGAAGGGCTGCACGGGCGGACGGGTGGCATCCGCGGTGGACGAGCGGTCCGGGTCGAGCGTGCCGTCGGCGGTGTAGACGTACACCGTCTGGTCAGGGCCCAGGCGCAACGTCCGCCGCGCCGGGAAGGCACCGGGCGTGGGCTCCTCCAAGCGCTGGGTGCCGGCGAAGGGCCGGGTCATGCCGATCAGCTGCTCGTCGACGCGGTCCCGCATGTAGCCGCGGATCAGCACCAGCCCGGCGGTGTTGACCGCCAGCAGGGCCAGTGCCGCGAGCGCGCCGACAAACAGGACGAGGCGCGCCCGCAGGGTCCAGTGGCTCCACCGCCGCGGACGCCAGTGGAGCCGCTTGCTCATTCGTCACCGCCGCGCGGTAGGCGCAGGGCGTACCCGACCCCCCGAACGGTGTGGATCAGCGGCGCCCCGGTCTTGTCGATCTTGCGGCGCAGGTAGTAGATGTACGACTCCACGATGCGCCCGTCGCCGCCGAAGTCATACTTCCAGACCCGGTCCAGAATCTGGGCCTTGCTGACCACCCGTCCCGCGTTGAGAAGCAGGTAACTGAGCAGGTTGAACTCGGTCGGCGACAGGTCGATGAGGCGTCCGGCCCGGCGTACCTCGTGGGCGTCCTCGTCCAGCTCCAGGTCGGCGTAGCGCAGCACGCCCGCGTCGGCCGGCGCCCCCGGCTCCGGCTGGATGCGCCGCAGGATCGCCCGGATCCTCAGCACGACCTCCTCGAGGCTGAACGGCTTGGTCACGTAGTCGTCCGCGCCCGCGGTCAGCCCGGCCACCCGGTCCTCGACGGTGTCACGAGCGGTCAGGAACAGCACCGGCGTTCCACGGCCGGCCGAGCGCATGCGCCGGGCAACGTCGAAGCCGTCCAGGTCGGGCAGCATCACGTCCAGAACGACCAGATCGGGGTCGAACTCCTCGATCGCGATCAGCGCACCGTGGCCCGACTCGGCGACCCGGACGTCGAACGCGACCAGGCGCAGCGTGGCCGAGAGCAGGGCCGAGATGTTCGGCTCGTCATCGACGACCAGGATCCGGGTGGTTCGGCCCACCGGGGGCTCACCGAAGGCGGCGGGGCCACGAGTAGCGGAGTTCACCGCAAATAACTATCAGCGTTGCCTTTGAAATTCCCATGAAACACGTGGGAGTACGCTGTGATCACCACGAGCGGGCGACGGTATCACCCGCCGCCAACCCCGAGGTCACTTCGGTGTACTGGTCGCCGCGCAGTCCGACGCCGACCTGCACCTGGGCGCCGTCGCGCAGCACCGTCCCGGTGGTTCCGGCGACGTCGTGCACCGCGGTGCTCGGCACCCGCAGCACGTCCTCCTTCGTGCCGGTGATGACCCGTACGGCCGCGCTCTGCCCGACCAACAGATCCTCAGGCGCGTCGTCGAAGGAGAGCACGACACCGTAGGTAACCATCGCGTCGTCGCTGGTGCCGACCGGGTTGACCTGCACGACGGTCGCGCCGAACGTTGTGCCGTCCCGGCCGGCGAGGGTGACGGTGGCCTTCTGCCGTTCGGCCAGCCGGTCGGCGTCGGCCTCCGGGAAGTCGGCGCTGATCTGCATGTCGAAGACGTCGGCGAGGGTGATGAAGGCGGACCCGGCGCCGACCCGGCTGCCGACCTTGCCGGAGACCGACAGGATCCGCCCGGCGATCGGGGCGGTGATCGTCGTGCCCTCAAGGTTGTCCTCGGCGTTCGCCACCGCCACCTCGGCCTGGTTGACGCGCTGCTCGGCGCTCAGCACGGAATCACCCCCGGCACCGCTCCGATCACCCTGCTGACCGCCGTCGGCGCACGCCGCCGCCGTCTGGACCGGCGCGGAGCTACGGCTGGGAGCGGACGTCCTGGTGGGCGACGGGGTCGCGGCGGGCGGACCGGTCGGTGTCGACGACGGGGTCGCGGCGGGCGCACCGGTTGGTGTCGGCGCCGGGACCGCGCTCGTGGGGGGAGACTCGTAGCCGGCCGGCACGACTGCGCAGCCGGCGCTCGGCGTGTCCGCTGCCTCGTAGGCGTCAGCGAGAGCGTCCTGGGCGTCAGCGAGGGTCTGACGCGCGGAACTCACCGCCTCGGCGGCGCTAGAGTCGTCGATGCTCGCGAGTTCCTGACCGGCGGTGACGACGGTGCCCGGGCGAACCTTCACGCTGTCGACCGTGCCGCCGACGGCGAAGGACAGGCTGCGCGTCTGCGCGGGCTCCACCGTGCCCGTCGTCGCCACCTCGGTGGTCACCACACCTCGATCCGCCGCCACGGTAGTCACCGTGGCCGGTGTCTCGTCCGCCCCGGCCGTCAGCACCCGTACGGCACCCGTGGCGAGCAGCACAACCACCACGACGCCGGCCATGAGCCACGCCCACCGCCGCCGTCCCCCGCGCCCCGCCGTCGCGCCGATACCCATGGCGGACAGTGTCGCGGCCTGTCCTCGCCGCCGGCTCAGTCCCGGCTCGGAGTTACCTCGGAGCCGTCGGCCCGCGCTCCTAGCTGATTCCGAGCATCGTCCGACGTCGTGGCGAGGTGGGCAGGCTTCCCTGGGACAGTCGTGTCCGCACACATGAGGAGAGACCGTGCCGCTGAAGACCAGACCGTCCCTGGGCCGAATCACCACCCTGACCATCGCCGCAGCAGCGCTGCTGGTCTCGGCCGTGGCCTGTGGGGGCGGCTCGGACGGGCCGACCGAAGACGGCGGCGGCAACGTCGGCGGCAATGTCCGCACCGCGTACACCGACTGCATGAGGGAGAACGGCGTCACCGTGACCACGCCCACGGGCGGGCCCCGCACCCGGCCGTCGGGCTTGCCGTCCGGGATGCCGCGGCCCTCCGGCGATGCCCGACCCGGTGACGGAAACGGCTTCCCGGGCGGAGGTGGCCTCCAGAAACCCGAGGGAATTGACGACGCGACGTGGCAGAAGGCGCAGTCGGCGTGCGCGTCCTTGCGCCCGACCGGGCGCCCCGGCGGAAACGGGCCCGGCAACGGGGCGAACGCGGCCTACCGCAACTGCCTGCAGGACCGCGGGGTCACCCTCGGCCAAGGCGGCCTCCCCACCGACGATCCGAAGATGAAGGAGGCGATGGAAGCGTGTAAGGCCCTCATGCCCACGGCCCGTCCCACGCCGTCGTCTTGACTCACCTTCAGTCAGCCGCTCGAAGTCAACGTCGCCCGGGCACGAAGCAGTTCGTGGCGGCCTTGCTGAGACCGAACGCGAGGATCTAGGTCAGCGCTGCGGTGTAGGCGCTGAGGCCGAACTCGCTGACGGCGAGCACCGGCAGGACGGTACGTTCGGAGCCGAGGAGCCCTCCGACCAGAGCGTTGACGAGGACCAGCAGGGCGAACTCGGCGTCAACGGCAAGGCCGAGCCTGGATGCAGTGTCGGCGGTGATCATCAGCGCTGAAGTGCGAGATCGCGGAGGCGCTCGTCGGTTGGCGCCGCCGCTGCGCCGGGTGGTGCGGCTCAGCCCCGGTGTGGGCTCACCGGGGAGTCAGCGTTTCCGTCGACGACTCCCTTCTGCCATTCGTTGAACCGCGTGGGGCACTCTCATCGGCCAAATCCGGAGAAGTGCTGGCGCTCTGCCGTCACCTTCCGTAGTCACTGATGAGTGGGACAATGCGGGCGGAGGAGTTCATAGCCTGTCGTCGCAGAGCAGCGTTCTCGTTGGTCAGGGCTGCGATGACGGTGGCGGCGGCGTCGAGTTTGTTGCGTAGTTGGTGGCGCTCGAGCCGGGCGGCTTGCAGGCTGCTGCGCAGTCTGTCGATTTCGTCGTCGCGTTGCCTGGCGGCGCCGGCGTCGCTGTCGCCGGTGCGGGCGTCCCATTCAGCGAGGATGTCGGTAGCGCGATTCATGGTGGCGCGGCTGAGCTGCGCCTCGCGCCAGAGGTTGTTCTTGGTCAGCTTTCCGTCGGTGTACTGCGGCTTGGCGTTGAAGAGCCGCTCCATAGCGTCGCGGAGCCGTCGGTGGGTGGCGGCTGACACGGATCTTGTCACGATCGATTCCGATCGAGGACGCGGTCGACGTCCTTGAGCTCGGACTCGATGCTGCGCCGGTGGTTCAGAGCGATGGTGCCGGAGTTGAGAATTCGGTGCAGCGAGGAGCGTTCTGCGGTCCAGATGAGGATGTGCTCCGGGGCGATGACGCTGTTGGCGCAGCGGCCGGGCTGGCAGCGATCAAGCAGCGGACTGCGGTGCCCGTCCGGGATGATCGCGCCTTCGAGGCATTTCGCGCCGGCCGGGTCGTCGTCGTTCATGGTGCAGTGGTTGAGCTTGCCGAAGCGGATGGAGATCCGTGTGCGACGTAGCAGGTCGTGCTCGACGCGAATGTCACCACGGCGGGCTCTCCCGGTGGCGCGTAGCTGTTGTGCCTGCTCGCGGATCGTGGAGAACGCCTCGCGCAGGCGATCGGCGCCGGGACCGTAGCCGATGCTCTGGCCGCGGGTGTCGGCGTCGAACAGCTCGGTGAGCCGGTCGAAGCGCCGTTCGGTGATGGCGGTGTCCAGGTGCTGGGCCCAGGACGGGTCGGTGTCCATGTAGCTGCCGGTGACCCGGTTCGCCAGTGCCCGGGTGGCGACGTGTTTGAGCTGCATCCCGACGGCGATCTCGGAGCCGGGGAAGTCGCGGGTGAGCATGGCCATGGTGCGCCGGAACATGTGCGGGGTGACTTTGCCGGCCGGGATTTCGTCGAGGCCGCTGACATCCCGCCATCGGTTGATGTGTTTGATGAAGTCGACGATGGCGGCGATGCTGGTGAATCCTTCGCCCGTCCAGGTTCCGGTCACGGAGCCGAAGGTGAGCTCGTCGTGGCGCGACAGCTGGCCGGCCAGTGCGATCGCCTGGGCGACCGGCTCGGTGATCCACCAGTGCTTGACGGGTAGGTCGGGGTCGAGTTTCTGCCGGACGGATCTGACCGCGGGCTGCCGTAGTAGTCGACGACCGCGTCCTTGGTGATCATGCGTAGTTCCGACTCGCGCATCATCGACAGGGCCGCGGTGAACACGAAACACGCGTTGCGGAGCATGACCTGTTCGATCGCGATCTGCCTTGGGCCCAAGTTGTCGTGCCAGGGTCCGCGGCTGCTGTCGGGGCGGGTCACCACGGCGAGATCCGGTAGCAGGCCGGGATGGCAGCGGCCGTCGGCGATGAGCGCGGCGACGGCGGCTCTGCGGCTGCGGCCGTGCGGCTTGCCGGGTTGGAAGAACGTCGGCCCGACGCCGATGATGCGGGCAATAATGCTGAGATTGGCGAAGCTGCCGCCGCTTTCACCGGGCCTGGCGCGGCGTGTCGGCACGGTCGTCGCGGGGTCGGCGAGCCAGGCGTTCAGGCGCTGGTCGCCGCCGATGTCGGTGACCAGCCGTGTCTGCAGGTCGTCGCAATAGGCGCTGGCGCGCGCGATGTCGGCGGCGAACACGTTGATGTAGGTCGAGCAGTTGCGGATCAGCGGGAACCAGGTCTGCGGCGGGATCGCCGGGGTCCGCAGCGGCGCGACGATCGGCTGGTTCGCCACCGCGTTGGGTGAGCGGCCGGGCCAGGGGTCGCGGGCCAGGCCGCCCCGGTCAGTGCGGCGCGTAGCCGGTGCAGGGCTTTGATGACGTGGACGACGTTGCAGATGGTGCCCGGCTCGCATGCCTGCTGCCGGTGGGTGATGTAGGCATTGAGGTCGTCGTCGTTCCATCGGCGAAGATTGGCCAGCAGACGTTGCTCGGCGCCGAACGCGGCCAGCGGGCGCAGCTGGGCGACGCGCTGGGTGACGGTCATCGCCGACAGCGGGTCGGTGCGCAGATGAACGCCGGCGGCCAGCACTGCGGGATGGCGGGGGTTGAGCCAGCGCATCGCCAGTTCCCGCGCCAGCAGGTTCCAGTGCCCGGGCAGGTCGTGCAACAGCACCCGGAACGCTGAGCGGGGGTGGTGAGGAGCTTTGTGTACCACGTCGTTGAGGTCCCAGCCGTCGGTGTCGCCGAAGCGAGGGACGTTCGCGCCGGCCAGCAGGGGGTGCGACTGGATCACCGGTTCGTCGTCGCGGTAGAACGCGGACCGGCCGGTGAGCGGCGAGGCGGGGCTGGTCATGCGTCGAACTCCACCCTGCTCGCCAAGGGCAGTTGAAGGGCGATGCCGTCCTCGGCGATCTGCCGCCGCGCGTCGCGCAGCTCGGCGTCGGTGCGTGATCGCAGCACCTCGAGGAGGTTCGCGCGGCTCTGTCCCCATAGCGCGTGGAAATGGGTGGGTGTCAGTCGCAGGGCGAGCTGGTCCTGCCTGCTCGCCGCCAAGATCGACCGCCAATCGCTCAACGGCGTTCAGTGGCAGGCAGCAGACGCAGCCCGGATCGTCAACGACACCAGCAAGGAACTCCTGCTCAACCAACGAGCCCGCACCGGCGAACGACTGCCGCTAAACCTCACAACCGAGCCCGCACTCGCAGAACTCCTCGGCGCCGTCGACCTCGCTGAGCTAACCGGCGAGCAGTAGGCCGACGAGAGATCAAGCGAAGGCCAAGCACCAGGTAACGACAAGATCCGGACTACTCGCGGAATGATCATGGGCGGGTGACCAGGCCTGCTAGCGTCTGCGCAGACAGTCGCGACCTCTGTGTGGCGAACCCCGTCGGGGCGCCAGGTCACACCCACTAGGCTCGCCGTTTAGCCATGATGGTCATTACGGGCCCATGTACCTGTAGCCGGTGGCGATGGGTCTACCCGCGTCAGCCTTGACACCCAAGGCCCTACCGCTTGCCGCCGCTACTGTCTCGCGCGTGGGCAGATCCCGGCTCGCGCCACTGGCCAGCGGTTTCCGCTCTTAATGTGCGAGCCCGTAGCCAGCGCCGTAGGGGTCGGCCAGGCGAGCCGAGCTGGGGGTATGAGGAACGCGTTCGGCGCCGTGTAGGGCAGCATCGTGATGGGTGCGGGCGGCTACCGGTGGACAGTCGATACCAGCCACGCCTCCCGTCTCCTGATCGGGCGGTCCGGTCCGCTCAGGGTCGACGCCAGTCACTGATTGTGATCGGAGGAAGCCATTGATCCGTTTGCTAAACCGGTCTAGCATCCTCCAAACCGGTTTAGTAGCCGCGGGCTACTCCGCAGTTTGGGGAAGGAGTCCGACAGTTGGTCAGACAAGGTCGACCGACGATCACCGACGTCGCCCGTGCCGCCGGGGTCTCCAAGGGAGCGGTCTCCTTCGCCCTCAACGGCCGGCCCGGGGTGGCCGAGGAGACCCGCCAGCGGATCCTGGCGACGGCGAAGGCGCTGGGCTGGACCCCGAGCCACCGCGCCCGGGCCCTGTCCACCTCCCGGGCGTTCGCCGTCGGCCTGGTCCTTGCCCGCCCGCCGGAGCTGCTCGGCGCCGATCCGTTCTTCCCCGCCTTCATCGCCGGTGTGGAACGGGTCCTCGCCGAGCGGAACCAGGCGCTGGTCCTGCAGGTCGTCACCAGCCAGCGGGCGGAGGGGGAAGGCTACCGGCGGCTGGCCGCGGATGGCCGGGTGGACGGGGTGTTCCTCCTCGATCTGCGGATCGCCGATCCCCGGATCGCCCTGCTGGAGGAGCTGCGGCTGCCTGCCGTCACCCTCGGCCGTCCCGACGTGGCCAGCCCGTTCCCGGCGGTGCTCGTCGATGACCGACGGGGGATCACCGCCGCGGTACGCCATCTGGTGGAGTTGGGGCACCGGCACGTCGCGCACGTCGCAGGCCCGGATCACTTCCTGCATGGGATGGCCCGACGCAACGCCTGGGAGAACGCGCTGCGGGCCGCCGGATTGCCGCCCGGGCCCTGCGTGCCCGCCGACTTCTCGGCTGCCGGTGGAGCCCAGGCCACCCACCAACTGCTCGATCTGGCCGATCCGCCGACCGCGATCATCTACGCCAACGACGTGATGGCAATGGCCGGCATGGCCGTGGCCCGGGACCGTGGCCTCGACGTCCCAGGCCGGCTTTCGGTCACCGGCTTCGACGACACCGAACTGGCCGCCCACATCAGCCCGGCGCTGACCAGCGTCCGGACCGATCCGTCCGGGTGGGGTGGCGTCGCCGCCCGCACCCTGCTCGACCTCATCGACGGCGCTGGCGGCGCGGACGTCGAGATGCCTCCCGCCCAGCTCGTCGTCCGCGCCTCCACCGCCCCACCACCCACACCACACCAATCGCCGTGACTGGCCGGCCGGCCGGTCACGGCAGTCGAGATCGGAGACCCATCATGAGGCGAACCGTCCCCGCCGCATTGCTCGTCCTCTCTCTCGGCCTCACCGCAGCCTGCGGTGACGGCGGCTCCGACGCTGGGGCCAACTCGTCGGCCAAGGGGCCGATCACCGTCTGGTTGTCCAACAACAAGGAGGAGCTCGCCTGGGGAACGGCGATGGTCGAGGCGTGGAACAGTCAGCACGCCGACCAGAAGGTCACCGCCCAGGAGATCCCGGCCGGCAAGTCCTCCGAGGAGGTCATCGGCGCCGCGATCACCGCCGGGAACGCCCCCTGCCTGATCTTCAACACCGCGCCGGCCGCCGTGCCGCAGTTCCAGAAGCAGGGCGGGCTGGTCGCGCTGGACGACTTCGAGGGCGCCAAGGGCTACATCGAACAGCGGACCGGTTCGGCCGCCGAGCAGTACAGGTCCCCGGACGGCAAGTACTACCAGATGCCCTGGAAGGCCAACCCGGTCATGATCGTCTACAACAAAACGGTCATGCAGAAGGCCGGTGTCGACGCGGAGAACCCACCGCTCGGCACGTACGCGGAGTTCCTCGACACCGCTCGGAAGATCAAGTCCTCGGGCGCCGCGCAGGCGGCCATCTACCCCTCGCCGGCCAGCCAGTTCTTCCAGTCCTGGTTCGACTTCTACCCGCTTTTCGTCGCGGAGTCCGGCGGGAAGCAGCTCGTCCAGGACGGCAAGGCGCAGTTCAGCTCGGCCGAGGGGCAGCGGGTCGCCGACTTCTGGAAGACCCTCTACGCCGAGGGTCTGGTTCCGAAGGAGCAGTACAACGGTGACGCATTCGGCGAGGGCAAGGCCGCCATGGCGATCGTCGGCCCGTGGGCGATCCCCGTCTACGGCGACAAGATCAAGTGGGGTCTGAAGCCGGTCCCCACCTCCGCCGGGAAGCCCGCCGCCGAGACGAAGACCTTCAGCGACGCCAAGAACGTCGCCATGTACTCCTCCTGCAAGAACCGGGGCACCGCCTGGGAGGTGCTGAAGTTCGCCACCAGCCAGGAGCAGGACGGCGCGCTGCTGAAGGCAACCGGCCAGATGCCGCTGCGGACCGACCTGACCGCCACCTACCCGGACTTCTTCACCCAGAAGCCCGCCTACCGCGACTTCGCCGACCAGGCCGGGCGCACCGTCGAGGTACCGAACGTGCCCAACTCCATCACCATCTGGCAGACGTTCCGGGACGCGTACTCCGAGTCGGTGATCTTCGGCAAGCGGCCGGTCGCCGACGCGTTCGGCGACGCCGCGCAGAAGGTCGACGGGCTCGCCGGCCAGCGATGACCATCCGCCTCACCCGGGGTACGAACCGGCACCCCGGCCGCCGACCGGTGACGGCCCTGCTCGGCCGTCACCCGGTCGGGCTGGCCTTGATCGCGCCCTACGCCGCGTTCATCGTGCTGGTCTTCGCCTACCCGTTCGGGTTCGCCGTCTGGATGAGCTTCCACGACTACTTCTTCGCCGCGCCGGGGGCCCAGGTCGAGCGTCCCTTCGTCGGGTTGGAGAACTACCGGGCGGTGATCGGCGACCCGGGGGTCCGAGAGGCATTCGGCAACATTCTGGTCTTTCTGCTGATCAACGTGCCGCTCACCGCCGTGCTGGCGCTCACCCTCGCCGTGGCGCTCAACCGGGCCATCCGGGGGCGCACCTTCCTGCGGGTCGCCTACTACGTGCCGTACGTGACCGCCAGCGTCGCCGTGGTCGGGGTCTGGCTCTTCCTGTTCAGCTCGGACGGCCTGGTCAACAGGGTCCTCGGCCCGCTCGCCCCGGACCCGTCCTGGCTGGTCAACGAGACGCTCGCGATGCCACTCATCGCGGTCTTCGTGGCCTGGAAGCAGCTCGGCTTCTTCATCCTGCTGTACCTCGCCGCGTTGCAGAACGTCCCGAAGGAGCTGTACGAGTCGGCGGCGGTGGACGGGGCGACCGCCTGGCAGCGGTTCCGCTCGGTGACCGTACCGGCGGTCCGCCCGGCCACCACCCTGGTGGTGATCCTGGCGACCATCACCGGCGCGAACCTCTTCACCGAGCCCTACCTGCTCACCGGAGGCGGCGGCCCGAACGGCGCCTCCACCTCCCCGGTGCTGCTGATGTACCAGCGCGGCATCGAGCAGGGCGCCCCGGACGTGGCGGCGGCGATCGGTGTGCTGCTCGTCATCGGCGTCGTCACCGTCTCGATGATCAACCGTCGACTGTTGGAGAGGAGCTGACATGTCGACCGGCACCCTCGGCGCACCCGAAACCGCAGCCGCACCCGGCATGGCGCCTGTGGCCCGCCGTCGCCCCGGCACCCTGCGGCGGGTGCTGCGCACCGCGGCGCTGGTCGCCTTCGCGCTCGCCTTCCTCTTCCCGTTCTACTACATGCTCATCGGGTCGTTGCAGGCCGAACCGGACACCTCCCCGGCCGCGGCGTTCCCTACCGGCGGCCTCACCCTGGACAACTACCGGGAGATCGACGCCGAGATCAACCTGCTGCGGTCTCTGGTCAACTCCGGGATCTTCACGGGCGGGGTCATCCTCGGCACGGTCGTCTTCGGCGTCCTCGCCGGCTACGCGCTGGCGCAGCTCAGCTTCCGGGGCCGGGGCACGCTCTTCGGCCTGGTCCTGCTGGTCCAGGTGGTGCCGTTTCAGCTCCTGCTGATCCCGCTCTACGTGCTGATCGTGCGCGGGTACGGGCTGGCCGACTCCTACCTCGGCATGATCCTGCCATTCGCGATCAACACCACGGCGGTCTTCGTCTTCCGGCAGTTCTTCCTGCAACTACCGGCCGACCTCTTCGCCGCCGCTCGGGTGGATGGCGCGAGTGAACTGCGCATCCTCTGGTCGGTCGCGCTGCCCCTGGTCCGTCCGGCACTGCTCACCGTGGTGCTGCTGACCTTCATCGGCCCGTGGAACGAGTTCCTCTGGCCGTTCCTGATCACCAAGCAGACCGACATGCAGCCGCTGGCGGTCTCGCTCGCCAACTACCTGAGCAACGTCGCCGCGCGGGCCGCCAACCCGTACGGCGCGATCCTCGCCGGCGCCTGCGTGCTCGCCGCGCCGGCCGTGGCGCTCTTCGTCGCCTTCCAGCGGCATTTCACCTCCACCAACATCGGATCTGGCGTAAAGGGTTGAATCGTTGACTGTTTCCACCGTCGTCCCGTACACCCTCGCCCGGCTGGGCGTGGTCATGGCGCCCGAAGCGGGGGAGCCGCTGGAGGTCGAGGGGGTGCTCAACCCGGCCAGCGGGCGTACCCCGGACGGCACGTTGCACCTGCTGCCCCGGCTGGTCGCCGAAGGGAACGTCTCCCGGGTCGGGCTCGCCGAGGTCGAGTTCCGCGACGGGGTGCCGGCCGGGGTGATCCGGCGCGGCGTCGTGCTCGCCCCCGACGAGGGGTGGGAGCGTGGGCTGAACAACGCAGGGGTCGAGGACCCGCGCACCACCTGGGTGCCGGGTCTGGGCGCGCACCTGATGACGTACGTCGCGTACGGGCCACTCGGCCCGCGTCTGGCCCTGGCCGTCTCCACCGACCTGCGCACCTGGCGCCGGCTCGGTCCGGTGCAGTTCGCGTACCAGCAGGATCTGGACACCGACCTGAACCTCTTCCCGAACAAGGACGCGGTCTTCTTCCCCGAGCCGGTGCCCGGCCCGGACGGCCGCCCCTGCTACGCGATGCTGCACCGACCGATGTGGGACCTGGGCTGGTTCCGCCCCGGTGAGGGGGTGCACCTGCCGGCCGGGATCACCGACGAGCGGCCCGGCATCTGGATCTCCTACGTCCCCGCCGAGGAGGTGCACTCCGACATCAGCGCCCTGGTCCGGCTCCGCGACCACCGGTGCGTCGCCCTGTCCGAGTTTCCCTACGAGGAGTTGAAGATCGGCGCCGGCCCGCCACCGGTTCGGGTGGAGGAGGGCTGGCTGCTCATCCACCACGGCGTGACCGGCAACATCCCCGACACCTTCGACCCCAGTACGCAGAAGGTCGAGTATGCGGCCGGAGCGATGCTGCTCGACCCTGCCGATCCGGGGCGGGTGCTGGCCCGCACCGCCGAGCCGATCCTGGTGCCCGAGACCGAGGACGAGCGCTCCGGCACCGTGCCCAACGTGGTCTTCCCGACCGCAATCGAGGAGATCGACGGGGTCCGGTACGTCTTCTACGGGATGGCCGACGCCAAGATCGGCGTCGCCCGGCTGGACCGTGTCCGGTGAGCCGCCGACGGCGCAGCCGGCCCTGGTGACCCGGCCGGTGCCCACGACCAGGTCGGCTGCCGCGGCGGGGCGGGTACCGTGACGGGCCCCGCCGCGCTGCGCCTCGGCGTCGTCGGGGCCGGCGGCTTCGCCACCTTCCTCACCGGCGCCCTGCGTGACCTACCGGACGTGACGGTGACCGTGGTCGCCGACCCGGACACCGACCGAGCCGGACGGCTGGCCAAAACCCTGGCCGCCCAGGCGATGCCGGACTGGCAGGCGCTGGTCACGGCCGACGACGTGGACGCGGTGGTGGTCGCCACCCCGCCGGCCGGCCACGCGGAGACCACCCTCGCGGCGCTGCGCGCCGGCCGGCATGTCTTCTGCGAGAAACCCCTCGCCACCGACGAGGACGACGCAGTCGCCATTCGGGACGCGGTCGCCGCCACCGGTCGCGTCCTGGTCGTCGACCACGTACTGCGCTACAACCCCGTGCTACGGGCGCTGGCCCGACTACGTGACCCACGATTCGGCACGCCGCCCGGTGCCCCGGCCGAGCCGCTGCTCGGTCCGGTCCGGCGGCTCGCCTTCGACAACGACGCCAGCGACGAGGACCTCGGCCCGGAGCACTGGTTCTGGGACGAGCGGGTCAGCGGCGGGATCTTCGTCGAGCACGGCGTGCACTTCTTCGACGCGGCCGACGCCCTGGTCGGCTCGACCCCCGACTCCGTGCAGGGCATGCTCGGTCACCGTCCCGGCAGCGACCTGGTCGACCTGGCGGTCGCCACCACCCGGTACCCGGACAGCGCGGTGGCGACCTTCGCGCACGGCTTCAGCCACGCCCACCGCTGCGAGCGGCAACTGTTGCGGATCGACTTCGGCACCGCCGAGGCCCGGGTGACCGGCTGGATTCCCGTGCACGCCGCCATCGACATCTGGACCGACGACGCCGGAGCCGCGCTCGTCGAGACCCTGCCGGCGCGGGCCGGGGACCTGCTCGCCGTCGACGGGCACCGGTTGGCTGACCGGGCCGCCGTCGAGGTGGCGGTGCGCCGGCACGCCGGTCCGGCACACGCCCGGGAGCGCGGCCACGAGCGCCGGCTACCGCACCACTGCCGGATCACCGTCGACCTCGGCGGCGAGGCCGCCAAACCGTACGTCTACACCGAGAGCGTGCGCGCCGCCATGCACGACCTGGTTCGCTGCGTCCGTACCGGCGACCGACCCGTCGCCGGAGTCACCGAGGGCGCGACGGCGGTCACCGTCGCCGCCGCGGCCCGCCGTGCCGCCCGCGAGGAACGCACCATCCACCTACCGCGTTCGTCGGAGCAACTCACGGCTTCCCCCACCACCGCTCACCCGTCCTGACCGAGGAGACCCCCGTGAAACGCCGATCCCTGCTGTTGGGCGGCCTCGCCCTCACCACCCCGCTGCTGACGACCCCCGGCCCGGCCGGAGCCGCCCCCGCCGCCGGTGCCGTGCAGGGCACGGCGGCGAAGATCGGGCCGCTGACCAACCTCACCCACCTGGACTTCCTCCGACAGGACGTCACGCCGCCAGACCAACAGGGGCACACCACCCACCGGCTCGCCGACGCTCCCGGAATCGGGGTGCTCTGGACCTACGCCGAGCCCGGCCCGGACGGCGAGTTCCGCCGCGTCGGCGGCGGCGCCTACGACCCCCAGACCGACACCTGGGGGCAGGGCGCCTACAACGCCGACGACATCTCCCGGGCCGCAGTGGTCTACCTGCGACACTGGCGACAGACCGGGACCACCACCAGCCGGGACGCCGCGCATCAGCTCCTGCGCGGCCTGACCTACCTGCAGACCGCCGACGGTCCGCACGCCGGCAACGTGGTGCTCTGGATGCAGCCGGACGGCACGCTCAACCCCAGCGCCGAGCCGAAGGAACTACCCGACCCGTCCGACAGCGACGCCTCGTACTGGTTGGCCCGGACCATCTGGGCGCTCGGCGAAGGATACGCCGCGTTCCGCGACACCGACCCGGACTTCGCCGGATTCCTGCGCGACCGCCTCGACCTGGCGATCGCCGCCGTGCAGCGCCAGGTGCTCGTCCACTACAACCGGTGGCAGATCATCGACGGGGAACGCACCCCGGCCTGGCTGATCGTCGACGGCGCGGACGCCACCGCCGAAGCGGTCCTCGGTCTGGCCGCCTACGTCGAGGCCGGCGGCGGCACCACCGCCCGCCAGGCGCTGCGCCAACTCGCCCGGGGCATCGCCGCCCTCGCCGACGGCGACGTGCGGGAATGGCCGTTCGGTGCGCTACGCCCCTGGGCGCTGTCCCGCTCGGTCTGGCACGGCTGGGGCGCCCAGATGCCGGCCGCGCTCGCCCGGGCCGCGCACGCACTCGGCGACCGGACCCTGCTCGACCCGGCCATCACCGACTCGGCCGTCTTCACCCCCTGGCTGCTCACCTCCGGCGGCCCGGACAACGGCCGGCTGCCCACACGGACCGACCGGACCCAGATCGCCTACGGCGTCGACTCCCGGTTGCAGTCGCTGCTCGCCGTCGCCGACACCAGCGGACGTTCCGGATTCGCGCAGCTCGCCGCCGTCACCGCCACCTGGTACTTCGGCGCGAACCCCGCCGGGACGCCCGGCTACGACCCGGACACCGGCCGGGCCATCGATGGCATCAACGGCGACAGGCAGGTCAACCGGAACTCCGGTGCCGAGTCCACCATCCACACGCTGCTCAGCATGCTCGCCCTTGACGCCCGACCCGAACTGGCCGCCCTCGCCCGCCGGACGGAGATCGTCGAACGGGTCGGCGCGGTGACCCTGGAAGCCGAGGACGCCACCCGCTCGGGCGGCGCGACCGTGATCACCCCACCGTCCGCATGGACCGGTGAGTCGCTGATCAGCGCAGCGTACGTCGACCTGCCCGCCGGGGCCGGGCTGCGCTGGCAGCTCCCGCCCGCCGACCAGCCCCGGCTGGTGCTGCCCGTGGTGGACCTGCGCCCCGGCGTGCCCACCCGCACCGTCTGGCGCAGCGACGCCGGACCGCTCGGCGAGGTCGACCACGCCCGGGTTGGCGCCCAGGGCAACTCCCCGGCGCCGGGCGCGCTGCTCCCGGTCACCCTGCCCCGCGAACTCGCCGCCCACGCCACCGAATTGACCGCCGAGGCGACGGCCGGGGAGACGGCGACCCTCGATGCGGTCGTGCTGGAGCCGCTGGTCTCCCGGCTCACCCTGTCCGGCGACGGGCGGAGCACGACGCTGTTGCGCAGCGCCGCCCGGACCGCGCGGACCGCGGAGGTCAGCCCTGGCGGCACCGGAGCGGCCACCATCGAGGTGTACGACGCGGCGGGCGTGCTCCGCTCGCGGAACACCGGCAGCACGGTCACGCTGCACGTGACCGTGCTGCCCGGCGGCTTCACCTTGGTCCACCGGTGACCGGGTCCGCGCCGGGGGAACCGTGGTGGCGCAACGGGGTCTGCTACCAGGTGTACGTCCGCAGCTTCGCCGACTCCAACGGGGACGGGATCGGTGACCTCCCCGGGGTCACCGCCCGCCTGCCACACCTGGTCTCCCTCGGCGTGGACGCCGTCTGGTTGACACCGTTCTACCCGTCACCGATGGCCGACGGCGGATACGACGTCGCCGATCATCGCAACGTCGACCCGATCTTCGGCACCCTCGCCGACATCGAGGTGCTCATCGCCGAAGCGCACCGGCTTGGCCTGCGGGTCGTCTGCGACATGGTGCCCAACCACACCTCGGAGCAGCACCCCTGGTTCCGGGCGGCGCTCGCCGCACCACCGGACAGCGCTGCCCGCCGCCGGTACGTCTTCCGCCCAGTCGATGACCACGACCCGGACCGGCCACCCAACGACTGGCGGTCGGCGTTCGGCGGGAGCGCCTGGCGGAGAGTGCCGAGCCCACACGGCGGGCCCGACGAGTGGTACCTGCACCTGTTCAGCCCCGAGCAGCCCGACCTGAACTGGGACAACCCGGAGGTGCCGGCGGAGTTCCGAAAGATCATCCGATGGTGGCTCGACCGCGGTGTGGACGGGCTGCGCATCGACATGGCGCACGCCCTGTTCAAGCACCCCGACATGGTCGACGCCGGCCCCGGACAGCACACCGACTTCCGTCGCAACCACCTGATGCCCTTCTTCGACCAGGCGCCCGTGCACGAGCTGTACCGGCAGTGGCGGACCATGGTCGACGCGGTGCCGGGGGAGCGGGCGCTGATCGGAGAAGTCTGCCTCTTCGACGCCGACCGGCACGCCCGGTACGTCCGCCCCGACGAGATGCACCAGGCATTCACCTTCGAACTGCTGGAGTGCGACTGGTCCGCCCCGACGCTACGGAACACCATCCGGCAGACGCTCGAGGCGTACCTCCGGGTCGGCGCCCGCCCGGCCTGGGTGCTGAACAGCCACGACGCAACCAGGACCGTCACCCGCTACGGCGGGGGAGAACGGGGGTTGCGCCGGGCTCGGGCATCCGCCCTGCTGATGCTGGCGCTGCCCGGTGCCGCCTACATCTATCAAGGGGAGGAACTGGGGCTGCCCCAGGTGGACCTCCCCGACGAGGCCCTGCGCGACCCGATCTGGGAGCGCTCAGGGCGGACCGTGCGCGGGCGCGACGGCTCCCGGGTACCGATACCGTGGACAGTGGATGGCGAAACGAACGGCTTCTCGCCGGAGGGCGCCGCCCCGCCGTGGCTGCCGCAGCCCGACAGCTGGGGGACCTGGAGCGTGGAGCGGCAGACGGTCGATCAAGCCTCCACCCTGTCGCTCTACCGAGCGGCGATTCGGATGCGCCGGGAGCTGGGCAACGACATCGCCGCCCATGAGCTGACCTGGTGGAATGCCGCGCCGGACATAGTGGCGTTCCAGCGCGGCGACCGCTTCGGCTGCGCCCTTAACACCAGCGACCGGGCGGCAACGCTGACCGGCGTCGGCCGAGTGCTGCTGGCGAGCGCACCGGTCCAGCCAGCGGATGGAACGCTCCTGCTACCGCCGGACGTCGCGGTCTGGTTCGTTCCGACGTGCGCTCTCGCCACCACCAACCAGCGCATCGAGATGCCGGGCTGGTAAGGCTGGGGTTGCGTCCCGCCGGGTGGTGTAGAAGCTGACCTGCTTCGGCGTGCCGCCGGGATAGAGGTGGGTCATCGCGTGAGTCTCTGTGTGA
>NZ_JBSWCE010000040.1:0-70302 GCF_056780015.1 Micromonospora sp. R311
CGGGGGGTGGGGTCGGTCAGGGGGTGGGGGGTTCGCCGGCGTCCAGGACGGCCTGGGTCCAGCCGCCCTCGATGACACCGGTGCCGTCGAGCAGGGCCCAGTCGACGACGTCGGCCGCCTCCACCACCACCGGGCTGCCGATCCGGACGGTCGGGTCGGTGTTGGCGTCGCTGGCACTGGCGCCGACGATCCGCTCCGGGGACTCCCACGAGGTCACCCCGGCCCAGACGAACTCCGGGCCGTCGCCGCCGGGCAGGCCGTACTTGACCACCAACTGGGTCTCCGGCGGCAGCTGGCCGGTGACGAACCGGGCCCGGATGTCGCCGAGCCCGGCGCGGGCGGTCGCGATCGCCTTGCTCATCGCGTCGCCCGACCGGGCGTAGCGCACGTCCGGCTGGATGCCGGAGAAGAGGGTGGCGCAGGCGGCGGCGAAGTAGCGCCCCGGCGGGCCCGGGTGACCGGCGGGCGGGTGCAGGCTGAGGAACGAGTCGGCGTCCGGGTCGGTGGCCGGGTCCAGCTCCAGCCGGAGCAGCACCGGCGCGGTCGCCCCGTGCTGCTCCGGATTGCCGTACGCCACCGCGATGTCGTGCCCGGTCACCGTGGCCAGCACCGGCAGCTGCACGAACGCGGGCACCTCCTCGCCGGCCAGCCCGTCGGTCCAGTCCCGCAGCAGCCGCCGCGCGGCGCCGGTCATCACCGCGCCCCAGGCCCGGGTGAGGTGGTCGGGCACCCCTTGGGTCTGCAGTTCCAGCAGCCCGAACCGGCGCAGCCCCTTGGTGGTGAACCAGAGCCCCTCCGCGTCCGAGGAGTACGGCACCAGCACCCAGTCGACCAGCCGGATCCGCCCCTGCTCGTCGGGGAGCGAGCGCAGCGCCGTGGCCGGGTCGAGGAACTGGAGCCCGAAGACGTCCACCACGTCGGCGCCGACCGACTCGGCGACCGCGGCGGCCACCGCCCGCGCCGCCCACTCGTGCGCGGGCGGCCACCCCGGCCGGTACTCGGCCTGCACCACCACCAGGTGACTGGCCGCGGCCAGCCGGTCCAGCTGTTCCCGGCCGGCGCCGAAGGCGGTGAGCAGGTCCGGCGGCAGCTGCGGGAACTCGCTCACCGTCCGGGTGTCCACGCTCATCAGCGGGCTGTCCAGCATCTGCCGGGCCAGCCCGTACACCGGCTCGGCCAGCCGGCCGGCCAGCTTTGCCACCGCCGTCTTCGGACCGACCTTCGGCAAGCCGGTCATCGGCACCAGGTAGGTGGCGCTCAGCGACTCCGGCACCGGTACGGGCAGGAAGTCGTCGGTGATGAGCATGTCGTCCCCCGGTTGCCGCGCCCTGCTGTCGTGGGAAGACGCTACCCGGCGCGGCGCGCCGGACTCAGCCGGACAGCACGAGTCCCAGGTAGACCAGCGTGGTGACCAGTTCCACGGCCGCGCCGAGCACGTCGCCGGTGACGCCGCCGAGCCGGCGTACCACGTGCCGCAGCAGCGCCACCGCCACGGCCAGGGCCGCGGCGACGGCGAGCGGCCCCTGCCACGGACGGCCCGGCACCGCGGCGACCGACAGCAGCGCGACGGCGGCCGTCCCGACCACCAGCGCGACCGGCCCGACGGTGCCGGCGACCAGCGCGCCGAGCCCCTCCGGCCGGGCCGCCGGCACGCCCCGCCGGCAGGCCACGGCGACCCCGAGCCGGCCGGCCGCGGTGGCCGCCACCACCGCCGCGAGCGCCGCCGGCCACGACCGTCCGGCCAGCTCCGCCAGGGCCGCCGCCTGCACCAGGAGTACGACCACCAGCGCGACCACCCCGAACGGGCCCACGTCCGGCTTCTTCATGATCTCCAGGGCGGCCGCCCCGCGCCGGTACGACCCCAACGCGTCCACGGTGTCCGCCAGCCCGTCGAGGTGCAGTCCGCGGGTGAGCAGCGCGCCCGCGCCGACCGTCACCCCGGCGGCGATCAGCGGCGGCGCGACCGCGGCCAGGAGCAGCAGCACCCCGGCGAGGATCGCGCCGAGCAGCACGCCCACCGCCGGGGCCAGCGCCATCGCCGTGCCCGCCACCGCCCGGTCGATCCGGCCGGCGCGCACCGGCAGCGTGCTGAAGGTGGTCAGCGCCAGCCGCGCTCCGTCGGCGAGCCGCCGGTCAGCCGGCACGCCGGCCGGACGGGTCCACCGGCTGGCCGTCCGGCTCGGTGGTGGTCGGCCCGGGCCCGGCCGGCTCCGGCTCGACGAACTCGCGCTGCTCTTCCTCCTCCTCGTCCGCCGGCTCCGGCTCCTCGTGGTCGGAGCCGCCGCCGAGCGAGGGGCGGGTGGGCAGGGCGGCGGCCAGCGACAGCACCGAGCGCAGCAGCGGCAGCACGGCCAGCGCGTTCGCCCCCTCGCCGAGGTCGAGCCGCACGTCGAGCAGCGGGGTCAGGCCCAGCACGTCGGCGGCGAGCCGGGCCGCCGGGTCCCCGCCGTGGTCGGCCAGCAGGCACCAGTGCCGCGCCTGCCCGGCCAGGTCCCGGCTCACCATGCCGGCGGCCAGGCCGACCGGCCCGTCGAGCATCACCGGCAGCCGGCGGGCCGTCGCACCGAGCAGCACGCCGGTGGCGATCGCCACGTCCCCGCCGCCCAGTTCGGCCAGCACGTCCTTGGCCCCGCGGGGCGAGCGGCGGGTGCGGTGCAGCGCGTCGCGGACCGCCGCGCACCGCTTCATCCAGGCCGCGTCGTCGATCTCGCCCGCCTCGGTCACCACCCGGCCCAGCACAGCGGGCGGCTCGGCGCCGGCGGTCGCCGCCAGCACCGCCGCCGCGGCGGCCTCGGTGCCGGCGCCGCACGCCGCCAGCACCAGCAGCCGTACGCCGGCGTCGGCGGCCTCCTCGGCGAGCCGCCAGCCCTCGCGCAGGGCCGACTCGACCTGCTCGCCGGTGAGCGCCGGCTCGGTCTCCATCGGCCCCGCCGTCGGTGCCTCCACCACCTGCAGGCTCGCGCCGCACTCGGCCGCCAGCCGGGCCAGCGGGCCCTCGCCGGCGCGGGCCTGCCGGGCCCGGCGGGCCGACTCACCGGCCACCGTGCCGGCGGCCGCGCCGCCGGCGTGGTCGCCGTGCAGCAGCAGCACCCGCACCGAGCCCCAGGCGGCCGGCGTCGGGGTGCCCTGGGTGGCGGCCGCGAAACCGACCACCCGCTCCAGCACGCCCAGCCCGGTGCCGGGCACGTCCAGGGTGGCCAGCCGCTCGATCGCCTGCGGGCCGGCGTACTCGTCGGGCATGGGCAGTTCCATGCCGGGCTGGATGACCAGGCCGGTGGCGACCATCGGCAGCGCCATGGTGGGCGCGGCCCACGGCGTGGCCGGCTCGGCGGGCGGGGCGGCCGGTGGCGTCGGGGTCAGCACGTCCGGCCGGGTGACCGGTTCGGGGGCGACGGCCGCGCCGTTGACCGCCGGGGCCGCCGGCTCGGCCGGTGCGGGACCGGCCTGGGCCGGCACGGTCGCCGCGCGCGCCGGCCCGCCCGGCTTGAGCCAGGCCGGCTGGCCGGCGACCACCAGCACGACCGCGTCGCAGGCGTCGGCGACCGCCCGGTTGGCCGCGCCGAGCGCGTCGGTGAACGCCCGGCCGAGCGGCGTGGTCGGCACCAGGGAGAGCCCGACCTCGGGGCTGACCAGCACCAGTCGCGCCGCGCAGGAGCGCACCGCGGCGGCCAGTTCGGCGATGGTGACGGTGTCGTCGGCCGGCTGGTGGGCCGGGTCCAGCAGCACGGTCACCCAGCCGCCGAGGTCGTCGACGAGCAGCGTCTCGTTCGGCCGGGCGGCGGCGATCACGTCGGCCAGCCGGCGCGGGTCGGCCGCGGTCTCCTCGGTCTGCCAGGTCTCCGGGCGGCGGGCGCGGTGTGCGGCCAGCCGGGCGGCCCACTCGGCGTCGTCCGCGGGCGCGTCGGCGGCGGTGGCCACGTAGCGGACCGTGGGCGCGTCGGCGACCAGGGACTCGGCGAACTCCGACTTGCCGGACCGGATGCCCCCGAGCACCAGGACCGTGTTCCACCCGTCAACGGACATGCCCGTACCTTAAGGCCGCCCGGCGTCCGCCCGCCGGCCGGCCCGCGTGCCCGGCCCCGGCACCCGGTGGCCCGCTCCGCCCGGCCGGCGGAGCGGGCCGCCGACGCTCAGTCGCAGTGCTCGAACCCGCTGCCGTAGCTGGCGCCGCCGGTGGACCCGCCCCACTTCACGCACACCCCCGCGGCCTTGGCCCGCACCGGCCCGGCGTAGTAGTCGAACGAGCCGCTGTCGGTGCTGCGGGCGCCGCCCTGCACCTCCAGGTACGCCGAGACCGCGGTCTTCGTGCCGACGGCGGTCTCCTTCATGGTCACCACGCAGTTGTAGCCGGTGCCGGCGTGGTAGAGCAGGTACACCCGGCCCTTGCGGGTGCCCGAGACGGTCAGCGACGCCGAGTCGATCACCTGGTAGCCGCTGCCGCACGCCTGCGCCGGCGTGTACGGGTTGGGCTTCTCCGGCCGGCTGGTGGTCGGCGTGGGGCTCGGCCGGCCGGTGGCGCCGCCGGTCGGCGTCGGCCCGCCCGGCACGGGGGCGGTCGACCGGCCAGCCGCCCCGGACGGCGGCGCCGCCGCCGTGGCCGACGGGGTACGGCCCGGCGTCGGCTCGGTCCGCAGCCGGCCGTTGCCGTCGGTGGCCGCCGGTTGCGGCGCGCCGGAGACCGGAACGCCCGACCCGCCGGTGAGCGCCGCCGGGGTGTCCCCGGCGCCGGGATCCTCGCCGGCGAACAGCGTCGTCGCCGCCACCACGCCGACCAGGAGCAGCAGCACGGTGGCCGCCGCGCCGACCAGCGCCATCCGGCGCCGGCCCGGCCGCGGCCGGGCCGCGTCCTCCCGGGTGGGTGGCAGCCCCCAGGCGTCGGTGCCGGGCTGACCCGGCGCGGACGCCGGCCGGCCGGCGGTCGCCGGTGCCCGGCCGGGCGCGAAGCCACCGGACGGTGGGCCGCTCGGCGGCGACACCGGGGCGGGGTCGGACCCGGAGGGCGAGACCGGCGCGGCGGCCGGCCCGGGGGGCGGGGCCGGCGCGGCGGCCGGGCCGGGGGGCGGGACCGGCGCGGCGGCCGGGCCGGAGGACGGGAGCGGCGCGGCGGCCGATCCGGGGGGCGGGAGCGGCGCGGCGGCCGGGCCGAACGGCCACACCGGCGTGGTGGCCGGCGGCGGTGGGACCGGTCCGGGTGGCGCAGCCGGCGCGGCGGCGGCTCCCGTGGGCGGGCCCGCCGGGCCGGCGGGCGGCGGCCCTGCCGGAGCCTGGGTGGCCGACGGCTCGCCGATGCCGGACGTATCCCGGAACGAGCCCGAGCCGTCCGCGGCCGGTGGCGGCGTCGGGGTGGCCGCGCCCGCGGCGGCCGGACCGGCGCCGGAGACCGGCTCGGCGGCCGGGGGCGGCGCGGCGGCGGGGGTGGGCCCGGCCACCGCCCACGGCGGGCGGGCCGAGACCGGGATGCTCGCCAGCGTCGCGTCCCGGGTCTCGGCGGCGGCCTCGGCGAGCGCCGCCGCGCTCGGGTACCGGTCGCCCGGGCGCTTCGCCATCGCCCGCTCCACCAGCGCGACCACCGCCGGCGGGGTGCCCGCCGGTAGCGGGGCCGGCTCGTCGTGCTGGTGCCGCAGGGCCACCTGCAACGGGTTCTCACCCTCGAACGGCGGACGCCCGGCGAGGCAGAAGTAGGCCACGGCGCCGAGGGCGTAGACGTCGGTCACCGGCGAGACCGGCTGGCCGGTGGCCTGCTCGGGGGACATGTACGAGGCGGTGCCGAGCATCGTGTGGGCGGCGGTGATCCCGGCCGTGCTGCCCGAGCGGGCGATGCCGAAGTCGACCAGCACCACCCGGCCGTCGGGCTTCACCAACAGGTTGCCCGGCTTGACGTCGCGGTGCACGATGCCGGCCAGGTGGGCGGCGTGCAGCGCCTCGGCGGCCTGCGCCACCACCGACATGGTCGAGGCCGGGTCGAGCCGGCCGGCCCGCCGGATCCAGCTGCCCAGCGGCTCCCCGTCGACGTACTCCATCACCAGGTAGTCGACCTCGCTGCCGTCGGCGAGCGACGACCGGCCGACGTCGTGCACCGCCACCACGCCGGGGTGCCGCAGCGCCGCCAGCATCCGTGCCTCGGCCCGGAACCGGGTGGTGAACTCCGGATCGGCGGTCAGCCCCGGCAGCAGCACCTTCACCGCCACCTCGCGTTCGAGCAGGAGGTCGGTGCACCGCCAGACCGCCCCCATGCCGCCGGTCGCCACCCGTTCGCCCAGCCGGTACCGCTGGCTGAGCACCACCCCTTGAGTCAGCACCGGGCCACGGTACCGGCCGGGTACGTCCGCATCGATCAAGCCCCGGCCCGGTCCAGGAGGCGAGCGCCCGACCGTCGCGCGCCCGGCCGACTACGCTGGCGAGGGTTCGTCCCACGGGACATCAGCGGCGAGGGGAGACGCGGCATGGCGTGGAGCTGGCGGTACGAGGGCACGAACGGCGAGTCGGTCGAGGGGCCGGCGGAGTCGTTCGGCAGTCAGGCGGATGCCGAATCCTGGATCGGCCAGACCTGGCGCGAGCTCGCGGCGTCCGGCGTCACCTCGGTCGCGCTCGTCGAGGACGACCGGGTGGAGTACCGGATGAGCCTGCTGCCCACGGCGGAGTGATGGCCGGCGACCGTCCGGGGCCGCTGGTCCTCGGCATGCCCCGGGCGGCGTTCCGGCCCAGCCCGGTCTTCCTCGCCCTGGTGGCGCTCTTCGTCACCAGCGGGGTGCTGACCTGGCAGGGGTTCGGCAACGTCCGGTTCGACGTCTTCCTCTTCGTCGTCTCCGGCTGGCTGGTCTCGCTCTGTTTGCACGAGTACGCCCACGCGGTGGTCGCGTACCGGGCCGGCGACCGGGGGGTCGCGCACCGCGGCTACCTCACCCTGAACCCGCTGAAGTACAGCCATCCGCTGCTCTCCATCGCACTGCCGGTGCTGGTGGTGCTGCTCGGCGGGATCGGCCTGCCCGGCGGGGCGGTCTGGGTGGACCGGCACCACATCCCCGGACGGCTGCGGCACACCCTGGTCAGCCTGGCCGGGCCCGCCACCAACGTGCTGTTCACCCTGGTGCTGGTGGCGGTGCTGCGGCTGGGCGCCGACGGTGGCGGGCCGGTGGAGTTCTGGGCCGCCGTGGCGCTGCTGGCCTTCCTCCAGCTCACCGCGAGCGTGCTCAACCTGCTCCCGGTGCCCGGCCTGGACGGCGGCAACATGATCCAGCCCTGGCTGAACCCGCAGTGGCGCCGGATGTACGACCTGTTCGCCCCGTACGGCTTCATCCTGCTGTTCGCGCTGCTGTGGAACCCGCGGATCGGCGGCTGGTTCTTCGACCTGGTCTTCGCCGTCGGCGACCTGCTCGGTCTGCCGCCCTGGCTCTACGCCACCGGGCTGGACCTGATCCGCTTCTGGCAGGGCTGACCCGCCCGATCCCGGGCGCCGGCCCGGCCGCCGCCGGCCGGCCCGGTGCTCGCGGGAGCCGGCACCGACTGCCCGGCCCGGCCGGCTGGGGAGCCGGCCGGGCCGGAACGGGTCAGGGCCGCTGCGCGGGGCTCTCGGTCCGGGCCGGGTCGCGCTCGGTGACCGGCTCGACGATCTCGTCGATCGCCTTGAGCAGGTCGGCGTCCAGCTTCACGCCGGCCGCCTTGACGTTGTCGTGCACCTGCTCGGGGCGGGACGCCCCGACGATCGCCGAGGAGACGTTCGGGTTCTGCAGCACCCAGGCGACGGCGAGCTGGGCCATGCTCAGCCCGGCCTGCTCGGCCAGCGGCTTGAGCCGCTGCACCCGGGTGAGCACGTCGTCGGTCAGCCACTTGGCGATGAACCCGGCGCCGGACTTCTCGTCGGTGGCGCGGGAACCGGCCGGCGGCGGCTGGCCGGGCAGGTACTTGCCGGAGAGCACGCCCTGCGCCATCGGCGACCAGACGATCTGCCCGACGCCCAGCTCCTCGCTGGTCGGGACCACCTCGGACTCGATGACCCGCCAGAGCATCGAGTACTGCGGCTGGTTGGAGACCAGTGGGATGCGCAGCTCCCGGGCGAGCTGGTGGGCCTCGCGGATCTGCGACGCCTTCCACTCGGAGACGCCGATGTAGAGCGCCTTGCCGGAGTGCACGACGTCGGCGAAGGCCTCCATCGTCTCCTCCAGCGGGGTGCTGTAGTCGTACCGGTGGGCCTGGTAGAGGTCCACGTAGTCGGTGCGCAGCCGGCGCAGCGAGCCGTTGATCGACTCCATGATGTGCTTGCGGGACAGGCCCCGGTCGTTGCGGCCCGGCCCGGTGGGCCAGTACACCTTGGTGAAGATCTCCAGGCCCTCGCGCCGTTCGTTCTCCAGCGCCCGGCCGAGCACGTCCTCGGCGCGGGTGCCGGCGTAGACGTCGGCCGTGTCGAACGTGGTGATGCCGGCGTCCAGGGCGGCCCGGACGCAGGCGAACGCCGCGTCCTCCTCGACCTGCGAGCCGTGGGTGATCCAGTTGCCGTACGAGATCTCGCTGACCATCAGGCCGGAACGGCCCAGGTGTCGGAATTCCATGTCTCCGACCCTAGTCCCGGCCGACGGTCAGGCCGGCAGCAGGACGTCCCGCATCCGCGTGGCGAGCCACCGCCGGAAGGAGTCCTCGGCCCAGCCGCAGCGCAGCACCAGGGCCGCGTAGTGCGCCGGGTCGTTGTAGAACCACAGCTCGTCGACGGCCCGTTCGAGGTCGGCGCCCTGGCGCAGCGGGCCGAAGGTGCGCGCCCGCTCGACCACCATCCGCGCCCCGGCCCGCCGGTTGCGCAGCAGCGTCTCCCACACCTCGGCCACCTCGGGGGTCTCGTCGGCCGCGCGGCGGACGGTCTCGAAGACCCGGGCGGCGCGCCCGCCGATGAGGGTGCACACCCCGGCGTAGCCGTCGAGCACCTCGCCCTGGCCGCGCGCGTCCCAGACCGGCCGGAACCAGGGTCGCTGCGCCACCGGCACCGGCTCGTCGTCGCCGGCCAGCGCCTGGTCGAGCACCTGGCGCAGCAGGGCAGCCTTGGAGCCGAAGGCGGCGAAGACCGTGGGGCGGGCCACCCCGGCGGCGGCGGCCACGTCGGCCAGGGAGGTCGCCGCGTAACCGCGGGCGACGAAGAGCTCGGTGGCGGCGGCGACCACCGCCTGGCGGGTACGCCGCGCGCTCTCCTCCCGGACCCGGGACCGGTACGGCCGGGTCGGCTTTCCGTCCTTGACGTCATCCATGACGACGCGATACTAACAATGCATTCATTAGACTCCCGGCTATCCAATATTCCGTCGTCTGGTCAAGACGACGCCAACCGGAGGAGGCGGCATGTCCGTCGGCCCGTACCTGCGCCGCCCTGACGAGGGGGAGGCGTACTGGTTCCTCGGCAACCTGGTCACCATCAAGGCCGCGGGTGCGCAGACCCGGGACCGGCTGACCGTGGCCGAATTCGTCAACCCGCCGGGCTTCGCCCCGCCGCTGCACCGGCACCAGGTGGAGGACGAGATGTTCTACGTCCTCTCCGGCACGGCGCGGTTCCACTGCGCCGACCAGACGTTCCTCGCCGGCCCGGGCGACTTCGTGCTGCTGCCGGTCGGCCTGGCGCACACCTTCACGGTCGGGCCGGACGAGCCGCTGCGGGCCCTCCAGCTCACCACCCCCGGCGGGTTCGAGCGGTTCGCCGCGGAGGCGGGCCTGCCCGCGGCCGAGCGGCGGCTGCCGGATCCGCTGCCGATCGACCCGGCGGCCCTCGGGCACGCCGCCGCGCGCAACGGCATCGAGCTGCTGGGCCCCCCGCCGACCGCGTGACGGCGCGGGTGGACAAACGGCTCGCGAGGCACCACCCCGGTGGCGGGCGCCCGCCACCGGGCCGGGGCGGGCCGGCCTGGGCCGGCACGGTCGTCGCGGCCGGTCAGCCCATCGGCTGCGGCACGGCCTCGGGGGCGGTGGGTGGCCCGGCTGGTCCGGTCAGAGCACCGGGTTGGTGTCGGTGAGCAGCCGCTCGATCTCCGCGACCACCTCGCCGCGGTCGCGGTGCACCGGGTCGATCAGCGGCTGGCCGCGCCGGTCCAGCGCGCCCCAGCGTCCGGCGCCGGTGGCCACCAGGAACGCGACCGGGTGGATGACCACCGCCGGGTGGGCCGGCGGCACGATCACCCGCCCGGTCCGGTCGACCACGCCACGGCGGCCCGCCACGTCCACCACGGCCAGCCCCTCGTCGGTGAAGTCGTCCACCTGGCGGCCGTCGGACAGCGCCGTGGCGAACCCGTGGTAGCGGGTCGGCAGGACGATCTGGCCGTTCCGGTCCACCGCGCCCCAGCCGTCCCGGCGCACCGCCGCCACGCCGCGCCGGAACGGGCGTACGTCGGCGAAGCTGGGCGGGATCGCAACGTCGCCGTTGGGACGGATGGCCTGCCAGCCGGCGCTCCCGTCGCGCACCACCCAGGCCAGGCCGTCGGAGAAGGGACGGACCGCGAGATACGACGGTTCGATCACCGTCGTGCCGGTGAGGGCGATCAGTGACCAGCGGTCCGTCTCCGGCCGGCGAACCCAGGCGAGTCCCTCACGGAACGGCTGCGCCTCGGCGTACCGGGCCGGGATCACCAGGTCGCCCTCCTGGTCGGCGTACCCCCAGAGCATGCCGTCGCGGGCCGGCACCGGGGGCCGGACGCGGTCCAGCAGGTCGTCCCGGGTGCGAGGGTGCGGCCCGAAGCCGTGTTCGGCGGCCCGGTCGGCGACCGCGTCGAGCGAGGTCCGGATCCGGGCCAGCAGCTCGGCGTCCGCGGCGCCGCGCAGGTCCAGCGCGAGTTCGAAGTGCTGGCACGCCTCCAGCAACCGGCCCTGGTCGTAGGCGGACCGGCCGGCGTGCTCGTGCAGGGCCGCGCGCAGCCGGTCGGGCAGCTCGGCCGAGTTCGCCTCGGCGAAGAGCCGGTCCGCCTCCGCGTGGTCACCCCGCCAGCGCAGCACGTGCGCCAGCCGGGCCTGCGCCAGCGCGATGCGTCGCAGCTCGCCGGTGGCCTCCGCGTACGTCAGGGCGAGCCGGCCGTCGGCGAGCGCGTCGTCCAGCTCGCCGAGGATCCGCGACACCACCGCGCGCAGGCTGAGCAGCCGCGCCCGGGACCGGTTGTCGACGGTCGTGCCCAGCTTCTCGGTGAGACCCCGCCGGATGGCCCGCAGCTCGTCCGGATCCTCCGCCACCTCACGCAGCGCGGCCGGGTCGAGCCGCCAGCGGTAGCTGGCCAGCACCTGCTCGGGATCACGCTGCGGGCCGGGCGCCTGGTCGGCGACCGGGTCCGGCTCGCCGGACGGCGACCCGGGTGGCGCCGAAACGGGTGCGGCGGGTGCCGCCGAGACCGGTGCCGAGGGCGGGGCCGACACGGGTGCCTCGCGCGCTTCGGGCGCCGAGGGGATGGGCACGGCGGGCGGCGCCGAGACGGGTGCGGCCGGTGGTGTGGAGACGGGTGCGGCCGGCGGTGCGGAGACGGGTGCGGTTGGTGGGCCGGCGGCGGGCGGGGCCGAGACGGGGGCGACGGGTGCCGCAGCGGCGGGTGCCGGCGGCAGTGCGGCGTCCGCTGCGGCCGGGGGTGCGCTGGTGGGCGCGGCCGGTGGGCCGGAGACGGGCCGGGCCGAGATGGGGGCGACGGATGCCGCATCGGCGGGTGAGGGCGGTGCGGAGACCGGCGCGCTCGGTGGGCCGGAGACCGGCGTGGCCGGGGGTGCGGAGACGGATGAACCGGGTGGCGCGGACACGGGTGCGGTCGGCGGCGCGGAGGCGGGTGCGCTGGGCGGCCCGGACACGGGTGCCGCGGGCGGCGCGGACACGGGTGCGGCCGGTGGGCCGGACCCGGATGTGGTGGCCGGTGTGGACACCGGCCCGCCGGGCGGCGCGGATACCGGTGCCGTGGCCGGTCCGGCGGAGGGCGCCGGCACCGGCCTCGACGGCGCCGGGTCTGCGGGCACGGAGGCGGGATAGGCGGCGGCGGTCGTCTCGGCGGGTGGCGCCGACTCCGGGGGCACCGCGGGCTCCGGGTCGCTCGCGCCCTCGACGGCGGGCCGTACCGCCGCCGGGGAGACGGGTGCCGCCGGCGGGGCCGGGACCGGTGCGACCGGTAGGTCGCCGGTCGGCCCTCCGCCGGGTAGCGGTGGTTGCCGGTCGGCCGACGGGCCGGGCGTCACCAGCCCCGGGACCTCGTCCGCTGTCCCAATCGGCGGCATCGCGACCTCGGGCGTCGCCGGGTGGCCGGTCCCGGACGTGGTGGCCGGCTGCCCGGGGGCGGTCGTCGGCGCCGCGACGGCCGGGGGTGCGGACACCGGGTGGCCGGCCGCCGACGCCGACCGGGGCTCGCCCGGTGGAGGCTCGTCGTCGAACTGCGCCGAGGTGGTCGGGGCCGGACGGTCCGGGGAAGCGGGAAGGAGCGTCGCCGGTCCGGCCGAATCCGGCTGCGCCGGTGGCGCGGACACCGGTGGCGTCACTGCCGGAGCCGGGACGGGTGTGGTCGCGTCGGGGTCGACCGGTGGGGCCGAAACCGGTGTGACCGTGTCGTGGCCTGCGGCTGGCGCGGAGACCGGCGCGGCGTGGTCCGTGGGCGGCGGGAGGACCGGCTCGGCCGACGGGCGGCCGGCGGGGGCGACCGCCGCCTCGGCATCGTCGACGACCGGCGCGGGCGCACCGACCGACGGGTCGGCGCTCTCCGTCCCGTCGGTCGGTGCGGTGCCGTCCGCCTCCGCTTGAGCGGGCCCGAACCACGCGTCCGGTCCGCCCCGGGTGTTGCCGCTCGCCGGTGTCGGGGGCCCGGCGGGTGCGGGTGGTTCGCTCGGCGGCGGCGGGACGTAGACCTTCGGCCGGTCCGGGGTGATGGCCAGGGGCGGCGCCGGCTCCGCCGCCCGGGAGGACGGAGTGCCGGCGCCCGGCAGCGGACGGTCGACCGGCGCCGGCCCGGCCGGTTCGGCCGGTGACGCCGGCGGTGCGCTCGCCGGGGCGGTCGCGGCGGTCGACGGCGCGTCCGGGGTCGGCACGAACTCCACCCGCAGCCGGGCGGCGGGCGGCCCGGAGACGGGCGCGTCCGGTGTGGACGAAGGCCCGGTGGCCGGCGGTCGCTGCTCGGCGGCGGGCACCTCGGGCCGACCCGGCGTCGCGGGCACCGGGCCCCACGGCGGCGGGGGCGCGGCCGGCCCTCCCTGAGCACCGGGAGCCGGCCGGCCGAACGCGGGCGGCGCGGAGACCGGACGGTCCCCACGGCCGGTGCGCTCCGGCGCGGCCGGGTGCGGCGGTGGCACCGGGCGGCCGGAGCCCGGGGGCGGGGTGGCCGGACGCCCGGCGGCCGGCGAGACGGGTCGGTCGGCGGCTCCGGCCGGCGGACCGAAGGCGGGCGGCGGGGAGACCGGACGCGGTC
The DNA here is from genome assembly GCF_056780015.1 of Micromonospora sp. R311. Lineage (NCBI taxonomy): Bacteria > Bacillati > Actinomycetota > Actinomycetes > Micromonosporales > Micromonosporaceae > Micromonospora > Micromonospora sp. R311. Next base: position 13,386 of record NZ_JBSWCE010000040.1, read on the forward strand.
CGGCGGCCGGCGCCGCCGGTCGCTGGCCGGGCGGAGCCGGCGAGACCGGCCGGTCGGTGTAGGGCGCGCGGGGATCGGGTCGGTCGCGTGTGGGCAGGTCGCGGTGGGCCGGGGCGGGGGAGACCGGCCGGTCGGTGTAGGGCGCGCGGGGATCGGGTCGGTCGCGTGTGGGCAGGTCGCGGTGGGCCGGGGCGGGGGAGACCGGCCGGTCGGTGTAGGGCGCGCGGGGATCGGGTCGGTCGCGTGTGGGCAGGTCGCGGTGGGCCGGGGCGGGGGAGATCGGCCGGTCGGTGTAGGGCGTGCGGGGGCCCGTTTCGGCGTGTCCGGGTCGGGCCCGGTCCGGCGGTGCCGGCGAGACCGGACGGTCGCCCGGTGGTGCCGGCGAGACCGGACGGTCGCCCGGCGGGGCGGGGGAGACGGGCCGGTCGGTGTAGGGCGTGCGGGTGTCGGGTCGGCCGCGTGCCGGCACGTCGCGGTCGGCCGGGGCGGGGGAGATCGGTCGGCCGGCGACCGGCAGGTCACGGGCCGGCGCGCCGGCGGCGGGCATCCTGCGCCGCTCGTCGACCGGCGGAGCGGCCTCCCGGCGGTCGCCCGAGCGGGGCGGGCCGGCGGGTTCGGCCGGCCGGCGGTGCTCCGGGCGCGGATCCGCGCGGTGCTCGGGGCTCCGGTCGTACCCGGGCCGCACCGGACCGGGCGCCGGCCAGGGCAGGCCGCCCTCGGGCCGCGACGGCGGGTACTCGCGCGGCTCCCGGTGGGACTCCGGCCGGGCCTCCTCCCGGGGGCGCCGGTCCGGGTACGTCTCGGCCCGGGCGGCCGCCTCGCGCGGCTGCCACCGCTCGTCCGGCTCCGGCCGGCGGCGCTCCCCGTCGTCGTACGGCCGCCCGCCGGTCACCCGGTCCGGGCGCTCCCACCGGCCGGCCTGCCCGGCGCGGTCACCGGGACCACGGTCCCGGCGCTCGGCGGGGAACCGGTCCGGGTGCTCGGCGGGGAACCGCTCGCGCTCGTCGGCGGGTCGGCGCTCGCCGGCGTACCGGTCGCGCTGCTCGGCCGGGGGCCGCTCGCGCGGGTCGGCGGCGCGGTCCCACTGGTAGCGGGGCCGGCGGGTGCCCTCGGCGGGTCGCTGGTCGTAGCCGTTGGCCGACCGGTCGTGGGCGGCCGGGCGGCGCGCCGGCGGTTCCTCGTCCGGCTCCGGCAGCCAGCCGGGTTCCGGGTGGCCGGCGGGGGAGACGGGCGCGACGCCGGACCGGCCCCGGCCGGGTGGCTCGTGCCGGGGCGCGCGGTCGTCGTACCGGTCGTGGCCGGGATCGCGGGGTGTGGTCCGGCGGGGGCCCTCGACGTCGTACGGGGCGTGGGCGCGGTCGCCCCGCCGGCCCGGGTCCGGGCGCTGCCGGTCGTCCGGTCGCCCGGGTTCTGCGCGCCCCGGGCGGTACGGCCCGTCGTCGTACCGCCGGCCGTCGTGGCCGTTGTGCCGGTCCCAGCCGTCCGGTTCGTCCTCCCAGGACCGGCCGAGGTACGTCCCGTCCGAACGGGTCGGTGCGAGTGGGGGCACCTCGGCGCGGCCGACCACGGCCGCCCGGCCACGGGGTGCCGGTGGCGGGGTGTGCTGGACGCCGATGTCGCCCGGGTAGCGCTGGCCGGGGAACTGGGGATGCCACTCCGTGGTCGGCTCGACGACCCAGGACGGCTCCGCCGGGTCGTGCCACCGGTCCGCGTAGCCGCGGCTCATCCGGGTGGCCCGTCGCCGGTGCGGGGCCGGGTGCGGGGGGCGGACGGAGCGGGGCGGGCGGCCGGTGGCTGGCCGAGCAGGCGTCCGTCCTCGCCGACGCGCGCGGCCGTGCCGGGGCGACCGCCGGTCGTCCGCTCGCTCACGGCCGCGTCCCGGTGGCCGGCTCGCGTCCGCTCGCTCACGGCGATGTCACCTCGTCGGAAATTGTCGCGCTGGGCACCCAGCCGGCCGGTAGAGTCGCCCGTTCCGGCACGGCGTGGCTGCGGAAGGAGGGTAGCGGCGTGGGCTCGCTCACCGCCACTGTGGCACCGCCCACCGCCTCAAACGTTATCCTATGGTTTCGGACAATTAGGGCAATAGCCGGATCGGGCTTCCGACGATACTCCACCTACCGGCAGGCGGCCGTGGCCGGCGTCGTCACCAACTGCGTCTTCGGTTTCCTACGCTGCTACGTCCTGCTCGCCGCGGTCGGCGTGACCGGCACGGTGGCCGGGTACGACCGGGCCCAGCTCGCCACCTTCGTCTGGGTCGGCCAAGGCCTGCTGGCCGTCATCCTCCTCTGGGGATGGACCGACCTGGCCGACCGGATCCGCACCGGCGAGGTCGCCGCCGACCTGCTCCGCCCGGTGCACCCGGTGACCAGCTACCTCGCCGCCGACCTGGGCCGGGCCGGTTACGCCGCGCTGGCCCGGCTGCTGCCGCCGGTGCTGGTCGGGCCGGTCTTCTTCGCTGTGCACCTGCCGGGCCGGTGGACCACCGGCCCGCTCTTCGTGCTCTCCGTGCTCGTCGCCGTCCTGCTCTGCTTCGGCTGCCGCTACCTGGTCAACGCCACCGCGTACTGGCTGCACGACGTGCGCGGCCCGGTGATCCTCTGGACGCTCGCCTCGGGCGTGCTCTCCGGGCTCTACTTCCCGCTGCGCTTCCTGCCGGAGTGGCTCCAACTGGCGCTCTGGCTCGGCACCCCGTTCCCGAGCCTGCTGCAGACCCCGCTGGACGTGCTGGTCGAGCGGGACCCGACCGGCACCCAGGCCGCGCTGGTCGGTGTGCAGGTGGGCTGGGCGGCGCTGGTGCTCGCGGCCTGCCGGCTGGTGCAGCGCCGGGCCGAACGCCGGTTGGTGGTGCAGGGTGGCTGAGCTGTCCGGCCTCCCGGGCCCGCGCCCGGCCGGCGGGTCGACCGTCCCGCCGCGGGCGGGTGGCGCGCCGGCGGCGTACCGGGCGCTGCTCGGGGCGCAGGCCCGGTCGCAGACCGCCTACCGGACGTCATTCGTGGTGGACCTGGTCGGCAACGTCGGGTCCACCGTCTTCGACGTGGTCACCGTGCTGGTCGTCTTCGGCGTGACCCGGGAGCTGGGCGGCTTCACGCTGCGCGAGACGTTGGTCATCGTCGGTATCTCCGCCGGCGCGTTCGCCCTCGCGGACCTGCTGGTCGGCAACATCGAGCGGCTGCCCCGCTACGTGCGCACCGGCCTCTTCGACACCGTGCTGCTGCGCCCGCTGGGCGCCCTGCCGCAACTGCTGCTGATGGACCTGCCGCTGCGCAAGGTGGCCCGGGCGGCGTTCGGGCTCGCCGTGCTGGTCGTGGCGGTCGGCTCCGCCGGGATCGAGTGGACCCCGGCCCGGGCGCTGCTGGTCGTCCTCGCCCCGCTGGCCGCGGTGGTCTTCTTCGGCTCGGTCTTCGTGGCCACCGCCACCGTCTCGTTCTTCTGGGTCGACTCGGGCGAGCTGGCCAACTCGGTCACCTACGGCGGGCGGGACTTCACCAGCTACCCGATCACCGTCTACGAGGGATGGTTCCGCGCCCTCTTCGCGTACGGCCTCGGGTTCGCCTTCGTCGGTTACCACCCGGCGCTGGCCCTGCTCGGCCGGGCCGACCCGCTCGGCCTGCCGTCCTGGGTCGGCTGGGCCGCGCCGGGCGTCGCGCTGGTCGCCGCCGGAGCGGCCGCCGCGGCCTGGCGCACCGGCGTCCGTCACTACCGGAGTACGGGATCATGAGTGTCATCGAGACCAGCGGCCTGCGCAAGGAGTTCACCGTGCGGGTCAGAGCCGGCCGGCTGCGCCGCGAGAAGCGGCTGGTCACCGCCGTCGACGGGATCGACCTGCGCATCGAGCGCGGCGAGCTGCTCGGCTACATCGGACCGAACGGCGCCGGCAAGTCCACCACGCTCAAGATGCTCACCGGGGTGCTGACGCCCTCGGCCGGCGAGGTACGCGTCTGCGGGCTGCGCCCGGTCGCCCAGCGCACCCGGCTCGCGCTGCGCGTCGGCGTGGTCTTCGGCCAGCGCTCGCAGCTGTGGTGGGACCTGCCGCTGCGCGACTCGTTCGACCTGCTGCGGCACGTCTACCGGGTGCCGCCCGCCGAGCACGCGGACCGGCTGCGCCGCTGCCGGCAGCTGCTCGACCTGGACGCGTTCCTGGACACTCCGGTCCGGCAGCTCTCCCTCGGCCAGCGGATGCGCGGCGAGCTGACCGCCGCCCTGCTGCACGGTCCCGAGGTGCTCTTCCTCGACGAGCCCACCATCGGCCTGGACGTGGTCAGCCGGCAGGCGGTGCGCGGGTTCCTCGCCGAGCTGGGCCGCGCCGGGGACACCACGCTGGTGCTGACCACCCACGACCTGGCCGACATCGAACGGCTCTGCCGCCGGCTGGTGGTGATCGACCACGGGCGGGTGGTGCACGACGGGTCGATCGCCGCGCTGCACGAGCGGTACGGCTCCCGCCGGCTGGTGGTGGCCGACCTCGACGCCCCGGTGCCCCAGCCACCGGTGCTGCCCGGCGCGGCGCTGCACCGGGTGGAGAACGACGGGCACCGGCTGGTGTTCGTGCTGGAGTCGGCGCGGGTGGCCGAGGTGGTGGCCGGGCTCGCCGGGCTGGGCGCGCTGCGGGACGTCTCGGTCGTCGAGCCGGACATCGAGGACGTGGTGGCCCGGCTCTACCGGCGGGAGCGTCAGGGATGCTCCATCACCAGCACGGCGAAGGTGCCGGGGGCCAGCGCCTCGTAGCGGTGCGGGGCGTCCCCGGGGAAGGTGGCGTAGTCGCCGGGACCGAGCTCCACCTGGTCGGACTCCGGGCCGACGCGCATCCGCCCGGCCGCGACCACCACGTGTTCGATGCTGCGGGGGGTGTGCGCCTCGGCGGTGCGGACCGCGCCGGGCTCCAGTTCGATGAGGTAGACGTCGCGCCGGGCGTGGGTCGACCCGGCGGTGAGCAGCGTCCCGGTGAAGTCGGCGTGTTCGGAGCGGACCCGCGGGCCCTCGCCGGCCCGGATCACCCGTACGGCGGGGCTGGGCGGCTCGACCAGCCGGCTGAACGGCACGCCCAGCGCCACGCCCAGCGCCCAGAGGGTCTCCACGCTCGGGTTGCCGACCCCCGACTCCAGTTGGGACAGGGTGGACTTGGCGATCCCGGCCCGGCGGGCCAGCTCGGTCAGCGAGATGCCGACCCGCTCGCGTTCACTGCGCAGGGCGGCGGCGATGGTGGCCAGCGGGGGCGCCGGTTCGGCGGACATGTTCGCTCCGTCGGTCTGTTTGTTCGGTTTGACGACCGGGCTCGGCGTCGTTCATCATGGTGGACCATGCGTACGGTACATCGAACAGCCGACGGCGGGGTACTCCGCGACGTCGCCGCCATCGGGGCGGCGATGATCGCGGTGGGCGCCTCGTTCGGCGCGGTGGCGGTGGCCGCCGGGCTGCCCGGCTGGGCCACCGTCGCGATGTCCGTCGTGGTCTTCGCCGGCGGGGCGCAGTTCATGGCGGTCGGCCTGGTGGCGGCGGGCAGTCCGCTCGCCGCCGTCCTGGCCGGGCTACTGCTCAACGTCCGGCACCTGCCGTTCGGCCTGACCCTCGGCGACAGTTTCGGACCCCGACGGTGGCACCGGCTGCTCGGCAGCCACCTGATGACCGACGAGGCCACCGCGTTCGCGCTGGCCCGACCGGCCGGCCCGGCGCGCCGCCGGGCGTTCTGGCTGGCCGGCGTGCTCTTCTTCGTGACCTGGAACGTCGGCACCGTGCTCGGCGTGCTGGCCGGCAGCGCGGTGGGCGACCCGGCCGCGCTCGGGCTGGACGCCGCCTTTCCCGCCGGCCTGATCGCGCTGCTGCTGCCCACCCTGCGCGACCGGGACACCCGGCGGATGGCGCTGGCCGGTGCGGCGCTGGCCGTGCTCACCACCCCGCTGCTGCCGGCCGGCCTGCCGGTGCTGCTCGCGCTGGCCGGCCCGGCGGTGCTGGCCGTCCGGGCCGTCCGCGCCGGCCGGGCCGGCACCGGCGACGGGGCCGGTACCGGCGACCCGGCCGGTACCGGCGACCCGGCCGGTACCGGCGACCCGGCCGGCGCCGGCGACCGGAGGGCCGGGGTGACGCCCGCCCCGGCCACCCGCCGCCTCGTGTGGGGCGGCCCCGGCACCGGTGGACGGGAGGACGGGGGGACCTCCGCCCCGAACCCCGTCACCGGTGCCGTGACCGGTGTCCGGGAAGTCGGGGCGACGCCCGCCCCGACCCCGGGCGCCGGGCGTGCGGTCGGGACGGGGACGTCCGGACCCGGTGCGGCTCGGCGGACGGGAGGTACGTCGTGCTGATCGCGGTGATCCTCGCGCTGGCCGCCGGGACGTACGGCTTCCGGGTCGCCGGCGTGCTGCTGCGCGACCGGCTGGACCTGCCGGAGTGGTCCCGCCGGCTGCTGCCGGTCGGTGCCGCCGCCCTGCTGGCCGCGCTCGCGGCCACCGCCGCGCTGACCGAGGCCGGCGCGTTCGCCGGCTGGGCCCGGCCGGCGGGGGTGCTGACCGGCGTGCTGCTCGCCTGGCGGCGGGCGCCGTTCGTACTGGTGGTGGTAGGCGCCGCCGGCACCACCGCCCTGCTCCGCCTGCTCGGCGTGCCGTAGGTTCCGCCGCCGGCACCATCGCGCTGCTCCGCCCGCCCGAGGTGCCTGAGCGGGGTCGCGCCGACGAGCGCCGCCCTTCTCCGCCCTGCCCTGGTAGCAAACGCCGCGAGACTGGGTGCATCTGTTGTCGCCCCAGCGACAACAGATGCACCCAAACCATCGGCCGCCCTGCGCGCCGACTGTGCCGTGCCGCGAGCTGTCGCGCCGCGCCACGAGCCGCAGTGCCGTGTCGCGCGCTGGCCGTGCCGGGCGCTGGAGGTGCCGTGCCGCGCGCTGGCCGCGCCGCCGCGCTGGCCGCGCCGCCGCGCTGGCCGCGCCGCCGCGCTGGCCGCGCCGCCGCGCTGGCCGTGCCGAGAGCTGGCCCGCGCCGGAGCCCGTGCCGGGAGCCCGGCAGACCGTGCCGTTCGCCCTGGCCCGGCTGACGGAGGCCGGAACGGAAGCGGCCCCTCACCGCCGCGCGGGAGGGGCCGGATCCCGAGGTCAGACCGGGTCGCCGAGGTTGACCTGGGGCTGCGGGGCACGCATCCGGCGGAACGTGATCGAGCGCATGATCGCGTAAAGGTAGAGCGAGCCCATCCGCTGCCCGGTGTTCGGGAAGCGCTCGCGGACCAGCTTCCTGATCCTGCGGCAGATGAGGATCGAGTCGATCACCACGCCGAGGGCCAGCGCACCCCAGAGGATGTTGGACACCAGCCGGACCACCGGGGGCATGGCCGCGTTCGAGCCGATCAGCACGATCAGCGCGCCGCCGAAGAACCAGGTGCCGACCGTACGCCGGGAGTCGACCACGTTGCGGGCCAGCAGCCGCTCCGGGCCGCGGTCGCGCGGGCCGCCCTCGCGCCGGAACTCCGCCGCCGCCTCGGCCCGCAGCTTGCGCCGGTGCTCCCGCTGCTCTTCCTTGGTCATCGGCTTGGTGGCCCCGGCCGGCCGGCGGCCGGCGCCGGGCCGCTTCGGCGTCTCGCGTCCCTTCGCGGGGGTGTAGCCCCGGGGATGCGTGGCGGCGGCCTCGTCCTCGGCGGTCACCGGGGTGACCGCCTCGTCGACGAGGTCGGTGGACTTGCGGCGAAACAGCGACGGCACGCGGAAAGGGTAGCCAACCCGGGGCGCCCGGTGCACATCGCGGTGCACCGGGCGCGGTCGCGGGTGAGGCAGGTTACGGTCGCTCGACGTGCGCGCCCAGGTCGGCCAGCTTCGCCTCGAAGTCCTCGTAGCCCCGGTTGATCAGGTCGACGCCGTAGACCCGGGAGGTGCCCTCGGCGGCCAGCGCCGCGATCAGGTGGCTGAACCCGGCCCGCAGGTCGGGGATGACCAGGTCGGCGGCGTGCAGCTTGCTCGGCCCCGCGATCACCGCGGAGTGCTTGAAGTTGCGCCGGCCGAAGCGGCACGGGGTGCCGCCCAGGCAGTCCCGGTAGACCTGGATGTTCGCGCCCATCGAGTTCAGCGCCTCGGTGTAGCCGAGCCGCTGCTCGTACACCGTCTCGTGGACGATCGACAGGCCGCGGGCCTGGGTCAGCGCCACCACCAGCGGCTGCTGCCAGTCGGTCATGAAACCGGGGTGCACGTCGGTCTCCAGGGCCACCGACTTCAGCTCCCCGCCCGGGTGCCAGAACCGGATGCCGCCCTCCTGGCCCGGGTCGCCCAGCTTCGGTGGCCGGGCGTCGGTCACCTCGTACTCGCCGCCGACCGACCGGAAGATGTTCAGGAAGGTCATCATGTCGGCCTGCTGCGCGCCGAGCACCTCGACGTGGCCGCGGGTGGCCAGCGCCGCGGCCGCCCAGCTCGCCGCCTCGATCCGGTCCGGGATCGGCCGGTGGGTGTAGCCGTGCAGCTTCGGCACGCCCTGGATCTCGATCACCCGGTCGGTGTGCACCTTGATGATCGCGCCCATCTTCTGCAGCACGCAGATCAGGTCGATGATCTCCGGCTCGACCGCGGCGTTGCGCAGCTCGGTGACGCCCTCGGCCATCACGGCGGTCAGCAGCACCTGCTCGGTGGCGCCGACGCTCGGGTACGGCAGGGCGAACTTCGTGCCGTGCAGTCCGTTCGGCGCCGAGAGGTGCAGCCCCTCCGGGGTCTTGTCGACCGTGGCGCCGAACTCCCGCAGCGCCTGGAGGTGGAAGTCGATCGGCCGGGGCCCGATGTGGCAGCCGCCCAGGTCGGGGATGAAGGCGTGGCCGAGGCGGTGCAGCAGCGGCCCGCAGAACAGGATCGGGATCCGGCTGGAGCCCGCGTGCACGTTGATCTGGTCGGTGCTGGCGCTCTCCACGTTCGCCGGGTCGAAGACCAGCTCGCCGTCCTCGTCGCCGTCGGTGACCTTGACCCCGTGCAGGCCGAGCAGGCCGCGGACGACCTCGACGTCACGGATCTTCGGCACGTCGAACAGGCGGCTCGGACTGTCGCCCAGCAGTGCGGCGACCATGGCCTTGGAAACCAGGTTCTTCGCGCCGCGCACGCGGATCCGCCCTTCCAGCGGCGTGCCTCCGTGTACGACCAGGACGTCGTTGGTCAACGCAACCTCCAGCGCGTCGGTGCTGTTGATGGTGGGGCTCACGATGTCATCGCTACCCGGAACGCGGACCGGTCGAAACGAGCCGCGTGCGTCATCGCCCCGGCAGCATAGCCCTCAGTGATGAAAATGGACCCGGTCACATCGCCCCTCAGGGCACTAATCGGTGATCCGGCCCTTTTGCGTACCAGGGTCGCTACCGACAGTGATTATCGGGTGCCGGGCGGCGGGGTGTCCGCGCCGGGCAGGGCGAGCATCTGGTCCAGCGCCACCCGGGCGTGGTGGGCGGTGTCCGCGTCGACGGTGATCTGGTTGACCACCCGACCGGCCACCAGCTCCTCCAGCGCCCAGACCAGGTGCGGCAGGTCGATCCGGTTCATCGTCGAGCAGTAGCAGACCGCGCGGTCGAGGAACATGATCTGCTTGTCCGGGTGGGCCAGCGCGAGCCGGCGGACCAGGTTCAGCTCGGTGCCGACCGCCCAGGCCGAGCCGGCCGGGGCCGCCTCGATGGTCTTGATGATGTACTCCGTCGAGCCGACGTGGTCGGCCGCGGTGACCACCTCGTGCCGGCACTCCGGGTGGACCAGCACGTTGACCCCCGGCACCCGCTCGCGGACGTCGTTGACGCTGTCGAGGGTGAACCGGCCGTGCACCGAGCAGTGCCCCCGCCAGAGGATCATCTTGGCGTCGCGCAGCTGCTCCGGGGTGAGCCCGCCGTTCGGCTTGTGCGGGTCGTAGAGCACGCAGTCGTCCAGCGAGAAGCCCATCTCCAGCACCGCGGTGTTGCGGCCCAGGTGCTGGTCGGGCAGGAAGAGCACCTTCGAACCCTGCTCGAACGCCCAGTCCAGGGCCCGCCTGGCGTTGGAGGAGGTGCAGACCACGCCGCCGTTGCGGCCGACGAAGCCCTTGATGTCGGCCGAGGAGTTCATGTAGGTCACCGGGACGGTCTGTGCCGCGATGCCCAGTTCGGTGAGCACGTCCCAGGCGGTCTCGACCTGCGACAGCACCGCCATGTCGGCCATCGAGCAGCCGGCGGCGAGGTCGGGCAGGATCACCTGCTGCGCGTCGGAGGTGAGGATGTCGGCGCTCTCGGCCATGAAGTGCACGCCGCAGAAGACGATGTACTCGGCGTCCGGCCGGGCCGCCGCCTCGCGGGCCAGCTTGAACGAGTCGCCGGTCACGTCGGCGAACTGGATCACCTCGTCGCGCTGGTAGTGGTGGCCCAGCACGAACACCTTGCTGCCCAGCTTCGCCTTCGCCGCCGCCGCCCGGGCCACCAGATCCGGGTCGCTGGGCGCCGGCAGGTCGCCCGGACACTCGACGCCACGCTCGGTGGCGGGGTCGCTGCCCCGGCCGAGCAGCAGCAGCGCCGTGGCGGTGTTGGAGGGTTCTACCCAGGTCGAAGTCACGTACCCCATGGTCCCACAGCGTGGCCTCGGCGCAGCCTCCGCCGGTGTGGGCTGCCACACTGCTCGGCATGCGCGTGCTGCTCTGTCCGGACAAGTTCGCCGGCACGCTGCCGGCCCCGGAGGTCGCCGCGGCGGTGGCCGCCGGCTGGCGCGAGGTGGCCGGGGACGACGACCTGCTGATCAGGCCGCTGGCCGACGGCGGCCCGGGCTTCCTCGACGTGCTCGCCGACGCCCTCGACGGCCGGCGGGTGGCGGTGCCGACGGTCGACCCGCTGGGCCGGCCGGCGGCCGGTGAGATCCTGCTCACCGACGGCGGGTCGACCGCCTGGCTGGAGAGCGCCCAGGCGTGCGGGCTGCACCTGCTCGCCGCCGACGAGCGGGACCCGAAGGCCACCACCTCGTACGGGCTGGGGCTGCTGGTCACCGCCGCGGTGGAGGCCGGGGCCCACACGGTGATCATCGGGCTGGGCGGTTCCGGCACCAACGACGCCGGCGCCGGGATGCTCACCGCGCTCGGCGTCACGCCGCTGGACGAGGCCGGCCTGGCCCTGCCGTACGGGGGCGCGGCGCTGGCCGCGGTGGCCACCCTCGACGGCGTACCGCGGCTGCGCGACGCCCGGCTGGTCGCCGCCACCGACGTGGACAACCCGCTGCTCGGGCTGCACGGGGCCAGCAACGTGTTCGGCCCGCAGAAGGGCGCCGACCGGGCCGACGTGCTGCTGCTCGACGCCGCGCTGGAGCGCTTCGCCGCCGTGCTGGAGCGGGACCTGCCCGGGTGCCCGCCGCAGCTGGGCGCGCTGCCCGGCGGCGGGGCGGCCGGCGGCCTGGGCGCGGCGATCCTCGCCCTGGGCGGCCGGTGCGAGTCGGGCATCGGCCTGGTCACCCGGGCCACCGGCCTGGACACCGCGCTGGACGGCGTCGACCTGGTGATCACCGGGGAGGGTTCCTTCGACCATCAGTCGCTGCGCGGCAAGGTGGTCGCCGGGGTGGCCGGCGCCGCCCGGGACCGGGGCCTGCCCTGCGTGGTGCTCGCCGGCCAGGTCAGCACCGGCCGCCGGGAGGCCGCCGCGGCCGGGGTGACCGACGCGTACAGCCTGGTGGAGCACTTCGGGGGCGAGCAGCGCGGCGGTCTGGCTGCCGCGCTGAGCCGGCCCGCGGAGGGGCTGCGCGAGCTCGGCGCCCGGCTGGCCCGGCAGTGGAGCCGGTGACCGGGGTGTGACCGGCACCGCGCCGGGAAGGCCCGAGGTCACGCCGCCCGGTGGCCCGGCCCGGAGCGGCCTACAATCGAAAACTGGACCACAGTGGGAATCGCTGACCGGCGGGTGACGTTGGTCGGGACGACCACACCGAACGCGGCAGGGAGAATTCCACGTGACCACGCCAGCGCAGACCGAGTCGACCGAGGCCAAGGCCCCTACTTCCGTCGTCCTCACCGACGTCGCGGCGCAGAAGGTCAAGGCCCTGATCGAGCAGGAGGGCCGCGACGACCTGCGGCTTCGGGTCGCGGTGCAGCCGGGCGGCTGCTCCGGCCTGCGGTACCAGCTCTTCTTCGACGAGCGGTCCCTCGACGGTGACGTCGTGACCGACTACGACGGGGTCGAGGTCGTCGTCGACCGGATGAGCGCCCCCTACCTGGCCGGCGCCACCATCGACTTCGCCGACCGGATCGACGCCCAGGGCTTCACCATCGACAACCCGAACGCCGGCAGCTCCTGCGCCTGCGGCGACTCGTTCAGCTGAGTCGACTCCGACACCGACAGCGGGGCCGTCCCGAAAGGGGCGGCCCCGCTGCCGTGTTCCGGGGCCGGCCGGCGGCCGCCGTCGGCGGCCCCCGAGCGGCGACGTGCAACCGCGCGTCGCCCCCGACCGGCGGCCCTCAGCAGGCCGGGCGGGGTGTTCAACCGTGCGGTCGCCCGGACTTGCGGCGGCCGGTAGGCTGACCCGCGCCCTGCTCCCGACCCCGAGGGTTGACATGAAGATCGCGGTGACCGGCTCGATCGCCACCGACCACCTGATGAGCTTCCCCGGCCGCTTCGCCGACCAGCTCATCGCCGACCAGCTGCACAAGGTGTCCCTCTCCTTCCTGGTGGACGACCTGGTGCTGCGCCGGGGTGGCGTGGCGGCCAACATCGCCTTCGGCATGGGGCAGCTCGGCCTGCGCCCGGTGCTGCTCGGCGCGGTCGGCGCGGACTTCGCCGACTACCGCTCGTGGCTGGAGCGGCACAACGTCGACTGCGACTCGGTGCACATCAGCGAGGTGGCGCACACCGCCCGCTTCGTCTGCACCACCGACACCGACATGTGCCAGATCGCCTCCTTCTACGCCGGGGCGATGAGCGAGGCGCGCAACATCGAGCTGGCCCCGGTCGCCGACCGCCTCGGCGGGCTCGACCTGGTCCTGGTCGGCGCCAACGACCCGGAGGCGATGCTGCGGCACTCCGCCGAGTGCCGGGAGCGCGGCTTCCCGTTCGCCGCCGACCCGTCGCAGCAGCTGGCCCGGATGCCGGGCGAGGACGTCATCGCGCTGATCGACGGCGCCGACTACCTGATGACCAACGACTACGAGAAGTCGCTGCTGCAGAGCAAGGCCGGCCTGAGCGACGAGCAGCTGCTCGACCGGGTCAAGATCCGGGTCACCACGCTGGGCAAGCACGGCGTGGAGATCGCGGGCCGGGGCATCGACCCGATCCACGTGCCGATCGCCCGGGAGACCCAGGCGGTCGACCCGACCGGCGTCGGCGACGGCTTCCGCGCCGGCTTCTTCACCGCGCTCTCCTGGGGCCTCGGCCTGGAGCGGGCCGCCCAGGTGGGCTCCCTGCTGGCCACCCTCGTGCTGGAGACCGTCGGCACCCAGGAGTACCAGGTCCGGCGCGACCTGTTCGTCAAGCGGCTCGCCGAGTCGTACGGCGACGTCGCCGCCGACGAGGTCCGCCCCCACCTGCTGCCCTGACCTGGTGCGACTGATCGTGCGCCGCCGAGGCCCGGTGACCCCGCGCACGGGTTCCCCGCCGGGGCGGCGGACGATCAGTCGGCGCCGGCGGCGCGAAGGCGCACCGAGCGCGACGGGAGGCGACTGGCGAGGGCGACGACCCGGCCCGGACGGGCCGGTCAGTGCTGGCGGCGGACGTCGTAGCCGGGGCCGTCGGGGCCGGTGACCTTGCCGAGGAACTCCTGGCCGCGCATCCGGCACCAGGCCGGAATGTCCACCGCCGCGGCCGGGTCGTCGGCGAGCACCCGCACCACGGTGCCGACCGGCAGTTCGGGCAGCCGGCGGGCGACCGCGATCACCGGCAGCGGGCAGCGCTGCCCGCGACAGTCCAGGACCTCCCGCGGCGCCGTCACAGCCCCACCACCCCCGCCTCGGCCCGCAGGCCGGCGACGATCCCCGGCAGCTCGGTGAGGAACCGCTCCACGTCCGCCTCGGTCGTCTCCCGGTGCAGCGAGACCCGCACGTTGCCGTGCGAGAGCACGCCCATCGCCTCCAGCACGTGCGAGGGGCGCAGCGTCGACGAGGTGCACGACGAGCCGGACGAGACGGCGAAACCCCGCCGGTCCAGCGCGTGCAGCAGCGCCTCGCCGTCCACGTACAGGCAGGAGAAGGTGACCAGGTGCGGGAGCCGGTGGTCGGGATCACCCACCACCTCCACGTCCGGCACCTCCGCGGCCACCCGGGCCCGGATCCGGTCCACCAGCGGCGCCAGCCGGGCCGCCTCGGCCGCCGCGTCGGCCGCCGCCGCCCGCAGGCTCGCCGCGGCGGCCACCACCGCCGGCAGGTTCAGCGTGCCGGGGGTACGGCCGGACTCCCGCTCGTCCGCCGGCCAGGGGGACTCCCAGCGGGTGCCCTTGCGCACCACGAGCAGCCCCACCCCGGGCGGGCCGCCCCACTTGTGCGCGCTCGCGGTGAGCACCGACCAGCCGGCCGGCACCGGCACCCGGCCCACCGCCTGCGCCGCGTCGACGTAGAGCGGCACCCCGGCGGCCGCGCAGGCGGCGGCCGCCTCGGCGACCGGCTGGCAGGTGCCCACCTCGTGGCTGGCGGCGATCAGCGCGGCCAGCGCCACCCCGGGCGCCCGGACCGCCGCCTCCCAGGCGGTGAGGTCGAGCCGGCCGAGCCGGTCCACCGGCACCCCGAGCGCGGTGCCGCCGCCGGCGGTGTGCCGCTCGGCCGCGTGCAGCACGGCCGAGTGCTCGATCTCGGAGTGCACCAGGATCGGGCCGACCCGGCGCCGCCCGGCCAGGCCGCCGAGCACGGCCGCGTGCGCCGCGGTCGTACCGCTGGCGGTGAAGGAGAGCTCGTCGGGGCGTACGCCCAGGGTCTCGGCGGTCGCGGCCCGCGCCGCGTCGAGGAGCTGGCGGGCCCGGCGGGCCTGCGCGTAGAGCCGGCCCGGGTCGGCCCAGCCGTCGTCGAGCGCGGCCAGCAGCGCCTGCCGGGCGACCGGGTGCAGCGGCGCGGCGGTCGCCGCGTCCAGGTAGACCGGGGATGCGCTCACGGCTGTCCACGCTATCGCGCCGCGATGCGCAAGATCTCCCCGATGGGGGCGGACAGTGACCCCAACACGGTCCAGCCCGTCATGGTCGAGTAATCTGCGACCGTCGGTGACGCCTTTGCCGCCGGTGCTGTCGCTCCGCCCGGCGAGGCGGCGGAAGAGAACAGACACCGCGGCGCGCTAGGGAGGCAGGACCAGGTGGTCGCAAGGAGTTCGGAGGTACGGCCCGCCGCCGTACGGCACAGCGCTTCCCCAGGAGCCGGTGGGCGCCGGCGGCGTGGTGCTGGTCGGCTCGCCGGGCTCGGTCTCGGCGGAGCGGCGCTGCTGGTCCTGCTCACGGGCTGTGACGTCGGCGCGGCGTTCGACGGCTTCGGCTGGCCGCAGGGCGGCATCACGCCCGAGGCGCGCCGGATGTACGACCTGTGGATCGCCTCGTGCATCGCGGCGCTGGCGGTCGGCGTCTTCGTGTGGGGCCTGATCTTCTGGTGCGTCGTGCGCTACCGCAAGCGGGGCAACGAGCTGCCGGTGCAGACCCGCTACAACATGCCGATGGAGTTCCTCTACACCATCGCGCCGATCCTGATCGTCTCCGTGCTCTTCTACTACACGGCGATCGTCCAGACCGACGTGGTGAAGACGACCAAGAACCCGGACGTGGTGGTCGAGGTGGTCGCCTTCAAGTGGAACTGGCAGTTCAACTACCGCGACGGCCAGGGCCCGGAGGCCGAAACGGTCGCCTCGACGCTCGGCACCAGCGAGGTCATCCCGATCCTGGTGCTGCCCAGCAACCGGTCCATCCGGTTCGAGGAGACCAGCCGCGACGTCATCCACTCGTTCTGGGTGCCGGAGATGCTGTTCAAGCGGGACGTCATGCCCGGCAAGATCCGCAACGTGTTCGAGGTCTCCAGCCTGACGAACGAGGGCGCCTACGTGGGTCGCTGCGCCGAGCTCTGCGGCAGCTACCACGCCTTCATGAACTTCGAGCTGCGGGTCGTGTCGCCGGAGAAGTACGACCAGTTCCTCGCGGCCAAGCAGGACGGCAAGTCCACCCAGGAGGCGCTGATGGCCATCGGCGAGGAGCCGT
This sequence comes from Micromonospora sp. R311, assembly GCF_056780015.1. Classification (NCBI taxonomy): domain Bacteria; kingdom Bacillati; phylum Actinomycetota; class Actinomycetes; order Micromonosporales; family Micromonosporaceae; genus Micromonospora; species Micromonospora sp. R311. The sequence goes on from NZ_JBSWCE010000040.1 coordinate 29,470, forward strand.
ACGCCCAGACCACCCGGCCGTTCGAGACGCGGCGCACGGAAGCCAACTTCAACCCGGAGAACGCTCCGGTTGGCGCGGGAAGCTGAGGGAGCGGGCATGAAGACCGAGTGGCGTATCTTCCTGATCATCGCCGGGTTCCTGCTCTTCGCGACCGTGCTGTACGGCGCCTGGACGGCCGGTGAGGCCGGCCGGGTCGAGTGGGTCGGCACGGTGGCGTTGCTGCTGTCCTTCCTGCTCTGCGCGATGTGCGGCGGCTTCTTCTGGTTCGTGTCCCGCCGCATCGACCTGCGCCCGGAGGACCGGCCGGACGCCGAGATCGCCGACGGGGCGGGCGAGGTCGGCTTCTTCAGCCCGGGCAGCTACTGGCCGTTCGGCATCGCGCTGTCCGCCTCGATCGCCGGCCTCGGCCTGGTGTTCTGGCAGTTCTGGCTGGTCGGCGTCGGCCTGGTGGCGGTCATCTTCGCCGCCTGCGGCCTGATCTTCGAGTACTACACCGGCACCCGGCGCACCGCCGAGCACTGAGCCGGCGCCGCCGGCCGAGCCTGACGAAGCCCGCCACCCTCCGGGGAGGCGGGCTTCGTGCCGTCCTGTCTGTCCGCCTCGGCCGGCGGGTGGGGTGGCGGTCAGGCGGCGCGGCGATCGGCCGGCCGGGGCCGCCGACGGTCGGCCAGGCGGGCGGCGTGGAACGTGAAGGTGGCGATCAGCATGGCGGCGCCGCAACCGGTGCAGATCAGCTCGGGGCAGTCGACGCCGTGGCCGTCGGGGCACGGCGGCGCCTCGAACGGCTGAACGCCCTCGCAGGTGTCGCAGTAGAGCTCGCGATCCGGCACTGCGGACGCCTCCTCTCCCTCCGGGCTCCCGCCGGGCATCGGCGTGCGCGCCGGGAACGGAAAACTACTCGGCTGTAGTTTGGCACGCGGGTCCGACATGTCCCCCGTCGCCCGCCGACCGAGCCTTCTGACCTGGACAGTCGGCCCGTCCAAGGCGCGGCGCGTCCGGACGCCGGACGTGGGATCGCCGCGGCGCCCGCGACCGGGGTCGGGCCGCCATCGGTGGGTCGGCCGGCGTTCGCGGGGTGCGGCATGTCACGGTGCCCCCGGGGCGGGGGCGCCGCGATATGCCGCGACCGGCGCCGGTCACCCAGCCCGCCGGGGGAGGGGTGGTCAGAGGGATCGGGCGGTGGTGATCCAGCGGTCGAGGACGGCGGCGGCCGCGCCGGAGTCGATGGACTCGGCCGCCCGCTCCATCCCGGCCCGCAGCGCCTCGGTCAGGTCGCCGTCGAGCGGCCCCTGGGTGGCCAGCGCCGCCGCCGAGTTGACCAGCACGGCGTCGCGCACCGGACCGGTCTCGCCGGCCAGCAGGCGACGGGCCACCTCGGCGTTGTAGGCGGCGTCGCCGCCTCGCAGGTCGGCGAGGGTGGACCGGGGCACCCCGAGGTCGAGCGCGTCGAGCAGCGCCTCGCGTACGGTGCCCTGCTGGGCGACCCAGACCCGGGTCGGCGCGGCGGTGGTGAACTCGTCCAGGCCGTCCTCGCCCCGCATCACCAGCACCGAGTCGCCGCGGGCGGCGAAGACGCCGGCCATCACCGGGGCCATCCGCGCGTCGAAGCAGCCCACGGCGCCGGCCCGGGGCCGGGCCGGGTTGGTCAGCGGCCCGAGGAAGTTGAACGCGGTGGGTACGCCCAACTCGCGGCGGACCGGGCCGGCGTGCCGCATGCCGGGGTGGAACCGGGCGGCGAAGCAGAAGCCGATGCCGGCCTCGGTGACGCACCGGGCCACGCCCTCGGGGCCGAGGTCGAGCGGGATGCCGAGGAACTCCAGCAGGTCGGCGGTGCCGCAGGACGAGGAGGCGGCCCGGTTGCCGTGCTTGACCACCCGGACGCCCGCGCCGGCCACCACCAGGGCCGTCATCGTCGAGATGTTGACCGTGTGGGCGAGGTCACCGCCGGTGCCGACCACGTCCAGCGCGGCGGCCCGCAGCTCGTCGGGGAGCTCGACCTGGACCGCCCGGCCGAGCATCGCCTCGACCAGCCCGGCCAGCTCCGCCGAGGTCTCGCCCTTCGCCCGCAGCCCGACCGCGAAGCCCGCGATCTGCGCCGCGGACGCGGCGCCGGACATGATCTCGCCCATCGCCCACGCCGTGTCGGCGGTGGACAGCTCCTCGCCGCGCAGCAGCGCGTTGAGCAGGTGCGGCCAGGTCCGATCGCCCATGGTGGGCCTCCCGAGCAAGCGAGCGGGTGCGGGTGGACGGAACCGGCGCCGGTCGGCCCGACGCCGTGGCGGGGCCGGGGCGGGGGACGTCAGGCGGGGGCGTGCGTCCGCAGCAGCTCGGCCACCGTGGTGCCGGTGGTCACCGGGTCGAGCGGGTGCACCAGGGTGGCGTCGACCTCGGCGTAGGCCGCGAGCCATCGGTCGGCGGCGCGGGCGATCACCACGCAGGTCGGCGGAGCGTCCTCGCGGTCGTCCTTGATCTGCCGGGCGATGCCGAGGCCGCCGCCCGGGCTGGCCTCGCCGTCGAGCAGCATCAGGTCGATCTCGTAGTCGTCGACCAGCCGGACGCACTCGGCGTAGTTGCTCGCCTCGACGAACTCGACCTGCAGGCCGGGCGCGGGCCGGGTGCCCACGGCGAGCCGCATCCGGTCGCGGACCTCCGGGTCGTCGCTGTAGAGCAGGACGGTACAAAGACGATCGCTCATGGCTCGACTGGCTCCCACCTCGTAGCTGCCCGCTGATCGTACCGGTCGGTGTGAGGTGCGCGACGTCCCGCCCGACGGTGCCCGCGCAGCGTACCGTCGGCGCAGCTCACGCGGCCGATTCCGCGGCGCGCTGGCGGGCCTCCTGGCGGTCCAGCTCGCGGTCGATCCGGCGGGATTCCCGCTCCGCCTGCCGCATCCACTGCACGACCAGCACGGCGAGCATGGTCACACTGACGAACTCGCCGCCGGCCCAGAGGATGCCGCCGGCGAGGACCTGGTCGTCCCACGGGTCGGCCCAGCTGAGCCCGAGCGACGGGTACCAGTCGCCGCCGAAGAGCGTGCTGCTCTGCATGATGGTGAGCCCGAGCACGGTGTGGAACGGCACGGAGAGCAGCATCAGCAGGGCCCGGGCCGGGTACGGCCAGCGGCCGGGGAGCGGGTCGAGGCCGAGCAGCGGCCAGAAGAACACGCAGCCGGTCAGGATGAAGTGGGCGTGCACCAGCTCGTGCGCCCAGGCGTGCTCGAGGGTGAACCGGTAGAGGTCGCTGAAGTAGAGCGCGAAGGGGTTCACCACGAAGATGGCGAACGCCACCAGCGGGAAGCTGTAGATCCGCGCGAGCCGGCTGTGCACGATCGCGAGCAGCCGCTTGCGGGGCCGCTGCGGCAGGGTGCGCAGGGCGAGCGTCATCGGGGCGCCCAGCGCGAGGAAGATCGGCGCGATCATCGACAGCACCATGTGCTGCACCATGTGCACCGACAGCAGCGCGGTGTCGTACGCGTGCAGGCCGCTGACCGTGACCAACGCGATACCGCCCAGGCCGGGGCCGAGGAAGAAGACCGTGCGGGAGACCGGCCAGCGGTCGCCGCGCAGCCGCAGCCGGTGCACGCCGTAGAGGTAGATGCCGGCGGCGAGCACCAGGCCGACGGCGAGCCAGCTGTCCAGCCGGGTCTCGGTGAACACCGAGGTGACGGTGAACGGCGGCGGCGTCGGCTCACCCCCCGGCGCGGCGGCGACCGAGGTGGCGGCGAAGATCCAATCGACGTGCAGCACGCTTTTCAGCCTAGGTCAGGCGAAGCGGACGACCCCTATCGGGCCACGGATGCCACCGGTTCGGCACCCCGCTGATCGCCGGCCCCGGTCAAGGGCAATAATGACGGCGTGACTGCGGCCCCAGCCATTGACAAGAGCCGGATCCACTCCCTGACCCGACCCAACATGGTCAGCGTCGGGACGATCGTCTGGCTCTCCAGCGAACTCATGTTCTTCGCGGCGCTGTTCGCGATGTACTTCTCCATCCGCGCGGCGGCGCCGGAGCAGTGGGCGGAGCACACCGAGCACCTCAACATCCCCTACGCGACCACCTTCACGGTGATCCTGGTGTTGTCCTCGGTGACCTGCCAGCTCGGCGTGTTCGCCGCGGAGAAGGGTGACGTCCACGCCCTGCGGCGCTGGTTCACGATCACCTTCGTGATGGGCCTGATCTTCGTGCTCGGTCAGGTGAACGAGTACCGCGAGCTGGTGCACGAGGGCATCAAGATCAACGAAGACGGTTACGGGTCGATGTTCTACCTGACCACCGGCTTCCACGGTCTGCACGTGACCGGCGGTCTGGTCGCCTTCATCATCTTCATGATCCGCACCACCATGGGCCGGTTCACCCCGGCGCAGGCCACGTCCGCGATCGTCGTGTCGTACTACTGGCACTTCGTCGACGTGGTGTGGATCGGGCTCTACGCCATGATCTACTGGCTTCAGTGATCTTGGCGCGTCACGAACCGCGCCGCTGCTTCGTCCCCTGAGACAAGGTCCAACCGGTTAAGGACACAGGTCATGATTTCTGACAACGACCGCCGACGCGGTCTGCTCGCGCGGCTGCGCGGGCGGCCCGTAGCGCGCAGCAGGGGCCGCCGCCGGCTGGGTGCCGCGGTCCGGCTGTTCGCCGCGCTGATGCTGGCCGGCGGCGCCTACACCGTCTTCGCCCCCGGCGTGCAGGCGCAGGACAATCCGCCGCTGACCGGCGCCGCCGCGGAGGGCAAGGCGCTGTTCGACGTGAGCTGTGTGACCTGTCACGGTCGCAACGCGCAGGGTGTCGAGGGGCGCGGGCCGAGCCTGATCGGCGTCGGCGCGGCCTCGGTGGAGTTCCAGGTCGGCACCGGTCGCATGCCGATGGCCCGGCAGGAGGCCCAGGCGCAGCGCAAGCCGGAGCTCTTCACCGACGAGCAGACCCGCCAGCTGGCCCAGTACATCCAGGAGCTCGGCGGCGGGCCGATCGTGCCCGAGGGTGCCAACCTCCACGAGGACGCCAACATCGCCGCCGGCGGCGAGCTGTTCCGGATCAACTGCTCGCAGTGCCACGCCTTCGGCGGTGGTGGCGGCGCCCTCTCCTCCGGCAAGTTCGCGCCGAGCCTGCGTCCGGCCACCGACCGGCAGATCTACGCCGCCATGCTGAGCGGCCCGCAGAACATGCCGGTGTTCGGGGACAACCAGATCACTCCGGAGCAGAAGGCGGACATCATCGCCTACATCCAGGAGACCCTCAAGCACGACCAGGACCCGGGTGGTTTCAACCTGGGCCGGTACGGCCCCTCCACCGAGGGCCTGGCGATCTTCCTGGTGGGCATCGTCGCGCTGGTCTTCACCAGCCTGTGGATTGCGGGCAAGTCGTGACCGGGTGGACCATTCGATTCAGTGCGGTGGTGCCGCGGTTCGGCACCGCAGGTAGCGAGGTGACGGCATGAGCACGCAGACCCAGCACGAGGGGATCCCGCGCAGCCGGCAGCCGCTGGACGTGCAGGACCCGGGGCTCACCCGGTTCGACATCGTCCGGGAGGGCGCCCGCCGGGACGACATCGAGATCGTCCACTACGAGCCGCAGGTGGTCCCGGGCAGCAAGGCCGAGCGCCGGCTGACCCGTACGGTCGCCGCGATGTTCCTGCTGACCGGTCTGGCCGCGACCGCGTTCCTGGTCATCTACATCTGGTGGCCGTGGGAGTACGCGCCGGGCCGCGGCGGCGACAAGTGGTACACCCCGCTGCTCGGCGTCACCCTGGGCGTGGCCCTGCTCGGCATCGGCTTCGGCATTCTGACCTGGGGCAAGAAGCTGCTGCCCAAGGAGGTCTCGATCCAGGACCGGCACGAGGGCGCGGTCTCCGCGGACGACCGCACCATCACCGGCCAGACCATGCTCTACATGGCCGACGAGCTGGGCGTGAAGCGCCGGCCGCTGCTCGGCATCTCGCTGCTGGCCGGCCTCGCGCCGGTCGGCGCGGTCGCCGCGGCGCCGCTGGTCGGCGGTCTGATCTCCGACCCGCACAAGAACAACCAGATGTTCACCACCGGGTTCGCCCCGGCCGAGGGGGGCGGGAAGATCCGGCTGGTCCGCGAGGACGGCCGGCCGGTCCGCCCGGCGGACATCAGCGCCGGTGGTCAGCTCACCGTGTTCCCCGGCATCGAGCACGGCGTGAGCAACCGGCACGCCGACTCGCCGACCCTGCTGATCCACCTGCGCGACTCGGACGCGCAGGAGTCGCGCCGGGCCAACGAGCGGATCGGCCACGGCGACTACATGTGGGGCAACTACGCGGCGTTCTCCAAGATCTGCACGCACGCCGGCTGCCCCGCGAGCCTGTTCGAGCAGCAGACCAACCGGCTGCTCTGCCCGTGCCACCAGTCGCAGTTCCTGATTACCAGGAACGCGGAGCCCGTCTTCGGGCCGGCGAGCCGGCGGCTGCCGCAGTTGCCGATCGAGGTGGACGCCGAGGGCTACTTCGTGGCGAAGTCCGACTACACCGAGACCGTCGGGCCCGACTTCTGGGAGCGGCCGTGAAACGGCGAAAGTTTGACATGGCGGCGGTGCCGGGCAAGACCGCCACGGCACTGGACGACCGGTTCCAGGCGGCCACCCCGCTGCGCCGGCTGCTGAACAAGGTCTTCCCGGACCACTGGTCCTTCCTGCTCGGCGAGATCGCGCTCTTCTCGTTCATCGTCCTGCTGCTCACCGGGGTCTTCCTGACCTTCTTCTTCGAGCCGGCGATGACCGAGGTGGTCTACAACGGCAGCTACGCCCCGCTGCGGGGTACGCCCATGTCCGCGGCGTACGCCTCCAGCCTGGACATCTCGTTCGACGTCCGGGGCGGCCTGATCATGCGGCAGATGCACCACTGGGCGGCGCTGCTGTTCATGGCCGCGATCGTGGTGCACATGCTCCGGGTCTTCTTCACCGGCGCGTTCCGCAAGCCGCGGGAGACGAACTGGATCATCGGTTCGCTGCTGTTCTGGGTCGGCTTCCTGGCCGGCTTCACCGGCTACTCGCTGCCGGACGACGGCCTCTCCGGCACCGGCCTGCGGATCGCCTCGGCGATCATGCTCTCCATCCCGGTGATCGGCTCCTGGGTCACCTCGTCGATCTTCGGCGGGGAGTTCCCCGGCACGATCATCATCAGCCGGTTCTTCATCGCCCACGTGCTGCTCATCCCGGCTCTGCTGGTCGCGCTGATCAGCGTCCACCTCGGGCTGGTCTTCAAGCAGAAGCACACCCAGTGGCCCGGCCCCGGCCGGACCAACGGCAACGTGGTCGGCGAGCGGATGTTCCCGCGCTACGCGCTCAAGCAGGGCGGCTTCTTCATGGTCGTCTTCGGCGTGATCGCGCTGATGGGCGGCCTGTTCCAGATCAACCCGATCTGGCTGTTCGGCCCGTACGAGGCGTGGGTGGTCTCGGCCGCCAGCCAGCCCGACTGGTACGTGATGTTCCTCGACGGCTCGACCCGGTTGATGCCGGCCTGGGAGATCCCCATCCCGATCGGTGACGGGTACGTGATCCCGCCGCTGTTCTGGCCGACGGTCGTGCTGCCGGGCATCCTGGTGGGCCTCTCCACGCTCTACCCGTTCCTGGAGGCGCGGCACCTCAAGGACTACCGCAGCCACAACCTGCTCCAGCGGCCCCGGGACGTTCCGGCCCGGACCGCGGTGGGCGCCATGGCGGTGGCCTTCTACGTGGTCCTGACGCTCTCCGGCGCCAACGACGTGATCGCGGACAAGTTCCAGATCAGCCTGAACGCGATGACCTGGGCGGGCCGGATCGGCCTGCTGGTGGCGCCGCCGCTGGCCTACTACGTCACCTACCGGCTCTGCCTCGGTCTGCAGCAGCACGACCGCGAGGTGCTCGCCCACGGTGTCGAGACCGGCATCATCCGGCGCCTGCCGGACGGCCGGTTCGTCGAGGTGCACCAGCCGCTCACCGCGGCGGACCACGACGGGCACGGCGAGCTGGAGTACGCCGGCTGGGTGGTGCCGAAGAAGATGAACCGGCTCGGCGCCCTCGGCCCGGCCATCCGGGGCTTCTTCTACCCGATCGAGAAGCCGGCCGAGGCGCCGGTCTCGCCGGGTCACCCGCCGGTCGAGCCCCGACCGGAGCGGGAGGAGATCAGCAGCGGCGAGAGCCGGCGCTGATCCCCTGAGACACCCCGACGTGGCGCCCCCGGAGTCCTCCGGCGGGCGCCACGTCCGTTTCCGCCCCGCCTGATCGGGGAGCGGTCCGACCGTGACTCCCTGGGTGGGTACGACGGCGCCGGTCCCGGCGGGCGGATCGCAGGAATAACCCCGGCCAGTCGGGTATCCGTGCGGTCCAACGTCTCAAGGGGGGGAAGCATGTTGGGTATCAAACGCCTCGGCCTGCTGGCCGTGCTGGTGCTGGTGGGGCTGGCACCGGCTGCGGCGGCACAGGCGGCGGCGCAGCCGTCGGAGCAGGACCGTCAGTATCTGCAGGCGATCCACCGGGTCAACCTGTTCGAGATCACCGCGGGTGACCTGGCCCAGCAGAAGGCGCAGAACCAGGCGGTCAAGGACCTGGGCGCGATGTTCAAGACGGACCACACCCAGCTGGACCAGACCGTGCAGCAGACCGCGTCCCAGCTGAACGTGGAACTGCCGGACAACGTCGGCGAGGAGCAGGAAGCCGTCATCGAACAGCTGAACAACGCCAGCGGCGAGGAGTTCGACCGGCTCTGGGTGACCAAGCAGCTGGCCGGCCACGTCCAGGCCATCCAGGCCACCCAGACGGAGATCTCGCAGGGTTCCGAGCAGGCGGTTGTCCAGCTGGCGCAGAACGCGCTGCCGACGCTGCAGGCGCACTACGACGCGCTGGTGCAGCTGGCTCAGCAGCTTGGTGTCCCGGTTCCGCAGGCGACCGTGACCGGTACGCCGGGCCCGGGCGCCCCGCCGGCGCCGGGTGGCACCGAGACCCCGGCTCCGGGCGGCACGCCCGAGTCGCCGGGCACGGAGACGCCGAGTCCGGAACAGAGCTGACCGCTCACGACAGCGGCCGGTCCACCCTCGGGGTGGGCCGGCCGTCGTGCGTAGGTGCCCGGCCGGTGGTGCGGCCCGCGGCCGTCGTGGTCAGTCGGCGTTGGCCAGCCCGATCGCGAACGCCTCCTCCAGGTCGTGCTGCGAGTACGCCCGGAAGGCGATGTGCGACTCGGTGTTCAGCACGCCCGGCACCTTGGAGATGCGGCCGGCGATGACCTGCTCGATCTGGTCGAACTCGCGGACCCGGACCATGGCGATCAGGTCGACGTGACCCGCCACCGAGTAGACCTCGCTGACGCCGGGCAGGTCGGCCAGGGCCTCGGCCACCTCGGGGATCGAGTCGGTGGCGCAGTCGATCAGCACGATCGCGGTGATCACGGGACATTTCTCCGTTCGTCGGCGTCGTCGCCCATGCTAGATGTTCGTCCGCCGCCGCAGGCGGTGGCCGCTGATCGGATGACGGTCGGCAGGCGGCGCAGGGCCGATCCGGCCTGCTCACCGTCAGCCGATCACGAATCGTGGCGCGGCGGAGGGGGACAGGCCGGCACGGTGAGGCCGGCGCCGGCCCGGATGGCCTCGCGCAGCCGCTCGCCGGGCCGCACCCGGGCGCCCGGCCAGACCACGACCCGCTCGACGTCGCCGCGCACGCTCGCCCCGGCGCCGACCACCGACCGGCGGCACGAGCCGGTCACCGCGGCCGTCGGGTCGACCAGGCTGCCGTCGCCGGCGGCGTGCAGGTTGGCCGCCAGGTAGTCCGCCGGGGTGCCGGTGTCGTAGAAGGTGCCGGCGTACGCCACCACGCTGAGCGCCCCGGCCGCCTCCGCCGGCCGCCACACCGCCCGGACCAGGTCGCTGAACTCCACCGGCAGCTCACGCACCAGCCGCCAGGGCAGCAGCGAGAACCCGGTGAAGGCGTGGCCGTCGAAGGTCCCGGGCGCCGCCGGATCGGCGGCGGGCTGGCCGAGCAGGCGCACGCTCTCGCCGTCCCAGCCGTGCAGCAGCGCGGCGATGTCCGGCCCCGGCGCGGCGGCCGGGTCGTGCAGGTAGGCGTCGGCGTTGCCGACCAGCACCGCGCGCCCGGCGATCCAGTCCCGCAGGTTGGCCACGCCGCCGGCGGTGCCCAGCGGGTCGCCCGGCTCGACCGAGAGGTGGGCCCGCTTCCCCACGTGGTCGACCACCTGCCCGCCCAGGTAGCAGGCGTTGACCGCGACCCGGTCCGGCCCGGCCAGGCCGAGCCCGGCCAGCCGGGCCAGCGCCCGGTCGAGCAGCGGCACGTTGCCCACCGGGCAGAGCGCCTTGGGCAGCCGTTCGGTCAGCGGCCGCAGCCGGGTGCCCTCGCCGGCGGCGAGCACCACCGCGCAGACGTCGGGCCCGGCCAGGTCGCTCACGCCGGCGCTCCGCTCCGCTGCGCGCCGCCGCGAGGCACCAGCGGGCTGAGCCCGATGGTTCGCTCGCCGCGCTCGCTCACCGAATCGTGTCCGGCACCGGTGGCGGGAACTGCCCGGCCAGCGGCCCGATGTCGTAGTAGGCGAGCAGGCGCGCCGTCGGCCAGGTCAGCCGGGGCAGGTCGTCCAGCGGGTGCCAGGCCGCCTCGAAGACCTCCGCGCCGTCCACCGTCAGTTGCGTGGTCGACGCCGGCACCTCGGCGGTGAACACCACGTCGACCCAGCCCTTGGCGTGCACCACGGCGTTCGGCACGGCCGGTTGGAGCTGCCGGGGCGAGAGCCGGATGCCGGACTCCTCGAACAGTTCCCGGGCCGCGCCGACCACCGGCGCCTCGCCGCGCTCGAGCAGCCCGGCCGGGAGCGTCCAGCCCTTGCCGGGCGGCTGGCGCAACAGCAGCAGCCGGCCCGCCCCCTCCGCCTCGGCGTCGCGGACCAGGGTGACCGCGCCGACGATGTACTTCGGCACGGCCAGCCGGACCAGGCGTCGCCGCAGCGGCAGCGGCAACCGGTAGAAGACCTGGTAGGCGAAGGCTCGTCCGGTGGCGCGCGAGCGGGGGATCATGAGTCCAGGCTAGTGGCCGTGAGGATGACTCGTGCTCCCCGGGCCCCGCCCGCTCACTGCCGGTGGTCCACCAGGTCGATGAGCTGGCGCACCACGGCGTCCGGCTCGATCACCCGGTCGAAGACCGCGACCAGCATGGTCTCCAGGTCGGGGTAGCCGAGTTCCTCGGAGAGCCGCAGCAGCGGCAGGTCGCTGGCCAGCCCCCGGTTGTGCTGGCGCAGCGCGAGGCCGATGGTGGCCCGGCCGAGGCGGACCTTGTCGCTGATCGTGATGCCCGGCTCGGTGTGCTCGGCGAACCACCGGCTGATCTGCATCTGGGCGTGCGGCGACTTCACGAAGCCCAGCCACTCCCGGCGCGGCCCGCGCGGCGCGGCGTCGGTGCCGAGACCGCCCTCCGCGTCGAGTTCGGTGAAGATCTCCACCACGTCGCCCTCGGCCAACTGGGAGGAGAGCGGGGCCAGCCGGCCGTTGATCCGCGCCGCCAGGCAGTGGTCGCCCCGCTCGGTGCCCAGCTCGTACGCGAGGTCGACCGGGGTGGCGCCGGCCGGCAGCACGATCTGCCGCCCCTCGGCGACCACCTGGATCTGCGTCTCGGCCAGATCGCAGCGCAGCGACTGGAGGAACTGCGCGGGGTCGGGGGCGTCCTGCTCCCAGTCGAGCACCCGGCGCAGCCAGTCGAGCTGCTCGGCCCGGGCCGCCGCCGCGCCCTCGGCCCGGGGGAAGCGGAAGCCGGCGGCGATGCCGTACTCGGCCTTGCGGTGCATCTCCTCGGTGCGGATCAGCACCTCCACCGTGCGGTCCTCGGGGCCGCAGACGCTGGTGTGCAGCGAGCGGTAGAGGTTGTTCTTCGGCGAGGCGATGAAGTCCTTGAACCGGCCCGGGACGGGCCGCCAGACGCCGTGGACGGCGCCCAGCGCCGCGTAGCAGTCGGTGGCCGGACCGTCCACCACCACCACGATCCGGGGCAGGTCGTACGGCGTGCTGTGGCCGCCGGCCACGGTGTCCTTCCAGATCGAGTAGAGGTGCCGGGGGCGCGGCGTCACCTCCGCGTCGACCCGGTTGCGGCGCAGCGCCACCCGGGCCCGGGCGACCACCTGCTCGAGGTAGGTGTCCCAGCCGGGGCGGTCCTGCACGTGCCGGGAGATCCGGGCGTGCTCCTCCGGCTTCAGGTGCAGCAGCACCACGTCGTCCAGCTCGCGTTTCAACGTCTGGATGCCCAGCCGGTCGCAGAGCGGGACGAGCACCTCCTGGGTGGCCCGGGCGATCCGCTCGCGGGAGGCCGCCGAGCGTACGCCGAGGGTGCGCATGTTGTGCAGCCGGTCGGCCAGCTTGATGATCAGTACGCGGACGTCCTTGCCGGCGGCGACGATCATCTTGCGGATCGTCTCGGCCTCGGCGGCCTTGCCGTAGAACGCCTTGTCGAACTTGGTCACCCCGTCGACGAGGTGGGCCACCTCCCGCCCGAAGTCCTCGGCGAGCGCCTGGAGCGTGTAGCGGGTGTCCTCCACCGTGTCGTGCAGCAGGGCCGCGACCAGCGTGATGGTGTCCATGCCGAGGTCGGCGCAGATCTGGGCGACCGCGAGCGGGTGGGTGATGTAGGGCTCGCCGCTCTTGCGGAACTGCCCCCGGTGCATGTTCTCGGCGATGGTGTAGGCCCGGCGCAGCACCGCCGGATCGGCGCCGGCGTGGATGCTCCGGTGGGCGCGGACCAGCCGACCGACCGGATCGGACTCGGTGGTGGGCCAGGTCAGCAGCGACCGCAGTCGCCTGGCCAGGGGCAGCTCACCCGGCTGGGTCGGAAGCGCGCCCCCCAGGGCGGCGCCGTGTCCGGCGTCGACGTCCACGAGGGACACCTCCTCACCCCGGCCCCACGGCCGCCGTGGTTCCGGCAACCGGGAGCAGGCCCACGAAACGGGCAGGACTGCACTTCTCTAACAGCCTAAGTGAGTTGACGTAGTCCGATCGGTCACTTGCTCATGAGCGTTCGGTCGAGAGTTGGTGGGATGCGGCGCTCTCGGCCTTGGTCAGCAGGTCGCGGAAACGGGCCGCGCCGGCCACCGGGGACGCCCACCCGGAGGACATCTCGACCAGCCGGGTCTCCGGTCGCTCCAACCAGGACAGGATCCGCTCGGTCTCCTCGGCCGAGGCGTTCGGGATCGGGCCGTGGCCGGGCGGCACCGTCTCGGCGGTGGCCCGGATCGCGGCCAGCGTCGGTCGGGGGTGGACACCGGGCGGGGACACCCCGGCGCCGGCCAGCCGCCCGTGCCGGACCAGGGCCAGCTCCCAGCCGCCGCGCGCGGCCGGCCGGGCGGCGGCCAGCTCGGCGATCCGGCTCAGCGCGACCAGCCGCTGCATCCGTACCGTCGCCCGCAGGACCGCGGCGAGGCGGGAGCGCACCACCGCGGCCTCCTCGTAGCGCTGGTCGCGGGCGAGCACCTCGATGCGGGCCAGCAGCGCGTCGACCACGGGCTGCGGGTCGCTGGCGGTCGCGGTGCGGAACGGCGCCGCCGCGCGGGCGTCGTACTCCTCGGGGGTGATCCGGTGCTCGCAGGGCGCCGGGCAGCGGCCCAGCTCGGCCAGCGCGCAGGCCGGTGTGACCGTGCGCAGCGACAGCCGGTGGGTGCACTGGCGCAGCGGCACGGCGTCGTGGAAGCCCGCGGCGGCCAGCTCGGCGGACCGGCGGGAGCTGAACGGGCCGAGGTAGGCGTCGTCGGTGGGGGAGATGCCGCGCACCACCGACAGCCGGGGGTAGGGCCCGTCGGTCAGCTTGAGCCAGACCGCCCGCTCGGGGAACTTCGACCGGCGGTTGTACGGCGGGGCGTGCGCGCCGATCAGCCGCAGCTCGCGGACCTCCGCCTCCAGCGAGTGGGCGCACTCCACCGCCTCCACCCGCTCGGCGGCGGCGAGCATCTCGGAGATCCGGGCCCGCTTCTCGGCGGCGGTGAAGTAGCTGCGCACCCGGGTGGCGATGTCGCCGGAGGTGCCGACGTAGAGCGGCCGGTCGTCGGCGGCCCGGAAGATGTAGACGCCGGGCGCCTTGGGCAGCCCCTCGGCCAGGTGCCGCTTGCGGCGCTGGGTCGGGGTGACCGCCCGGGCGAACTCGATGGCGTCGCCGACGGTCTCGACCCGGTGCCCGCCGAGCCGGGCGATCAGCCCGTGCAGCACGTCGACGGTGGCCTTGGCGTCGTCGAGCGCCCGGTGGGTCGGTTGGGTGGCGGTGCGGAAGTAGGCCGCCAGGGTGCCGAGCTTGCGGTTGGGCACCTCGTCGCGGGTCAGCACCCGGCGGGCCAGGGCCGCGGTGTCCAGCACCCGGGGGTTGGGCCAGCGGTAGCCGTGCCTGGCGCAGGCGGCCTTGAGGAAGCCGACGTCGTAGGGGGCGTTGTGGGCGACCAGCACGGCGTCGGAGATGAACTCCAGGAAGCTCGGCAGCACCTGCTCGATCGGCGGCGCGGGCAGCAGCATCGCCTGGGTGATGCCGGTCAGCACGGTGATGAACGGCGGGATCGGCTCACCCGGGTTGACCAGGGTGGCGAGCACGCCCAGCGGCTCGCCGCCGCGCACCTTCACCGCGCCGATCTCGGTGATGCCGCCGCCGTCCGGCGAGCCGCCGGTGGTCTCCAGGTCGACCACCACGAACGTGGTCGCGTAGAGCGGCAACGCCGGGTCGACCGTGCCGGCGGCCGGGTCGAGCCCGGCCAGCGCCTCCTGGACGTATTCCTGCTGTGCCATCGGCGGCACGCTAGCGTCCCGGTCCGACACTTCAGTCCCGGCGGCCCCACGGGTCACCGGGGGTTTAGGATGAGAGATCGGCTCACTCACCGGGCGGTGGGCCCGGTCGCGGTGGGAGACTTGCCACATGCCCCTCACCGAGCCGTACGACGACAACCTCCCCCAGGAGGAAGCGGTCGTCGCCGCGCGGGCCAGCGGTGAGGATGTCCCCGGGGAGCCGGGCGATCCGTCGGCTGACGGGGCGGAGCCCGGCGCGCCGTCGCCCGAGCCGGAGCCGTCCCTGCCCGAGCCGGTCCGCCAGCGGATCGTCGCGCTCACCGCCGCCGTGCTGCCCGGCCTGCCCGCCGACGAGGTCCCGGTGCCGCTGCGCCGGGTGGCCAAGTTCGCGCCCAACCGGCGCGCCCGGCTGGGCGCACCGGCGATCGCCGCCCAGCTCGCCGCCGATCCGCTGTTCCGGCAGCGGGTCACCGCCCGGGTGCTCGCCGACGCGGGCGACCTGGGCGCGGCGGTGGTCGAGGGGACCGCCCCGGCGGGCGCCGACCCGGTCGAGGTGGCCGCGCTGGCCTACCTGGCCCGGCCCCGCGGCTGGCGGGAGCTGATCGAGGCCAGCGGCGCGGCGGTCCGCGCCGAGGCGGACAGCGCGGTCGTCGCCGAGCTGGTCCGCGAGGCCGAGCAGCGGGCCACCCGGGCCGAGCACGACCGGGCGGTGGCCCGGGTCGAGGCGGAGAAGCTCCGTGACGAGCTGGCCCGGGTCCGCGAGGAGCTCGGCCAGCTCCGCGAGGAGAACCGGCAGCTGAACCGGTCGCTGCGGGAGACCCAGGCCCGCGAGCGCAAGGCCACCGAGCTGCTGGCCACCGAGCGTGGCCGGGCGGCCCGGGCGGCCGCCGACGCCGACGCCGAGCTGCGCCGGGCCCGGGCCCGGCTGGCCGAGGCGGAGGCCGCGGCGGGAGTGGCCCGGGCCAGCGCCAAGGAGGCCCGCTCGGTCGACGACGCCCGGCTCTGGCTGCTGCTGGAGACGATCGGCCAGGCGGCCGTCGGGCTGCGCCGGGAGCTGGCCCTCGACCCCGTCGACAAGCTCCCCGCCGACTTCGTCGCCGAGGCCGCCGCCGACCAGCCGGCCGGGCCGGCGGCCGGCACCGCCGCCCGGGCCCGGGACACCGACGACCCGGCCCGGCTGGACCAGCTGCTCGCCCTGCCCCGGGCGCACCTGGTGGTGGACGGCTACAACGTGACCAAACGCGGCTTCGGCGAGATGTCGCTGGAGCAGCAGCGCAAGCGGCTGATCACCGGGTTGGGCGGGATCGCCGCGCAGACCGGCGACGAGGTCACCGTGGTCTTCGACGGGGCGGAACGGATGCACGGGCTGCCACCGGCGCCGCGCGGCGTGCGGGTGCTCTTCTCCCGCAAGGGGGAGACCGCCGACGAGCTGATCCGCCGCCTGGTCCGCGCCGAGCCGCCGGGCCGCCCGGTGGTGGTGGTCTCCTCCGACCGGGAGGTGGCCGACGGGGTACGCCGGCACGGCGCGTACCCGCTCGGTGCCGACTCGCTGCTGCGCCGGCTCGCCCGGTCCTGATCGGGGCGCTTGATCGCTTTCGGGGCGTCCGCGACCTCGTTGTCCCATTTCTGTCGTACCCCGGGCCTAGCGTCGTGGTGACCGACGGTGCTCGGGTGGCGACGGTGACGCCGCGCCCGGTCGCCGCAGCGCACCAGGAGGCGAGATGCTCATCGACTGCGCGGGGTGCGGGATCCGGGGGAGCGGCTGCTCCGACTGCCTGGTGACCGCCCTGCTCGACGATTCGTCCCCGGCCGCCGGGCTGGGCGGCGCCGAGGCCCGGGCGATCGAGGTGTTCGCCCGGGCCGGGTTCGAGGTGGAGGTGCTGGCGACGCCCCGCTCGGCCCGCCGGCCGGCCCGGCGTCGCCGGGTGGCGTGACCGGGGCCGGGAGTTCGGCGCTGGCCTGCCGCAGCCCCGGCTGCGTGCGCCACGGTGTGGCCCGTGCCCACCACCGCGACGGCGGGTGCCCGGGCACCCGCCGTCGGAGTGGTCAGCCGCCGCCCACGCTTGACCTGCGCTCTTTCATCCGGCCACGCCAGGTGGTGCCACGCGCGATCCTCGCGTGAGCCAACCTGGCTTGTTTGTGTGCCATCGGTGTGCCATTATGGCACCATGGATTTGACCTCGTATGTGAGCAACCTCGGACGTGAGTTCGGCACGCTTGCCGAAGCCGGCGGTGAGGAGGCGCGTGCGCTGGTCGAGCGCCTCACCGGGTCGCTCGAGTCGGCGATCCGGATGACGCTGCTGGAGGCGCTGTCGGCCGCCGCCGACGAGATCACCCGGGACCTCGCGCCGGGCTCGGTCGAGCTGCGCCTGCGCGGACGCGAGCCGAGCTTCGTGGTGACCCTGCCGCCCGCCGAGCCGCTCCAACCCGCGGCCCGGGACGGCGCGGCGACGGCCGAGGGCGCGCCGGACAGCGACCTGCTGATCGCCGAGGACGGCCCCGCCGCGCGGATCAACGTACGCATGCCCGAGCAGCTCAAGGCCGCGATCGAGGAGGCCGCGGCCAACGAGGGGCGCTCGGTCAACGCCTGGCTGGTCCGGGCGGCCGCCGCCGGCTTGCAGCGGTCCGATCGCGACAGGCGTCCCGAGCCGCGCGACAGCGGGAAACGGGCCAGGCAGGGCTTCACCGGCTGGGTGCGCTAGCCGCACCGCACGCACCGCTTTCCGCACACCACGTCCCCGACCTGCGGGGACGGCTCACCCACCCATGACGAGGGGACGACCATGCCCAATTTCGAGACGCCCGAATCGATTTCCGTCACGCTCGAACTCGGCGTCGGCTACGTGCGGATCGCCGCGAGCGACCGGACCGACACGATCGTCGAGGTACGCCCGAGCGACGAATCCGACGAGTCCGACGTGAAGGCCGCACAGCAGGTCCGGGTCGACTACACCAACGGGGTGCTCCGGGTCACCGGCCCGAGGGCGCGCGCTTTCGACTTCTCCCGCAAGACCAGGTCGGTCGACGTGTCCATCGACCTGCCCAGCGGTTCGCGGGTCTCCGCCGACCTCCAGATGGGCGACCTCCGCTGCGCCGGCCGGCTCGGGGAGTGCCGGCTGAAGACCTCCGCCGGGAACGTCTCGGTCGAACGAACCGGCCCGCTGCGCCTGCACACGTCGGCCGGTCACGTCACCGCCGAGGGCGTCACGGGCGACGCCGACATCTCCACCGGCTCCGGCAAGGTCCAGATCGGCGAGGTCGAGGGCACGGCCGTGGTCAAGAACTCCAACGGCGACACCACGATCGACGCGGTCACCGGCGAGGTGCGGGTACGCGCGGCCAACGGCGACATCTCCGTCCAGCGGGCCGGCGCCGGCGTCGACGCGAAGACCTCCAACGGCACCATCCGCCTCGGCGAGGTGGCCCGCGGTTCGGTCGTCCTCGGGACCGCCATGGGCGACCTGGACATCGGCATCGCCGAGGGCACCGCCGCCTGGCTGGAGGTGAACACCGCATTCGGGCACGTACGCAACCTGCTGGAGAACGCCACCCGGCCCGGCGAGGCCGACGAGACGGTCGAGGTACGTGGCCGCACCTCGTACGGCGACATCACCATCCACCGCTCCTGATCCACTTCTGGCCCCCGGGAAGGGAACCCATGACCACCCAGCAGTCCCGACCGGCGATCACCGCGACCGGGCTACGGAAGTCGTTCGGCGACCAGGTCGTGCTCGACGGTCTCGATCTGAACGTGCCACGGGGAACGGTCTTCTCGCTGCTCGGCGCGAACGGCGCCGGAAAGACCACCACCGTCAAGATTCTGTCCACTCTGCTCCGTGCCGACGCCGGTGACGCCCGGGTCGCCGGGCACGACCTCGCCCGCGAGCCGGACGCGGTGCGCGCCGCGATCGGTGTCACCGGTCAGTTCTCCGCGGTGGACAACCTGCTCACCGGCGAGGAGAACCTGCTGCTGATGGCGGATCTGCACCACCTCGCCCGGGGCGAAGGCCGGCGGCGCGGCGCCCAGCTGCTGGAGCAGTTCGACCTGACCGAGGCGGGCGGGAGGCCGGCGTCGACCTACTCCGGGGGCATGCGGCGCCGGCTCGACCTGGCGATGACCCTGGTCGGCCGCCCGCAAGTGATCTTCCTCGACGAGCCGACCACCGGACTGGACCCGCGCAGTCGCCGGGACATGTGGCAGATCGTCCGGGATCTGGTGGCCGGCGGCGTCACGATCTTCCTGACCACGCAGTACCTGGAGGAGGCCGACGAGCTGGCCGACCGGATCGCGGTCCTCGACGGCGGCCGGGTGGTCGCCGAGGGAACCGCGGAGGAGCTGAAGCGCCGCATCCCCGGCGGACACGTCCGCCTGCGGTTCGCCGACCCGCAGGGCCTCGACGCGGCCATGCGCGTGCTGGGTCAGGCCACGCGCGACAACGACGCGCTCGCCCTGCGGGTGCCCAGCGACGGCAGCCTGCGCTCGCTGAGGGCCCTGATCGGCCGGCTCGACGACCGGGCCATCGAGGTCGACGAGCTGTCCGTGCACACCCCCGATCTCGACGACGTCTTCCTCGCCCTCACCGGCAACTCCACCACCGAGAAGGTGACCACCCGATGAGCACCCCCACCCTCACCGGCCCGGCCCCGGCGAGCCTCCGTTTCCATCCGATCCGCGACTCGGCGACGATGCTGCGCCGCAACCTCAAGCGCATGCTGCGGTACCCGTCGATGACCGTGACGCTCGTCGCGATGCCCGTCGTCTTCCTGCTGCTCTTCGTCTACGTGCTCGGCGGCACGCTGGGCGCCGGGCTCGGCGGGGCGGCACCCACCGGCGCGGGCGGCGGGCGCGCCGCGTACGCCAACTACGTGGCCCCCGCGATCATCCTGATGACCGTGACGGCCACGGTCCAGGGGACCGCGATCTCGATCGCCATGGACCTGACCGAAGGCATCGTCACCCGGTTCCGCACCATGCACATCGCCCGGGTCTCGGTGCTGACCGGCCACGTCCTGGGCAGCATGATCCAGGCGGTGTTCAGCCTGGCGATCGTGATCGGCGTGGCACTGCTGGTCGGCTTCCGGCCCACCGCCGGGCTGGGCGGGTGGCTGGCCACGGCCGGTTTCCTGCTGGTGGTGACCTTCGCACTCGTCTGGTTGTGCGTGGCGCTCGGCCAGGTGAGCAGGAGCGTCGAGACCGCGAGCAACCTGCCCATGCCGCTTGTGCTGCTGCCCTTCCTCGGCAGCGGGTTCGTCCCCACCGACTCCATGCCGGCCGGTCTGCGCTGGTTCGCCGAGTACCAGCCGTTCACGCCGATCATCGAAACGCTGCGCGGCCTGCTGATGGACGAGCCGCTCGGGAACAACGCGTGGATCGGGCTCGCCTGGTGCGCCGTCATCGGGCTGGGCGGATACCTCTGGTCGAAACGACTGTTCAACCGCGAGTCCGCGAACTGAAAGGAGTCGGTGATGTCGCACGATCCGGCGACCGCCCCCGTGACCGAGCTGCCCGCGGCGCGTCCGGCGGACCGCCCGTACCACCCGCACGACAAGCTGCGCGTCCGCGCGAACTTAGGGAGAGACGATGTTTGACCGGTTGGGACGCTTCGTCGTCCACAACCCCTGGAAGGTGATCCTCGGCTGGTTGGTGGCCACCGTGGCGATCGTGGCGATCGCTCCCGGGCTCGGCGACGTGACCAGCCAGGATCAGGCCGACTTCCTGCCGCGTGACTACGAGTCGGTCAAGGCCATGGAGGTGGCGCAGCGGTCCTTTCCCACCTCCGACGACGCCACCGCGACGATCGTCGTCAAGCGCGTCGACGGGCAACCGCTGACCGACGCCGACCTCGCCACGGTGGGGACGTTGGCCCAGGCGGTCGGCACTGTCGACGCGGAGCACGTCACCGGCGCCGCCGGGCCGCCCACCCCCTCGCCGAACCGGCAGGTCGCCCTGGTGACCGTCGGCCTGAAGGGCACCCCCGACGATCCGGAGCTGCTCAACGCCATTCCCAAGATCCGCGACGCGGCGAAAGCCACGCTGAACGGGACCGGTCTGGGCCACGCGGTCACCGGTGATGTCGCCATGTACGCCGACAACGCCGATGCCTTCGACACCGCACTGGTCGTGGTGGGCCTGGCCACCATCATCCTGATCATCGTGCTGCTGCTGGTCATCTACCGCAGCCCGCTGGCGGCGCTGCTGCCGATCGTGACGGTCGGCATCGTCAGCGCGGTCGCCCCCGGCCTGATCTCGTGGGTGGCCCGGGCGGCCGACCTGCGGGTCGACCAGTCCCTCGAGATCATCCTCACCATCGTCCTGTACGGCGTGGGCACCGACTACATCCTGTTCCTGCTGTTCCGGTACCGGGAACGGCTGCGCGCCGGCGAGGACGCCAAGCAGGCGCTGGTGGCGGCGGTGGCCCGGGTGGGCGAGGTGATCGCCTCCGCCGCGGCGGCGATCGTCATCGCGTTCAGCGCCCTGCTGCTGGCGGTGTTCGGCGCGTTCACCAGCCTCGGCCCGGCGCTGGCCATCGCCGTCGTGATCATGGCGCTCGCCGCGCTGACCCTGGTCCCGGCCGTGGTGTCCCTGCTCGGCACGAAGATCTTCTGGCCGTCGAAGTCGTGGCAGCGCACCCCGCGCGGCACCGCGTTCCAGCGACTGGGCCGGTTCACCGGGCGGCGACCGGCCGTGGTGGCGCTGGTGTCCGGCGGGCTGATGCTGGCGCTGGCGGCCGGCGTGCTCGGGATGAAGTGGGACTACGACCAGACCGGCCAGCTGCCGTCCGACACCGAGTCGGCGCGCGGCTTCGAGGATCTCAAGTCCGGGTTCCCGGCGGGCGCGCTCAACCCGACGACCGTCTACGTACGCTCCGACAACGGCCAGCGGCTCGACCCGGCCGCGCTCAACGCGTACGCCGCGTCGCTGAAGGACGCGCCGGGCATCGGCGGCATCATGCCGGCGGGCCAGGACGGCAGCCTGGCCGGGCTCAGCCAGGACGGCGCCGTCGCGCGGATCGACCTGCTGATGGACGGCAGCCCGTACGCGCCGCGGTCGCTGGACCTGGCCGGCGGCGAGCTGCGTGACGTGGTGCACGCGCGGGCCCCGGACGGCACCACCGCCTACGTCGGCGGGATCAGTTCCCTGTTCGCCGACGTCCGCGACGCCAACACCCGGGACCTGAAGGTGATCTTCCCGGTCGCCGGCGTGCTCATCGCGATCATCCTGGCCCTGCTGCTGCGCAGCCTGGTCGCCCCGATCTACCTGATGGCGGCCGTGTTCCTCGGCTTTCTCAGCACGCTGGGCGCCACGGTCTTCGCGTTCCAGGGGGTCGGGGACCGGCCGGGCCTGTCGTTCATGCTGCCGACGATTTTGTACCTGTTCGTGGTGGCGATCGGGACCGACTACAACATCCTCATGATCGCCAGGCTCCGCGAAGAGGCACGGTTGGGCAACGACCCGCGCACGGCCGCGGACCTGGCGGTCGAGCACGGCGGCCCGTCCGTCGGTGCGGCCGGTCTGATCCTCGCCGGCACCTTCGCCTCGATGATGCTGGCCGGGGTGGCGTTCCTGACCGAAATGGGCTTCGCCGTGGCGATCGGCATCTCGATCTCCGCCTTCGTCATGGCGATGCTGCTCGTACCGGCGATCACCGCGCTGCTGGGCCACCGCGCCTGGTGGCCCGGGCACGGCGACGCCGCCCGCAACGGCACCGCACCGCCACCCGCCGAACGCGACCCCGTCTCGGCGGCGACCCGGTAGGCCACCCGACCGGGCCCCGGTCCGCCCGCCACGGGCGGACCGGGGCCCGGTCCAGGGTGTGCCGGGCGGCCGACGCGCGGCGGATGCCGACGCGGGCAATAGGATGGGCGCTCACGGCGGGAGGGAGCGGCATGACGCGGGTACGGCGCGGTGGCGGCAGCCCCGTCGCGATCGGCAGCGGCGCGGGCCCCCGACGGTCGACCGCGGCGCACCCGGCCGGCGGCGCGTCGCCGGGAGGGCCGCGGTGACCCCGCGCGGCTGGGCGGTGCTGACCCTGGTCGGCCTGACCGTGGCCCTGGTGGTGACCGCCGCCGTGCTGATCCCGTGGCAGCGCCCGCCCGCGCCGCGGGCCGACCAGGTGGCCGCGCTGCGCGACCTCCCCGCCGACCAGGTGGCCCGGGGGCGGGAGTTCCGCTCGGCGCTGCGCCCCGGCGGCTGGGCGGCGCTGGCCGTCGGCCTGCTGGTGGCGCTGGCGCTCGGGCTGACCCCGCTGGGCAGCCGGCTGGTCGAGCTGGCCGGGCGTCCCTTCGGCGGGCACTGGGCCGCTCAGGCCGTCCTCGGCGGGCTGGCCGTGGTGCTCGTCGCCGACCTGGTCACCCTGCCGTTCGCCGCCTGGCGGCACGCCGTGCTCACCCGCTACGGGCTCGCCACCAACGGCTGGAGCGGCTGGGCGGTCGACCTGCTCAAGTCGTACGCGGTCAGCGCGGTCATCGGCGCGGTGGCGCTGCTCGGCTTCTACACCGTCATCCGGCTCGCCCCGCGCTGGTGGTGGGCGTTCGGCGCGGCCGGCGCGGCCACCCTGGTGGCGCTGCTCAGCTTCGTGCTGCCGGTGCTGGTCGAGCCGGTGTTCAACAGGTTCACCCCGATGGAGCAGGGCCCGCTGCGCACCGAGCTGATGGCGATGGCGGCCCGCGACGGCGTGCCGGTGCGCGACGTGCTGGTGGCCGACGCGTCCCGGCGTACCCGGGCGGTCAACGCGTACGTCTCCGGGCTGGGCCCGACCCGGCGGGTGGTGGTCTACGACACGCTGCTGCGGGAGGCCACCCCCGCCGAGGTGACCGCCGTGGTGGCGCACGAGCTGGGGCACGCCAAGGACCGGGACGTGGCCGTCGGCACGCTGACCGGGGCGCTCGGCGCCGCCGCCGCGGTGGTCGCGCTCTACCTGATCGGGTCGTGGGGGCCGCTGCTGCGGTTGGCCGGGGTGGACTCGGTGGCCCAGCCGCGCGCGTTTCCGCTGCTGGTCGCCCTGGTCACGGTGGCCGGGCTGGTCTCCGCGCCGGTGCAGGCGCTGATGTCGCGGCGGGTCGAGGCGCGCGCCGACGCGCACGCGCTGGCGCTGACCGGCGACCCGGCCGCGTTCGAGGCCATGCAGCGCCGGCTCGCCGGGATCAACCTCGCCGACCCCGATCCGCCCCGCCTGGAATACCTCTACTCCGCCACCCACCCGTCCACCGTGGAGCGGATGGCCGCCGCCCGCGCCCACGCCAGGGAGGCCGGCCGATGAGCCGGACGTTGCTGATCACGAACGACTTCCCGCCGCGTCCCGGCGGGATCCAGTCCTTCGTGCACAACCTGGCGGTGCGCCAGCCCGCCGGCTCGGTGGTGGTGTACGCGTCGAGCTGGCGCGACGCCGCGAAGTTCGACGCCGACCAGCCCTTCGAGGTGATCCGGGAACGCACCCGGGTGCTACTGCCCACCCCGCTGGTGGCGCGCCGGGCCGCCCGGCTGGCCCGCGCGTACGACTGCGACACGGTGTGGTTCGGCGCGGCGGCCCCGCTCGGGCTGCTCGCCGCGGGCCTGCGCCGCCGGGCGGGCGTCCGCCGGGTGGTCGCCCAGACCCACGGCCACGAGGTCGGCTGGGCGGCGCTGCCCGCCGCCCGGGCCGCGCTGCGCCGCATCGGCCGGGGCGTCGACGTGACCACCTACCTCGGGGAGTACACCCGGGTCCGGTTGGCGCGGGCGCTGCACGGGGTGACCGAGCTGCACCGCCTCGCGCCGGGGGTGGACGTCGACGCCTACCACCCGTCCGTCGACGGGGAACCGGTCCGGCTCCGGCTCGGGCTGGCCGACCGGCCGGTGGTGGTCTGCGTGTCCCGGCTGGTGCCGCGCAAGGGCCAGGACATGCTGATCCGGGCGATGCCGGAGATCCGCCGGCGGGTGCCCGACGCGGCGCTGCTGGTGGTGGGCGGCGGGCCGTACCGGGCCACGCTGCAGAAGCTGGCCCGGCAGACCGGGGTGGAGCGGGACGTGGTCTTCACCGGGTCGGTGCCGGCGGCCGAGCTGCCGGCGCACTACGCGGCCGGCGACGTCTACGCCATGCCCTGCCGCACCCGCAACCGTGGCCTGGACGTCGAGGGCCTCGGCATCGTCTACCTGGAGGCGTCCGCGACCGGGCTGCCGGTGGTCGCCGGCGACTCCGGCGGCGCGCCCGACGCGGTCCGCGAGGGGGAGACCGGCTACGTGGTACGCGGGCGCGACGTCGCCCAGCTCGCCGACCGGGTCGCCCGGCTGCTCGCCGACCGTGACCTCGCCCGGCAGTTCGGCGCGGCCGGCCGGGCCTGGGTGGAGCGGGAGTGGCGCTGGGAGACCCAGGCGCAGCGGATGGCCGGCCTGCTCGCCGGCTGACCACGACCCGGTTGGTGGCCGGGTCGGGTTGGCGCGCGGGGGTGGGTCTTCCGTTCGTCGGCAGGTCTGCCGGGGTGCTGTCGAGCTGCCCCATTTGTGGGACCGGGCGGGGTGGCGTGCGGGGTGGGTCTTCCGTTGGTCGGCAGGTCTGCCGGGGTGCTGTCGAGCTGCCCCATCAGTGGGGCCGGCCGGATGGCGCGCGGCGGCGCGTCCCGGGGCTGGCGCGTCCCTGCCCTGTCGCGCTGTTGCCCCCATCGGTGGGGCAGCTCGACAGGGGACGGGCTGGTGTCTGGCGGTCGGCTACCGCCTGGGGAGCCGGTCATCCGGGTGACGCGGCTGCCCTGGGGGCAGCTCGGGAACGCCGCCGCCTCGCCGCAGACGGATGGACGGCGACGGGCGGGTGCCGGCCGAGGCCCGGCGGTCAGCGGATCCGTTCGAGGATCCGCTCGGCCGGCGCGGGACGGCCGAAGTGCCAGCCCTGGCCGGCGTCGCAGCCGATCGCGCGCAGCCGCTCGGCCTGCCCGGCCGTCTCCACCCCCTCGGCGGTGACGGTCAGGTCCAGGGCGTGCGCCAGCGAGACCAGCGAGGCGAGGATCCGCTCGTCGGTGCGGCCGGCCTGCTCGACCGCGGGTGCGCGCAGCCCGGCCACGAACTCGCCGGCCACCTTCAGCTCGGTCACCGGCAGGTCGCGCAGGTACGCCAGGTTGCAGTACCCGGTGCCGAAGTCGTCGATGGCGATCCGCACGCCGAGGTCGGCCAGCACCCGCAGCGCCCGCACCGGCTCCGCGGCGGTGCTCATCATGGTGCTCTCGGTGAGCTCCAGCTGGAGCCGCTCCGGGGGCAGGCCGGTGGTGCGCAGCAGCCCGCGTACCTCCTGCACCAGGCCGGGCCGGTGCACCTGCCGCACCGCCAGGTTGACGCTGACGTACGGCGCCGGGCCGGAGCCCGCCGACCAGCTCTCCGCCTCCCGGCACGCCTCGGCCAGCACCCATCCGCCGAGCGGGACGATCAGCCCGGTCTCCTCGGCCAGCCCGATGAAGCTGTCCGGCCGCAGCACCCCCAGCTCGGGGTGGCGCCACCGCACCAGCGCCTCCACGCCGAGCAGGCGGCCGTCGCGCAACGAGGTCAGCGGCTGGTAGTCGAGGTAGAACTCGCCCCGTTCCAGGGCGGCCGGGATCGCCGCGGAGAGCGCCTGCCGAGCCAGTTCGCGGCGGTCGCGGTCGGCGTCGTAGAGCGTCCAACGCGCCCCGCCGGACGCCTTCGCCCAGTGCAGCGTGCTGTCGGCGGCGCGCATCAGGTCGCCGGGGGTGGCGCCGGCGACCTGGCGTTCCACGATGCCGATGCTCGCCGAGACGGTCAGCTCGTGCCCGTCCACCACGGCCGGCCGGCGCACCGCGGCCAGCGCCGCCTCGGCGACCGCGACCACGTCGTCGGTGCCGCCGCAGCGTTCGACCAGCACCACGAACTCGTCCCCGCCGAGGCGGGCCAGCAGGTGGCCGTCGACCGCCCGGCGCAGCCGGTCGGCCACCGTGACCAGCAGGGCGTCACCGACCTGGTGCCCGTGCGAGTCGTTGACCACCTTGAACCGGTCGAGGTCGAGGAAGCACAGGCCGATCCGCTCCGCGCCGCGACCCGGCGAGCTGATCGCCGCGGCCAGCCGCTCGGTGAACAGGGTGCGGTTGGGCAGGTCGGTCAGCGGGTCGTGGGTGGCCTGGTGGCGGAAGCGCGCCTCGCTGGCGCGCAGCGCCCGCTCCGCCTGGGCGCGGGCGGTCATCGCCGCCCGGCGGATCGACTCCTGCTCGTCGAGCGTGCGGTCGCGCAGCGCGCGGGCGTAGCCGGTGGCCACGGCGGCCAGCAACCGGGCCATCCGGTCCTCGACGTCGTCGGCGACCAGGCCGAGGTCGCGCACCAGCCGGAGCTGGACCACCTCGACGGTCCGGCCCAGCCCCTCCGCGGAGGCGATGTGCGCGGCCACCAGCTCCGCGCCGACCCGGTGCCCGACCCGCAGGTCGAACGGCTCGGCCACCAGCGCCGTGGCCAGCTGCTCGGTGAGCCGTTGCAGCAGCGCCTCCAGCTGGGCCTGGGTCATCGGCAGGTAGCTGGTGCCCGAGACGGCCTTGGCCCAGGCCCGGGCGAAGGTCCCCGGCCGGGACCGGACACCGGTCTCGGGCATCTCATCCACCGAGCCGCCCGACGCCGCCGATGAAGGCGGCCCGCTCGGCGTCCTCGGCGGCCTCGGCCGAGTCCGGGCGCCACTGCGGCACCCAGACCACGCCCGGCTCGACCAGCTCGAAGCCGTCGAAGAGCGCGGTCAGTTCGGCCCGGCTGCGGATCCAGAGCGGGTTGTCGGTGTTGCGGTAGACCCGTTCCGCCTCGGCCCGCTCGTTGACCGGGCGGCCGTCCGCGCTGGCCTGGGAGAGCACCAGCCAGCTTCCGGGCGCCAACGCCGAGCGCAGCGTACGCAGCAGCTCGCCGGGACGGTCGTCGTCGGGGACGAAGTGCAGCACCGCCACGACCAGCACGGCGACCGGCTCGGTGAAGTCGAGCAGTCCGCGCACGTCCGGGTGGGCGAGGATCCGCTCGGGGTGGCGCAGGTCCTCCTGCACCACGGCGGCCCGGTCGTTGCCGGCGAGGATCTCGCGGCTGTGCGCCACCGCCACCGGGTCGACGTCGACGTAGACCACCCGCGACTCCGGGGCGATCCACTGGGCGATCTCGTGCACGTTGCCGACGGTGGGGATGCCCGAGCCGATGTCCAGGAACTGCCGGACCCCGGACTCGGTCAGGAACTGCACCGCCCGGCGCAGGAACGCCCGGTTGGCCTGGGCCATCAGCGGCGCCTCCGGCACGGCGGCGACCATCGCCTGGGCCGCCGCCCGGTCCACCGCGAAGTTGTGCGAGCCGCCGAGGTAGTAGTCGTACATGCGTGCCACGCTGGGGCGTTCGATGTCGATCGTCTCGGGTGCCCAGTCCGGCCGTTGCATGCCCTCACCCCTCGCGTCACCGTGCGGGCGTCGTCGCCCGCGCGGGTATTCTGCCCGCCGTACGCCCGGGAGACCATAGCGCGTCGGTCCGTACCTCACGCACGCCGGTCGATGGACGAAGGTCCGCGGCCGCCGGCGGGCGGACGCGGACCGGTGCGGTCGTCCGTGGGTGGGCCCCGGGCGGGACCGTCAGAACTTCGGGGCGTCGGGCGCCTCGAGCAGGCCCAGCCGCAGCGCGGTCATCAGCGCCTGCGCCCGGTTCGCCGCGCCCAGCTTCTCGTAGAGCTTGGAGATGTGGGTCTTGGCGGTGGACTCGCTGACGAAGAGCTGCTTGGCGATGCCGGCCACGCTCATTCCGTCGGCGAGCAGCCGCAGCACCTGGCCCTCGCGCGGGGAGAGCTGCGGGCCGGAGGGCGCCAGCCGGCGCTTCATCGCCTCGGCCAGGTCGGCGGCGGTGAAGGCGCTGGGGGAGGAGGCGGCGTGCCGGGCGGCGGCGACGACCTCGTCGGCCGGGGCGGTCTTCGGCACGAACGCGCTCGCACCGGCCTCCAGGGCGCCGAAGAGCTGGTCGTCACCGGCGTACATGGTGAGCACCACGATGCCCATCGAGGCGCTGGACTTGCGCAGCGCGCGGGTGGCCTCCAGACCGCTGCCGTCGGGCAGGCGCAGGTCCATGATCACCACGTCCGGCTGCAGCGCACCGGCCTGGCGTACCCCCTCCGCCGCCGTGGCGGCCTCCCCGACGACCTCGAACTGCCGGTCACGCTCGAACGCGTGCCGGAGGCCCTTCCGGATCAGATCGTGATCGTCGACAAGGAGGACCTTGGTACGGGTGGCCGGTGTCGGACTTGTGGTCATCCTCGGGTTACTCCCCTTCTGCTGCCGCTGCGCTACCGCGCACGTTATCGCGCCGGGGCGAGGAACCGACCACCACCGCCACGGTCGTGCCGCTCGGCTGCCGCGGCCTGATCTCCAACCGGCCCCGGATACGTTCCGCCCTCTCGGCCATGATCGCAAGACCGTAGTGCCCGTCGGAGCGCTGGTCAGCGATCCCCTGACCGTCATCCGACACTTCTATTTGCGCGTACGGGGGGTCCACCTCGCAGGTGACCCAGAGATTCGACGCCCCGGCGTGCTTGCGCGCGTTGGTCACCGCCTCCTGGGCGATGCGCAGCAACTCGGCCTCGGTGGCGGCCGGCAGCCGCGCGGTGGACTCGTCCAGCGACAGGTGCACCCGCAGCCCGCCCGAGGCGCCCACGGTGCGGGCGTACTCGGCGATCGCGGCGGCCAGGCCTCCGTGCCGGTCCACCTCGCTGCGCAGCTCGAACAGGCTCAGCCGCAGCTCGGTGATCACCCGGGTGACCTCGCCGCGCAGCGTGCGCAGCGCCTCGGCGGTCTCCTCGGCGTCGTCGAAGACGGTGGCCAGCGCGTTGTCGATGCCGTAGCCGACCATCACCAGTTCCTGGGCCACCCCGTCGTGGATCTCCCGGGCCAGCCGCTGGCGCTCCTCGTTGGTGGCCAGCGAGCGCACCTCGTCGAAGAGCAGCGCGGCCTCCAGCCGCAGCGCGGCCGGGCCGGTCGCCGCGGTCACCCGGGACATCACCGGGGCCGGGTACGCGTGCGCCGCGTCCGCCTCCAGCACCACCAGCCCCACCGTGCGCACCCCGGCGACCAGCGGCACGATCAGCGCGGACACCTCGCCGCCGCGGTGCGAGCGGGCCTGCGAGCGGGCCGCGGTCTGCGGCTGCTGGCTGGCCCACGCGTCGGCGATCGCCGAGTCGGCGTCGAGCGTGGTCTCCCAGTCCACCCGCTCCACGCCCACCTGGGCGAGCACCACCAGCCGCCCGCCGCCGCTGGCGGAGAGCACCGCCGCCCGGTCGGCCGGGGCGACCGCGCGCAGCTCCTCCAGCAGGTGCTCGGAGATGCCGCCCGGGTCGAGGGTCGCCCCGGGCAACTGGCGGGCGACCGTGCGCAGCTGGGTCAGCAGCCGGGTGGCCTCCGCGTACGGCTGCGGCTTGCCCTCGTTGCGGACCTGCATCACCCGGTGCAGCGTCCGGGCGGCGTAGAGGCCGAGCGCGGCGAGGATCAGCCACTGCGCGCAGACCGCCAGGTAGCCGAGCTGGGCGAGCTGCGGCCGGCCGTCGACGTCGGTGAGCGCGCCGGCCACCAGCAGGGTGGCCGCGGCGACCGCGAGCAGCACGGCGCCCTCGCGGAACCGCCGGCGCAGCGCGGTGACGGTCACCGGGACCGCCAGGTAGGGCAGCACCGCGGAGGCGCCCAGCCCGCCGATCTCCCCGCCGATCTCGGCGACCGCGCCGACCTGGCTGGCGGCCAGCCCCAGCACCACCACCTCGGCGACCCGGCTGAGCGGGCCGACCAGCCGGTGCTCGGGCGCCAGCAGGGCGGGCAGCCCGGCGACGGCCAGCAGCGCGATCCACCAGAGCTGGCGGGCGTCGTGCGTGGCGAGCAGGGTCAGGACGGCGACCAGCGCCAGCACGACCACGCGCGCAGCCGCGGCGAGGGGATGCGGGTGCGGCCGGGTGGGCGTCGAGGTGGACACGTGACGGATGGTAGTCAGCCTTGGTAGATCTCGGCGATCTCCGCCGCGTACGTCTTGTGCACGACCTGTCGCTTGACCTTGAGCGACGGGGTGAGTTCCCCGGTCGCCTCGGTGAAGTCGCGGGGCAGGATCCGGAACACCCGGATCGCCTCGGCCTTGGAGACGGCCAGGTTGGCCAGGTCGACCGCGCGCTGGATCTCCGACCGCATGCCCTCGTGCTCGCGTAGCCGCTCGACCGGGGTGTCCGCCGGCAGCCCGGCCCCGGCGAGCCAGCCCGGCAGCGCCTCCTCGTCGATGGTGACCAGCGCCGCGATGAACGGCTGCCGGTCGCCGACGACCACGCACTGGCTGACCAGCGGGTGGGCCCGGACCTGGTCCTCGAGCACCGCCGGGGCGACGTTCTTGCCGCCGGCGGTCACGATGATCTCCTTCTTGCGGCCGGTGATGGTCAGGAAACCGTCGTCGTCGAGGTGGCCGAGGTCGCCGGTGCGGAACCAGCCGTCCGGGGTGAGCGCCTCGGCGGTGGCGGCCTCGTTGCGCCAGTAGCCCTGGAAGATCAGGTCGCCGGCGATGAGGATCTCGCCGTCGTCGTCGATCCGGATGGTCACCCCGGGCAGCGGCCGGCCGACCGTGCCGATCCGGGTGCCGGTGGGCAGGTTCGCCGCGGCCGCCGGGGAGGTCTCGGTGAGGCCGTAGCCCTCCAGGACGGTCACGCCGACGCCGCGGAAGAAGTGCCCGAGCCGGGCGCCGAGCGGGGCGCCGCCGGAGATGGCGTCCCGGCACCGGCCGCCGAGCGCGGCGCGCAGCTTGCCGTAGACCAGCTTGTCGAAGAGGGCGTGCTGGGCGCGCAGCGCCAGGCCCGGCCCGCGCGGGGTCTCCAGCGCCTCGCTGTACGCGATGGCGACCGCCTCGGCGCGGGCGAAGATCTTGCCCTTGCCGTCGGCCTCGGCCTTCTGCTTGGCGCCGTTGTAGACCTTCTCGAAGACCCGGGGCACCGACAGCACGAAGGTGGGCCGGAACTCCTGCAGCTCGGCGACCAGGGCCTTGGTGTCCGAGCAGTGCCGCATGGTGGCCCGGGCGTGCACCACGCCGATCTGGATGAGCCGGGCGAAGGCGTGCGCCAGGGGCAGGAAGAGCAGCGTGGAGGCGCCCGGGTTGAACAGGTTCGGCAGCACCGGCACCGCGTTGGCGATGTCCGCGTACATGTTGCGGTGGGTGAGCACGCAGCCCTTGGGGCGGCCGGTGGTGCCGCTGGTGTAGATGATGGTGGCCACGTCGCCGGCGCGCACCTCCCGGCGGCGCCGCTCGATCTCGGCCGGGTCGACCGACGCGCCCGCCGTGACCAGCTCGTCCACCCCGCCGAGGTCGATCTGCCAGACCTGACCCAGCTCGGGCAGCCGGTCCCGGACGCCGGCGACCAGGGTGGCGTGCGCGTTGCTCTCGACCACGCAGGCGACCGCCCCGGAGTCGGCCAGGATCCAGGCGGCCTGCTCGGCGCTGGACGTCTCGTAGATCGGCACGGTGACCCCGCCGGCGGCCCAGATGGCGTAGTCGATCAGGGTCCACTCGTAGCGGGTGCGGCTCATCAGGCCGACCCGCGCGCCGGGCTGGACCCCCGCCGCGACCAGGCCGCGGGCCACCGCGACCACCTCGTCGCGGAACTGCCGGCAGGTGACGTCCACCCAGGCCGCGCCGTCGGTGGCCGGGTCGCGCCGGACGAACTGCACCGCGTCCGGGGCCTCCTCGGCGTTGTCCCAGACCGGGTCGGTGAGGTTGGCCGCATCGCCGACGGTGACGATCGGCGGGACGGAGAACTCGCGCACCTGCACTCCCTCGTGCTCACACGGACCGGGCCGGCCGCCACCTATGGTCGGCTCCGTCGAAACCTACCCGCCCGGCCAGGTGGGTGGCGTAGGCAGGTTGCCCCGGCCGCCGGGTAGCCTCCCCCCATGGCGGACTCCTCCACCCAGTCGATCATCATCGGCGCGTCACCGGACCGGGTGGCCGCGGTCGTCTGCGACTTCCCGAGCTACCCGGAATGGACCGAGGCGGTGCGCCGGGTCGAGGTGCTCGAGGAGTACGAGGACGGCTACGCCAGCCAGGTGCGGTTCACCATCGACGCGGGGGTGATGGCCGACGAGTACGTGCTCGCCTACGAGTACGCCGAGGACCTCTCCCGGATCGAGTGGCACCTGGTGGCGCCGTCGAAGATGCAGAAGTCCCAGCGCGGCTCGTACGACCTGGCCGGCAACCCGGACGGCAGCACCACGGTGACCTACACCCTGGAGGTGGAGCTCTCCGTCGGGATGCTCGGGATGTTCCGCCGCAAGGCCGAGAAAATGATCATGGATACCGCGTTGAAGCAGCTGAAGCGCCGGGTAGAAGCACCCGGTGCGGCGCAGTGACGGGTACGGCGGCCCGGCCGCCCCGGTAGAGGAGCCCAGCGTGGGTGCAACGGATCCGGGTACGGCCCGGGAAGAGGCGGAACGGCTGGTCGCCACCCTGCTGGCCACCGCGCGGCTGGCCTCGGCGGGTTCGGCGGCCGGCGGGCTCGGTCCGCTCGGTGGGATCGTGTCGAGTGTCCTCGGTCACAGTGGCGGCCCGGGCGCGTCCACCGGCCGCGCCGGGGGCGGTTTCGCCACCGGTACGGCCGAATGCTGCGTCTGCCCGATCTGTCGGGCGGTGGCGGCGCTGCGGGACCCGAGTCCGGAATTCGCCGAGCGGCTCGCCACCGGCGCCGGTGACCTGGCCGCGGGGGTGGCCAGCCTGCTGCGGGCGTTCGCCCCGGCCGAGCCGCCGCCGGCGTCCCCGCCGCCCCCGGAAGCACCGCCGGGCGACGCCGGTGCGGGCGCCGACGACGACCGGGTGTGGCGCGAGGCCACCCGGAGCGGGCATGATTCCCAACCGGCGCCGGAGCCCGACGTCTGGTCCGCCGCGACCCGGGCGGAGGACGCGACCGCTCCGGCCGTCGCCGTGCCGCCCGTCGACGTCGCCGCGGCGGCCACCGCCCGGGCGGCGGCCGGCGGTCCCGTGGTGCCCGCTGCGCGGATGCCCGGCGACGCGGCCGCGGACGCACCGGGCGACGGGGCCTGACCAGACATCTCGGCACCCACCGGCCGCGCCGGTGCGGGCGGCGCAGCAGAGGGGAGTGGCAGCGGTGACGCTGACCATCGGAGTCGACGTGGGTGGCACGAAGGTGGCCGCCGGCGTCGTGGACGACACCGGCACGGTGCTCGTGCAGGCCCGACGGGACACTCCCGCCGACGACGTCGGCAAGACCCGGGACGTCATCATCGAGCTGGTCGCGGAGCTGGCCACCGGCCGGACGGTCGACGGGGTCGGCATCGGTGCGGCCGGGTGGATCGACGCCAGCCGCTCCACCGTCCTCTTCGCGCCCAACCTGGCCTGGCGGGACGAGCCGCTGCGCGAGTACGTCAGCGCCGCCACCGGCCTGCCGGTGATCGTGGAGAACGACGCCAACGTGGCCGCCTGGGCGGAGTTCCGCTACGGCGCCGCCCGGCACGCCGACGACTCGATGGTCATGTTCACCATCGGCACCGGGGTCGGCGGCGGCATCGTGCTCGGCGGGGAACTGCTGCGCGGCGCCAACGGCATCGCCGCCGAGCTGGGCCACATGCTCACCGTGCCGGACGGGCACCAGTGCGGCTGCGGCCGGCTCGGCTGCATCGAGCAGTACGCCAGCGGCAGCGCCCTGGTGCGGTTCGCCCGCGCCGCCGCCCGGCAGGAACCGCACCGCGCCACCGCGCTGCTGGAGCTGGCCGGCGGGGAGTCGGAGGCGATCAGCGGCCTGATGGTCACGGCCGCCGCGCAGGGCGGCGACCCGGTCTCCACCGAGGCGTTCGCGCAGGTCGGCCGGTGGCTCGGCACCAGCCTCGCGGACATGGCGCAGATCCTCGACCCGCAGGTGCTGGTGGTCGGCGGCGGCGTGATCGAGGCGGGCGACCTGCTGCTCGGCCCGACCCGGCGGTCCTTCACCGAGGCGCTCGCCCAGCGCAGCCGGCTGCCGGTGGCCGAGATTCGCCCCGCCGAGCTGGGCAACAGCGCCGGCGTGATCGGCGCGGCCGACCTGGCCCGCCGGCTCTGAGGCGGCGCCGGTGACGCTGGACCGGGGCGTGCCGCTGCGCGTCGTGTCGTACAACATCCACAGCCAGCGCGACGACACCGCCGCGCTGGCCGCGGTGGTCCGCGCCGCCGCGCCGGACGTGGTGGTCGTGCAGGAGGGGCCGCGCCGGTTCCGCTGGCGGCAGAAGTCCGCCGCGCTCGCCGAGTCGTTCGGCCTGGTGGTGGCCGCCGGTGGGCTGCCCGCGCTGGGCAACCTGCTGCTGACCAGCCTGCGGGTGCGAGTGACGGCCACCCGGTGCCAGCGCTTCCCGCTGACCCCCGGGCGGCACCTGCGCGGCGCCGCGTACGCCGAGTGCGTCGTCGCCGGCGCGGCCCCGTTCACCCTGGCCGGGTCGCACCTGTCCACCGATCCCGCCGAACGGCCCGGGCAGGCCGCGCTCCTCAAGCGCGAGCTGGACGCGGCCGCCCCGCCGGTGATCGCCGCGGCGGACCTGAACGAGGGGCCGGACGGCCCGGCCTGGGCCACCGTCGCGCGGGGGCTGACCGACGCCGCCGTGGCGATGGACCGCGCCGATCGGCTCACCTACTCCTGCGCGAACCCGCGCCGGCGGATCGACGCCCTCTTCGTCGACCCGCGGATCACCGTGGTCGACTACGACGTGGTGGACACCCCGCAGACCCGCCAGGCCAGTGACCACTTCCCGGTCCTGGTCGACCTGCTGCTGCCCGCCGGCTGAGCCGACCGGGCCCGCACCGGGGCTGGACAACCGGCTCTGATGTGGAGAGGATTTCGCGCGACCCGGCACTCGTGCCGCACAAAAGGAGATTCCCCCGGTGCCCACCTCCACCGACCACGGCCGGCCCGACCCGGAGGCGACCACGGTCGCCCTGACCCGCGACGGCCGCCCGGTCTCCGACCGGGGCGACACGGTCTGCGTCATCGGCGCCGGGGCCAGCGGCCTCACCGCCATCAAGAACCTCAAGGAGCATGGCTTCGGGGTCGACTGCTACGAGCGGGAGACCGGCGTCGGCGGCGCGTGGAACTGGCGGCACGACCGCAGCCCGGTGTACGCCAGCACGCACCTGATCTCCTCGCGCCCGTTCACCCAGTTCCCCGACTTCCCGATGCCGGACGACTGGCCGGACTACCCGCACCACAGCCAGCTGCTCAGCTACTTCGAGCGGTACGCCGACCACTTCGACCTGCGCTCGCACATCTGGTTCGGCACCGAGGTGGTCCGGGTCGAGCCGGTCGAGGGCGACCGGTGGGACGTGACCACCCGCAGCACCGGCGGCTACGGCCCGGAGCGCACCTCCCGCTACGCGGCGGTGGTGGTGGCCAACGGGCACAACTGGTCGCCGAAGCTGCCCCGCTACGAGGGGCTGGAGCAGTTCCGCGGCGAGGTGCTGCACGCCTCGTCGTACAAGGACCCGGCGCAGCTGCGCGGCAAGCGGGTGCTGGTGGTCGGCGCCGGCAACACCGGCTGCGACATCGCCGTGGAGGCCGCCCAGCAGGCGGCGAGCTGCTGGCACTCCACCCGCCGGGGCTACTGGTACGCGCCGAAATACGTCCTCGGCCGCCCCGCCGACCAGGTCAACGACACGCTGCTCGCGCTGCGGGTGCCCCGGCGGATCCGCCAGTGGCTCTACCACACCACCCTGCGGCTGACCGTCGGCGACCTGACCCGGTTCGGCCTGCCCCGGCCCGACCACCGGGTCTACGAGACGCACCCGATCGCCAACAGCCAGCTCGTCTACTACGTCGGCCACGGCGAGATCACTCCGGTGCCGGACGTCGCCCGCTTCGACGCGTACGGGGTGGAGCTGACCGACGGCCGCCGGATCGACCCGGAGCTGGTCGTCTTCGCCACCGGCTACCTGCCGCGCTTCGAGTTTCTCGACCCGAAGGTGCTCGGCGACGACGGCGGGACGGGCCGTCCCACGCTCTGGCTGCACGCGTTCGTCCCCGGCCATCCCACCCTGGCGGTGGCCGGCCTGCTCCAGCCGGACTCCGGCCTGTTCCCGCTGTCGCACTGGCAGATGGTGCTCTTCGCCCGGCTGCTGCGGCTGCGGCAGACCCGGCCGGACCGGGCGGCGGCGTTCGCCGCCACCGCGCAGGCGCGGGCGGGGGAGCGCTACTCCGGGCCGGTCAAGGACAGCACCCGGCACTGGTTCGAGGTCGGCCACGCCGACTACCTGCGCGCCGTCCAGCGCGCGCTGCACGACCTGGAGGACAAGTGAGCGAACGCGGCGAGCGGGTGCGGGTCATGCGGGGGCGGGAGTGGGCCCGCCCGGTCCGCCCGGTCCGCCGCGAGGTGCTCGCGGCGACGCCCGAGCTGGAGGAGGGGCGACCGCCGCTGCTGTTCGTACCGGGCTTCGGGCACGGCGCGTGGGCGTTCGCCGAGCACTGGCTGGGGCACGCCGCCGGGCGCGGCTTCCCGGCGTACGCGCTCAGCCTGCGCGGGCACGGCGGCAGCGGGCCGGCGCCGGAGGCGACGCTGCGCGCGTACACCCATGACGTGGTGCAGGTGGCGGCCGGGCTGCCGCGGCAGACGGTGCTGGTCGGGCACGGGGCCGGGGCGCTGGTGGTCGCGCACGCCCTGGCGCGCTACCCGGCCCGGGCCGCGGTGCTGGTCGCGCCGGTGCTCGGCGGCTGGGCGCCGCTCGGCGCCGCGCTGCGCCGCAATCCGGCCGGTACGCTGCCGGCGCTGGTCGGCGGCCGGCTGCGGTTGAGCCGCCGGCAGCTGTTCAGCCGGGAGCTGCCCGACGCGGAGGCCCGGGGCTACCTGGCCCGGCTGGGCCGGGCCGGCCGGCGCGCGCAGTGGCAGCTGCTCACCCACGCCGACCCGGAGCCGGCGGTGGGCCGGCCGCCGGTGCTGGTGCTGGGCAGCCCGGACGACCGGGTCGTCCCGGCGGCCGCGCTGACCCGGGCCGCCCGGCGGTACGGCTCGGCGCCGCTGCTCTTCCCCGGGATGGGCCACGACATGATGCTCGACGTCCGCTGGCGGGAGCCGATCGACGCGATCCTGGACTGGCTGGCGAAGGACCCGGCGCCCGCGCACCGGCCCTGAGGCGTTGCGCGCCGGGCGGCGTCAGGCGGTGGCGCCGAGCCGGGTGAGCAGCGAGTCGCTCTCGTCCAGCGCGGAGAGGTAGGAGCGCGCCCAGGCCCGGATGTCGTGCCGGTGCAGGTACGCCCGCATGGCGTGCATCCGCTCGTGGACGTCGGCCGGGTCGGCCCGCAGCGCCGCCAGCAGGCCCTGCTTGAGGCCCTCCAGGTCGTGCGGGTTGACCAGGTACGCCTGGGACAGCTCGGCGGCGGCCCCGGCGAACTCGCTGAGCAGCAGCGCCCCGGCGTCGTCCACCCGGGCCGCGACGTACTCCTTGGCGACCAGGTTCATGCCGTCGCGCAGCGGGGTCACCGCCATCACGTCGGCGACCCGGTAGAGGGCGGCCAGCTCGGCCCGGTCGAAGGGCTGGGTGAGGTAGTGGATGGCCGGCCCGCCGACCCGGCCGAACTCGCCGTTGATCCGCCCGACCTCGCGTTCCACCCGCTCGCGGAGGTCCTGGTACTGCCCGACCCGCTCCCGGCTGGGCACGGCGACCTGGATCAGCACCGTGTCGTGCACCTTGACGTGCCCGTCGGCGATCAGCTCGCTGTACGCCTTGAGCCGCTGCTCGATGCCCTTGGTGTAGTCCATCCGGTCGACGCTGAGGATCACCTTGTCGGGGCTGCCGAGGTCGTGGCGCAGCCGCTCGGCGCGGGCGGCCACGTCGGGGCGGGCGGCGAGGGCGGCCATCTCGGCGGTGTCGATGGAGACCGGGAAGGCGCCGATCCGGACCACCCGGTCGTCGACGGCGATTCGCCGGTCGGTGGCCGGTAGCTGGAGCACCTTCACCGCCAGTTGGGCGAAGTTGTGCGCGGCCTGCGCCCGCTGGAAGCCGACCAGGTCCGCGCCGAGCATGCCGCGCAGCAGTTCGGCCCGGCGGGGGAGCTGCATGAACAGCTCCGGCGGCGGGAAGGGCACGTGCAGGAAGAAGCCGATGCGCAGGTCCGGCCGGAGCGCCCGGAGCAGGCCGGGCACCAGTTGCAGGTGGTAGTCCTGCACCCAGACCACCGCACCCGGCTCGGCCACCTCGGCGGTGGCCTCGGCGAACCGCTGGTTGACCCGCTGGTACGCCTCCCACCAGCGACGGTGGTGCACGGGTTGCTCGACGGCGTCGTGGTAGAGCGGCCAGAGCGTGGCGTTGGCGAAGCCCTCGTAGTGGTCGCGCAGGTCGTCCGGGGTGAGCGCGACGGTGTGCATCCGGACGCCGTCCACGTCGGGCAGGGCGGGCGCCGGCCCGGTGCCGCCGGCCCAGCCGACCCAGACCGCCGGGGCGGCCCGCAGCAGCGGATGCAGCGCGCTGACCAGGCCCCCGGGGCTGCGGCGCCACTCGCAGGCCCCGTCCGGGGCCACACTGTCGTCGATGGGCAGGCGGTTGGCCACCACTACGAGGGAACTGTGTCGCATCTCGGGCATTCCGATCACCAGGGGTGTGACCGCCCCGTAGGAGGAACAACCGGGCAGTCAGCGAGGGAAGTGACGGACAGCGGTATTCCTACTGACAGTAAGTTACACCACTGTTACGCCTGAGGCGTGGGCCGACCGCCGTCCCGGCATCCGGCCGGGAGGCGGCGGGCTGCACCGCGCGGGACTCCGCCAGACCGGCGGAACGGAGCCGATCACGGCGGCCGGACCGGTTGATGTGCGGCGGGGCGAGCCAGTTGCGAACGAGGGTGATACCTCAGGGTCATATTGATGACGCTGAGGTATCACCCTCGCGGGGCAACGTACCGATCGGCGACGACACGCCCGGCCCGGTGGGCGCGCATGGCCGCGCGTCGTATGTGGGTCGGCCCTGGGGGCGGTCGGGTAGCCCGGCGGCGGGAGGGAGGGGGCCGGGCAGCGGGCCGAGGGTGCGTCAGGTCGTCCCGGTGCGGGCCGGCAGCGTTCGTCAGACGACGGCGCCGTCGTCCGGGTCGTGGTCGTCGGAGTCGCCGGGGCGCAGCCGCCAGATCAGCGTGACGAAGCCGGCGAGGATGCCGGTGAACCCGAACAGGGTGACCACCGCCCGGTCCACCGGGAGCAGGTCGGGAAAGAGGAAGAGCGCGAAGCCGACGACGATCGCCAGCACGCCGGCCGCCGCGTACTTGGAGATGCGGGGCAGCGGCGGGGGCGGCGGCGGGGTGTAGCGCTCGTCCTCGTCCTCGTCGTCGGGCAGGTCTGCGCCGAAGGTGTCCAGCCCGTCCAGCAGCGACGGCTCGTCCTGCCGGCCGCGCCCCACCGAGATCCCGGAGATGTCGGCCGCGTAGGGCAGCCGGCGCACGTCGGTGGCGGTCGGCCCGGCCGGCTCGTCCGTCGCGCCGCGGCTGACGCCGCCGGTCGGCTCGCTCGGGTCGACGTCCTCCGCCGCCGGCCACGGGTTGTCGCCGGTGGTGGGGGTGGCGTGGAACCCGGCGACGATCCGGGCCCATTCGGCGTCGATGTCGGGCTCGTCGTCGTGCGGCCGCTCCGGCGGGGTCTCGTCGGCGAGCTGGGTGAGGTAGTCGCGGGCGGTGGTCAGGTGCGACCGGTCGACGTAGAGCCGGTCGACCGGGCGGGACGGAACCGTGGTGGTGCGGGTGACCGGGTTCAGGTCGGCGGAGGGTTGCAGGTAGGCGGCGATCCCGCCGGCCGCCAGGACGTCGAGCAGGTGCTCGCCGACGCGCGGATCCACGTCGCCGGCGACGGCGTACTCGCTCGCGTCGAGCCCGTTGTCCCGCCGTCCCCGGCGGGCCCCACCCGCTGACACCGGACAGTCCTCCTCATCGCGCCGCGCGGCGCGGCCGCTCCCAAGCCCCCTGGCGGCGCCACCCGTACGCCGTGCTTTGAATCGTGACACGTCGGGACCCGGTTCCGGGAGTGCGTTGTGTCGCGTCTTCCAAAGTCAGCGGCCCGGCCGCTGGTGGCGGACCGGGCCCGTTTGTCTGTTCTTGCTAGACGAGTAGTTCCGAATCCCGGTCAGTGGTCGTAGGCGATCAGTGACCGGGTGACGGGTGCGCCGGTCTTGTTG
>NZ_JBSWCE010000041.1:0-69187 GCF_056780015.1 Micromonospora sp. R311
CCGCGACGTCTTCGCCACCTACGGCATCTAACAAACCATGATCAAACCGGACACACCCGAACAACGCCGGGGCCGTGGGTATACGCCCACCGGAGGAGTTTCGTCCACCAGTTTCGCCTCGCCCTCGCGGACTACGAGGCCCTCGACCGAGCGGAGCAGTTTCTGAGGGATGCGGGTATCGAGACCACCCGCTGCTCCTTTGGACAAGTCCGCCCCAACCGCCGGGCGATGGAAGCCATCCGCGCGTCGACGAAACAAAAGGTGGATGCCGTCACGGAGTTGATCCAGTGGCCGCTGAAACCCACGGACGACTGGCGGCGAGGGTTCCTCGCCGGCATCTTCGATGCCGAGGGCAGCTGCAGTCGCGGCATCCTGAGAATCGCGAACTGCAACGATCAGATCCTCACCCACACAATGGAGGCGCTGTATGCCTTCGGCTTTGCAGCCGCCCTTGAGGACCGGGAACGGACGAACCGGCTGCGCTATGCCCGTCTGACCGGTGGCCTCGCAGAACGGCTGCGTTTCTTCCACCTGACCGATCCCGCGATCAGTCGGAAGCGGTCGATCGAGGGAAGGGCACTGAAGTGCCAGGCGGCGTTGCGGGTGGTAAGCGTCGAGCCGCTCGGGTTGGAGCTGCCGCTGTGGGACATCACCACCGGCACCGGCGACTTCATCGCCAACGGCGTGGTGAGCCACAACTGCTTCGCCCGCAACACCCACACCTATCTCGACCTCGACGCGGGGGCGGACTTCGACCGGAAGGTGATCGTCAAGGTCAACGCCGGTGAGCTGGTCCGGCGGGAGCTGGCCGCGCCGCGCTGGCGGGGCGCGCACATCGCGATGGGCACCAACGTCGACTGCTACCAGCGGGCCGAGGGGCGCTACCGGCTGATGCCGCAGATCATCGCGGCGCTGCGGGACTTCGCCAACCCGTTCTCGATCCTCACCAAGGGCACGCTGATCCTGCGGGACCTGCCCCTGCTGCGGCAGGCCGCCGAGGTGACCCGGGTCGGTGTCTCCTACTCGGTCGGCTCCGTCGACGAGCGGCTCTGGCGGGCCGTGGAGCCGGGCACGCCCAGCCCGCGCCGCCGGCTGGACGCGGTCCGGGCGCTCACCGACGCGGGCTTCGAGGTGGGCGTGCTGATGGCGCCGATCCTGCCCGGGCTCAGCGACGACGACGAGTCGATCGAGGCGACCGTCTCGGCGATCGCCGCGGCGGGCGCGGCCAGCGTCACCCCACTGGCGCTGCACCTGCGCCCCGGCGCCCGCGAGTGGTA
The DNA here is from genome assembly GCF_056780015.1 of Micromonospora sp. R311. Classification (NCBI taxonomy): domain Bacteria; kingdom Bacillati; phylum Actinomycetota; class Actinomycetes; order Micromonosporales; family Micromonosporaceae; genus Micromonospora; species Micromonospora sp. R311. The sequence goes on from NZ_JBSWCE010000041.1 coordinate 1,278, forward strand.
CGCCCGCTGGCTCGGGCGGGAGTTCCCGCACCTGGTCCCCCGCTACCGCGAGCTCTACCGCTCCGGCGCCTACGCGCCCCAGTCCTATCAGCGGGAACTGACCGCGCGGGTGCGGATCGCGGCCCGGCGGCACGGCCTGCACCGGGCCGAGCGCGGCGACAACCGCCGCCTGCCCGACCCGCCCCCGGCCGCCGAGCAACTGACCCTGCTGTGAGGCGCCACCTGTTGCCGGCCGCGCGGCGACGGCCCCGTCCCCGGCAGAGTTAGAGTCGGCGGGTGCGCTCCGCTCAGCAGATCCTCGCCGACTCCGCCGTGATCGCCGTCGTGGGCGCGTCCCGCGACCCCCGCAAGGCCGCGCACGGCGTGCCGTTGCAGATGCAGCGGTACGGCTGGCGGATCATCCCGGTCAACCCGACCGTCGACGAACTCTTCGGCGAGCGGGCCTACCGTTCGCTCTCCGACATCCCGCACCCGGTCGACCTGGTCGACGTGTTCCGGCCGGCCGAGGACGCCGTCGAGGTGGTCCGGGAGGCGGTGGCGATCGGCGCGCCGGCGGTCTGGTTGCAGCTCGGCATCGTCTCGCCGGAGGCGCGGCGGATCGCCGAGGAGGCCGGCGTCGACTACGTCGAGGACCGCTGCCTGATCGTGGAACGGGCCGCCGCCGGCCTCACCCGGCTGAGCTGAGCAGGCGGCGGGGCCGCCCACCGTCAGAGCTTGTACTCCTTGAGCAGGCCGCGGGAGATGATGGTCTTCTGGATCTCCGAGGTGCCCTCGCCGATGAGCAGGAACGGGGCCTCCCGCATCAGCCGCTCGATCTCGTACTCCTTGGAGTAGCCGTAGCCGCCGTGGATGCGGAACGCCTCCTGCACCACCTCGGCGCAGTACTCCGAGGCGAGCAGCTTGGCCATGCCGGCCTCGACGTCGTTGCGCTGGCCGGCGTCCTTGAGCCGGGCGGCGTTGACCATCAGGGCGTGCGCCGCCTCGATCTTCGTGCCCATCTCGGCGAGCTTGAACGCGACCGCCTGGTGCTTGGCGAGCGGCTGGCCGAAGGTGCGGCGCTGCTGGGCGTACGCGACGGCGAGTTCGAAGGCCCGGATGGAGATACCGCAGGCGCGGGCGGCCACGTTGACCCGGCCGACCTCGATGCCGTCCATCATCTGGTAGAAGCCGCGGCCGACCTTCTCCTCGCCGCCGAGCACGGCCGAGGCGGGCACGGTCACCCCGTCGAGGACCATCTCGGTGGTCTCGACGCCCTTGTAGCCCATCTTGTCGATCTTGCCGGGGATGGTCAGGCCGGGCGCGGTCTCGCCGAAGCCGGGCTCCTTCTCCAGCAGGAAGGTGCTCATGTTGCCGTAGACCGAGTCCGCGCCGGTGTCGGTCTTGACCAGGGTGGCCACCACCGACGAGTAGGCCCCGTTGGTCAGCCACATCTTCTGGCCGTTGAGGACGTAGTTGTCGCCGTCCCGGACCGCCTTCGACTTGATCGCCGAGACGTCCGACCCGCACTCCGGCTCGGACATGGAGAAGGCGCCGCGCACCTCGCCGGTGGCCATCCTCGGCAGCAGCCGGGCCTTCTGCTCGGCCGAGCCGTGCTGGGAGACCAGGTACGCCACGATGAAGTGGGTGTTGACGATGCCGGAGATCGACATCCAGCCCCGGGACAGTTCCTCGACCACCAGGGCGTAGGTCAGCAGGGACTCGCCCAGGCCGCCGTACTCCTCGGCGATGGTCAGGCCGAACAGCCCCATCTCGCGCATCCCGTCGAGGATGTCGGTCGGGTACTCGTCGGCGTGCTCGAGCCGCTGGGCGTGCGGGATGATCTCCTTGTCGGCGAACTCCCGGACGGTTTCCAGGATCGACCGCTGCTCGTCGGTCAGGCCGGGCGTCTGGGCGAGTCGAGCCATCTCAGCCTCCGGGGGGATCGGCGCCTTACTCATGGGTAACTGAACGCTCGGTCAGTATCGGCCGCGCGGCCGGCGACGCCAAGGTGACCAGTCCACACAACCGCTGTGAAAAGGTTCACCGCTACCGGTAGCGTCCGGCAAGAGGGGCGCGATCCGCCACCGGCAGGAGGAGGTCATCCGTGAGCCAGCCACCGCCGCCGGGCCCGCCGGATCCGGACCGGCCGCCCTCGCCCTGGGAGCCACCGCCCGGGCAGGAGCCGTCGTCGGGCTACGGGCCACCGTCGTACGAGCAGCAGCCGGCGTACGGACAGCCGTCGTACGAGCAGCCCGGCCAACCACCGCACGCGCCGCAGTGGGGGCAGCAGCCCCCGTACGCCCCGCAGGGGCCCTACGGCCAGTACGGCCCGCCGTCCCCCGGCGGACCCCGCCCGGGTGGCGGCACGAACGTGCTGGCCATCCTCTCGCTGGTCTTCGCGTTCGTGTTCGCGCCCGCCGGCATCGTCCTCGGTCACCTGGCCAAGCGGCAGCTGCGCACCAGCGGCGAGGATGGCGACCAGCTGGCCACCTGGGGGCTGATCCTCAGCTACGTCTTCACCGGGCTGGGCCTGCTCATCTGCTGCGGCTGGATCGCGCTGGTCGCCTTCGCCGGCATCGACGGCACCACCTACTGACGGAACTGCGCCTCGCGGACGCTGTTCCCGCCGTCCACCACCAGCATCTGGCCGGTGATGTAGGAGGCGGCCGGCGAGCAGAGGAACGCGATCGCCGCGGCCACCTCGTCCGGCGTGCCGGGCCGGCCCACCGGCGTACCGAGGCCCTGCTTGATCTCGGCCATGGTGGACGCCGCGGTGTAGATGGTGCCGGGCGCGACCGCGTTCACGGTCACCCCGTCGGCGATCATCTCCATCGCCAGCGCCCGGGTCAGCCCGACCACGCCCGCCTTGGCCGCCGCGTACGCCGCCTCGGTGGGCAGCGCGTTGACCGGCCCGGACGTCGCGGCGAGGTTCACGATCCGCCCCCAGCCGCGCTCGGCCATCCCGCCGATGAACGCCCGGCTGCACAGGAACGCGGTGGTCAGGTTGCGGTCGATCTCGCCGCGCCACTCGTCGTAGCTCAGCTGGGCGACCGGGCGCAGCACCTCGGGACTGGCCCGGCTGGCCAGACCGGCGTTGTTGACCAGCACCTCCACGTCGCCGAGCTGCTCCGCCACGGCGTCGGCGAGCGCGCCGACCTCCGCCTCGTCGGTGAGGTCGGCGACGAACCCGGTCACCCCCAGCTCACTGGCCCGTTCGTGGATGCGCCGGGTGGTGGAGACGATGGCCACCCGCGCGCCCAGGTCGGCGAGCCGGCGCGCGGTCGCGTACCCGATGCCGTCCGCGCTGCCGGCCCCGGTCACCAGGGCGACCCGCCCGTCGAGCCGCATGGTCACCGGCTCCGGCAGCGGCGCCGGTTCGTCCTGTCCGGGGGTGGCGGCAACGGCCGCCCGGCTGCGTCGGGCCAGGCCGGGACGGCTCACGTCCCGTCTCGGTCGGCTGCCGGAGCGATCCGCCGCTCGCGCGTCAAACACCATGCCAGGATCCTGCCCGGTCGCGGTCCCCCGGGCAACGCGGCACCCGGTGCGGACCACGCGGTTTGCCCACCGGTGACTACCCTGACGGCGCACCCGCACCCTACGGAGTAGACGAATGACTTATCCCCCGCCGTCCGGCGGCTGGCACGACCCGGCGTGGTCGGGCCAGCAGTCGGGCCCACCGGCCGATCCGACCCTGCCGATCAGCGGTCAGCCCGTGCCCACCCAACCCGCCGCCGCCGAGCCGTATCCGGGCGGCGACCCGTACGCCGCGATGAAGTCGCCCGGCCAGCCCGGCGACCCGTACGCCGCCCCCGGCTACCCGCCGCCCGCCTACCCGGGCTACGGCTACGGCTACCCGCCCCAGCAGAAGACCAACGGCCTGGCGATCGCCGCCCTGGTGCTCTCCCTGGTCGGCGTCGCGTCCTGCATCACCGCTCCGGTCGGGGCCATCATGGGGCACGTCGCCCAGAAGCAGATCCGGCAGACCGGCGAGGGCGGCGAGGGCATGGCGAAGGCCGCCATCATCGTCGGCTGGATCCTCACCGGCCTGCTGGTGCTGCTGATCCTCTTCTACGTGGTGGCCATCGTCTTCGCCATCACCCAGGCCGACTCCGGCAGCAGCAGCTACTGAAGACGCACCGTGCCGCCCCGGTGTGGCCGGGGCGGCACGGGAAGAACCAGTTCCTACTCCGCCGGCGGGGTGAAGCTGGACGTCCGGGACATCCCGGCCGCCCGCCCCTTGGCGGCGATCACCAGCGCCATCTTCCGGGACGCCTCGTCGATCATCTCGTCGCCGAGCATCACGGCGCCCAGCCTGCCGCCCGCCTCCGAGGTGTAGTGCTCGTACGCGTCGAGGATCAGCTCGGCGTGGTCGTAGTCGGCCTGGGCCGGCGAGTAGACCTCGTTCGCGGCGTCGATCTGCCCCGGGTGCAGCACCCACTTGCCGTCGAAGCCCAGCGCGGCCGAGCGCTTGGCCACCTCGCGGAACCCGTCCACGTCGCGGATCTGCAGGAACGGGCCGTCGATCGCCTGCTTGTCGTGCATCCGCGCGGCCATCAGGATCCGCATCAGGATGTAGTGGTAGGGGTCGCCCGGGTAGTCCGGGATCAGCGCGCCGACCACCAGCGACTTCATGTTGATCGAGGCCATGAAGTCGGCCGGGCCGAAGATGATGGTCTCGACCCGGGGCGAGGCGGCGGCGATCGCGTCGACGTTGACCAGGCCGGCGGCGTTCTCGATCTGCGCCTCGATGCCGATCCGGCCGACCTGGAGGCCGAGGGTCTTCTCCAGCTGGGTGAGCGTCAGGTCGAGCCACTGCACCTGGGCCGCGTTCTGCACCTTCGGCAGCATGATGCAGTCGAGGTTGGCGCCGGCCCCCTCGACGACGTCGACGACGTCGCGGTAGGTCCACGGGGTGGTGAGGTCGTTGACCCGGACCACCCGGGTCTTGCCGGACCAGTCGCCCTCGTTGAGCGCGGCCACGATGTTCTTCCGGGCGTCCGGCTTGGCCAGCGGGGCGACCGCGTCCTCCAGGTCGAGGAAGACCTGGTCGGCCGGGAGGCCCTGGGCCTTGCCGAGCATCTTGACGCTGGAGCCGGGTACGGCGAGGCAGGACCGGCGGGGTCGCCCAACTGCGGCCATCGATTGCGCTCCTTCCAGCGTGCGGCGGGCACGCCGACGCCAGCTGACGAGAATCCGGGAACTTAACGATCCCAAAGGTCTTTGTGACGCCACGGTAACCTCGCGCCATGACCGGGGTGAATGGACCTGTGGAAGATGTCACTGGGCGCCGACTCGTGGTGGTGACCGGCGCCAGTTCGGGCATCGGGCTGGCGGCCGCGGTGGACCTGGCGCGCCGCGGTGACCAGGTGGTACTGGTCGGACGCGACCCGGCGCGGTTGCAGCTGGCGGCCGAGCAGGTGCGGGAGACCTCCGGGGAACGGCCCGAGCTGTTCCGGGCCGACTTCGCGGTGCTCGACGACGTCCGCCGGCTGGCCGGGAAGCTGCGGGCCGCGTACGACCGGATCGACGTGCTGGCCAACAACGCCGGCGCGATCGTGCTCCAGCCGCTCACCACGGTGGACGGGTTCGAACTGTCGATCCAGGCCAACCACCTGGCCCCGTTCCTGCTCAGCAACCTGCTGCGGGACCGGGTCGGCCGGATGGTGGTGACCGCCTCCGGCGCGCACCGCAGCGGCGCCCTGAACCCGGACGACCTGAACGCCCCGCTGCGCCGCTACCGGCCGATGACCGCGTACGGCACCAGCAAGCAGGCGAACATCCTGTTCACCGCCGAGGCGGCCCGGCGCTGGCCGCAGCTGCGGTCGTACTGCTTCCACCCCGGCATCGTGCGCACCCGGTTCGGCACCGACAGCCGGCTGGTCGCGCTGGGCATGCGGGTGCTGCCGTTCCGCAGCCCGGAGAAGGGCGCGGAGACGCTGGTCTGGCTGGCCAATCAGGACCCGACCCGGCTGCGCGACGGCGGCTACTACGCCGACCGGCAACTGCGCCGGCCGCTGCGCAAGGCGGCCGACCCCGGACTGGCCGCCCGGCTCTGGACGGCCAGCGCCAAGGCGGTCGGCATCGCCGAGTAGCAGCGCGCCGGGCCGCCGGCGGCCCTGCCATACTCCGCCGCATGACGACGGGGAACGACACCGCGACCACACCGCCCACCGGCCCCGACGGACCGGCCGGGCAGGACGGCCGCCGGCCGGGCTCGGGCGACACGTTGACGGTGCTCGCGACGGCCGACCCGGAACTGGCCGGCCGGCTGGACCGGGAACTCACCGCGTTCAACAACCGGGCGACCGGCGCGCACGACGAGGCGGAACTCAACGTCCGGGTCAGCGCCGCCGACGGCGACCTGGTGGCGGGGTTGACCGGCTGGACCTGGGGCGGCTGCGCCGGGATCACCATGGTCTGGGTACGCGAGGACCGCCGGGCCGAGGGCTGGGGCGGCCGGCTGCTGCGGGCGTTCGAACAGGAGGCCCGCCGGCGGGGCTGCACGGAGGTCTCGGTCTCGTCGTTCTCGTTCCAGGCGCCCGATTTCTACCGCCGCAACGGCTACCTGGACACCGGACGCCGGGAGGGCATCCCGGGCGGTCACGTCGACCACCACTTCTGGAAGTCACTGGTCACCGACCCGGCCGCCGCGGTGCGCCTGGTGGCACTGGTGGAGTTCCCCGGCGACGCGGTCGAGGCCGGCCAGCGGTACGAGGACGCGGTGCTCGGCCTGCTCGGGCGGCACGGCGGGCGGGTGGAGCGCCGGTTGCGCACCGGCGACGGGGGCACCGAGGTGCACCTGATCCGGTTCGACACCCGCGACGGCTACGACGCCTTCCTGGCCGACCCGGAGCGGGCGGGCCTGCGTGCGGCCCTCGGCGAGGCCGCCCCGACCACCCGCGTGCTCGAGGTGCGGGAGGTCTAGCGGCCGGTGCCCGCCCGGCGCGGGACGCGGCTGCCGGGGCGGGGCCGTCCGGGCGGGTCAGTCGGACAGCGGGGTGGCGTCCGCGGGGAGGGCGGTGGGCACGGGCGGGGTGCGGCGGGCGCGGGCGCCGCCGAGCACCACCACGGCGACGCCGACCAGCAGCAGCGCGAGCCCGGGCAGCGCGGTGGCGCGGGGCAGTTGCCCCAGCCAGGCCCAGCCGATCAGCGCCGCGCCCGGAGCCTCCAGCAGGACCAGCACGCTGATCGTGGTGGCCGAGACCCGCCGCAGCGCGTAGTTGAACATCGAGTGGCCGAGCAGTTGGGCGCCCGCGACCAGAGCCAGGATCGCCAGCCAGGTGCCGGTGTCGAAGCCGCCCAGCGGCACCCCGCCGACCAGGCAGACCACCAGCAGGATCAGCGTGCAGACGCCGTAGCAGACGGTGGTGTACGTGGTGGTGCTGACGGTGGCCCGGGCCCGCTCGCCGAACGCGGTGTACACGGCGGCGAACACCCCGCCGGCCACCGCGAGCAGGTCACCGGCGAAGGCCCGGCCGGAGGCGGCGAAGTCCGCCCCGCTGGCCAGCACCGCCCCGCCGACCGCCACCCCGATCCCGGCCCAGACCACCGGCGGCAGCCGCCGGCCCTGCCCCCGGGCGATCAGCCCCTGCCAGACCGGCTGGGTGGCCCCGAGCGCCGTCGCGGCGGCCACCGAGGTGAGCTGGGCGCTGGGCATCCAGGTGGCGAAGTGGGCGGCCAGCGCGACGCCGGAGAGCACGCAGGCCCAACCGGCGCGCCGGCCGGCGCCGACGGTCAGCGACCTCAGTTCCGCCCGGCGGCGGGTCAGCGACACCGGACCGAGCACGGCGACCGAGAGCAGGTTGCGCCAGAACGCGACGGCCAGGGCGGGCGCGGCCGCGAACGCGACGAGCGGCGCGGACGACGACACGGCGACCACGGCGAGGGCGAGCGCGCCGGTGGTCAGCGGGTCGAGCGGCGGGCGGTGTTCGGAGGGCACGGGGGGCAATCCTCACACGATCCGGGCCACCACGGACGGTCAGCACTCGGTTACGATCATGCGCGTTCCGCCGGCGACCCCCTCGACCGCCCGGAGGCGCTCCCCCATGCCGACCTACCAGGCGGTGCTCTTCGACTTCTTCGGCACGCTCACCCGCTCGGTGCAGCGCGGCGCGGCCCACCGGTGCACCGCCGACCTGCTCGGCTGCCCGGCCGACACGCTGGTCGAGGTGCTCGACCGCACCTTCTACCAGCGCGCCAGCGGGCGGCTCGGCAACGCCGAGGCGACCCTGCGCTGGGTCTGCGAGCAGGCCGGCGTACACCCGTCGGACGGTGCGGTGCGGGCCGCGGTGGCCTCCCGGCACCGGGCGGTACGCGCGGACACCCGGCTGCGCGACGACGCGGCGCCGGTGCTGGCCGCGCTGCGCCAGTCGGGGCTGCGGACCGGCCTGATCAGCGACTGCACCCACGAACTGCCGGCGTTCCTGCCGCAACTGGCGATCGCCCCGCTGCTCGACGTGCGCGTCTTCTCGGTGCAGGTCGGCTGCTGCAAGCCCGACCCGACGCTCTACCTGGCGGCGTGCCGCCGGCTCGGCCTGGCGCCGGCGGACTGCCTCTACGTCGGCGACGGCGGCAGCCAGGAACTGACCGGCGCGGAACGGGCCGGGATGACCGCGGTGCGGCTGGCCGCGCCGGACCTGGCCGAGCACATGGTGTTCAACGCCGACACCTGGGAGGGGCCGGTGCTGCGCTCGCTGAGCGAGGTGCTCGACCTGGTCGACCCGGCGGCGGTGCCGGCGTGACCCAGCGGCCGTGACCGGATGACCGGGCTCGGGCGCGGGTTCAGCGGCGGCGGACGCGGTGCAGCCGGAACGGCTTGCGGGTCGCCCGGACCACCGCCGCCGCCCGGGGCTCCTCGGCCAGCGACCCGGCGGGCAGCCCGGGCCCGGCGACCGGCTCCCCGGCCGGGGTCAGCCGGCTCAGCGCGCAGCCCTCGGCGGCCCAGCGGGCGATCTGGTCGGCGGCGCTGCCCCGGCCGTTCAACCGCTTGCCGGCGACCGACGGCGCCGCGGTCTCCCAGGTCTCGCTGCCCGGCGCCACCCGCTCCACCCGGGCCGGCCAGGTGACGATCCGGCCGCCGTGGTCGCCGCGCAGCGTCACCCACGCCTCGGTCGCCTCGGCCAGCCCCGGCGCGGACTGCTCACCCGGCCCGCTCACCAGGAAGAGCGCGCCCTCCAGCGGTACGCACCAGAGCGCGAGCGCCGGGCCGCCGGGCACGGTGACCCAGGCCACCGAAGCCTTCTTCATCGCCTCGTCGACCAGGGGCGTGCTGCTGCGCTCGTGCTCGTCGGTCACACCGGCATCCTCCCGTACCCGGCCGGTCGGCGTCAGCCGACGAACGGCGGCACCATGATCTCGCCCCGGGCCACCGGCATCACCTGGCCGGCGACGGTGGCGCCGACGGCCACGCCACCGGCGGCCGTCACCGTGCAGGCCAGCGCGGACGGGCGCTTGATCTCCAGGCCCTGGAGCACGTCGTACGACGAGCGGCCCTCGCCGGGCAGCAGGCCGCTGGCGACCAGCCAGACCCCGAGACCGAGCGCGGCCGACCCGGTGGCCGGGTCCTCCGGCACGCCGAGCCCCGGCACGAAGACCCGGGCGTGCGCGGTTTCTGAGTCGGCGTCCCAGGAGAAGACGCTGACGTGCTCCACCCCGTACCGCTGTGCCGCCGCCGCGTTCACCCGGGCGCGGGCCACCGCGTCCGGACGCACCGGCAGGTAGGGGAACTCCAGCCCGCAGCCGGCCACCCGGGGCGGCGGGCCGAGGTGGTCGTCCGCGCGGAGCCCGGCCATCTCCAGCAGCGGCTCCGGGTCGAGCTCGGGGCCGAGGGTGGGGGTGCCGCCGGTCAGCGTGGCCCCGGTCGCGGTCACCTCGATCGGCAGCACCCCGGCGCCACATTCCTGGGTGACCTGCCCCACACCGAACATGCCCCGGCGGCTGGCCGTCACCGCCGCGCCGACGCTCGGGTGCCCGGCGAACGGCAGTTCCTCGGCCGGGGTGAAGATCCGGGCGCGGTAGGTGGCGCCGACCTGGGTGGGCGGAAGCACGAACACCGTCTCGGAGAGGTTGAACTCCAGCGCGAGCGCCTGCATCTGCTCGGTGGCCAGCCCTTCGGCGCCGAACACCACGGCCAGCGGGTTGCCGGCGAACGGGCGGTCGGTGAAGACGTCCACGATCTCGTAGGCCAAGGTCGACATGTTGATAAACACTAGGCGCTTAGGCTGGTGCCCGTGAGCACGCCGACCCGGGTCTACATCGCTCGTCTTGCCGGCGTCGCCGTCTTCGATCCCAACGGCGACCAGGTGGGGCGGGTACGCGACGCCGTGGCCCGGTTGCGCCCGACCCAGCGCCCGCCCGAGGTGGTGGGCCTGGTCGCCGAGATGCCGATGCGCCGGCGGATCTTCCTCTCCATCAACCGGATCACCTCGATCGACGGGGACGCGGTGGTGCTCGGCACCGGCACGCTCAACCTGCGCCGCTTCGAGAAGCGCCCGAACGAGCTGCTGGTGCTCCAGGAACTGCTCGACCGGCGGGTGCAGATGGACCCGAGCGGCCAGGCCGGCACGGTGGTGGACGTGGCGATGGAGTGCAGCCGCGGCGGCGAGTGGTCGCTGACCCGGGTGGCCGTACGCGAGCAGACCGGCCGGTTGAGCCGTCGCGGCCACCTGCACCAGGTGGAGTGGGAGCGGGTCCGCGGGTTGAGCGGCATCGCCGACACCCGGGGCACCGCCAACCTGCTCTCCGTGCTGGAGGACATGCGCCCCGCCGACCTGGCCAACGCGTTGCAGGACCTGCCCGACGCGCGGCGCAACGAGATCGCCGCCGCCCTGGACGACGAGCGGCTGGCCGACGTGCTCAGCGAACTGCCCGAGCACGACCAGGTGGAGATCCTGGCCGCGCTGGACCGGGAACGGGCCGCCGACGTGCTGGAGGAGATGGACCCGGACGACGCCGCCGACCTGCTCAGCGAGCTCTCCCCGCCCGAGCAGGACGTGCTGCTCGACCTGATGCAGCCGGACGAGGCGGATCCCGTCCGCCAGCTGCTGAAGTACACCCCGGGCACGGCGGGCAGCGTGATGACCTCGGAGCCGGTGATCCTGCCTCCGGACGCCACGGTGGCCGAGGCCCTGGCCCGGATCCGCGAACCGCAGCTCTCCCCGGCAATCGCCGCGCAGGTCTTCGTGACCCGCGCGCCGATGACCACGCCGACCGGCCGCTACCTCGGGATGGTGCACTTCCAGCGGCTGCTCCGGGAACCGCCGGCCGACCTGCTCGGCGGGGTGGTGGTCAACGACATCGACCCGCTGCGGCCGACCACCCCGCTGCCGGAGATCACCCGTCGGATGGCCACCTACGACCTGGTCGCCATGCCGGTGATCGACCGGAACAACCGGCTGGTCGGCGCGGTCACCGTCGACGACGTGCTGGACCATTCACTGCCCCGGGACTGGCGCGAGCGCGACCCGGTGACCGCGCCGGCCACCTCCAACGCGGTGCTGGACGAGGCGGATGGTTGAGCGACGGCCGGAGCGCCTGGACCAGCCGCGCGAGTCCCGGGGCCTGAAGCTGCCCCGGTTCGACCCGGAGGCCTTCGGCCGGTGGTCCGAGGCGATCGCCCGGGGCATGGGGACCGCGCACTTCATCGTCTACATGACGGTGGTGATCACCAGTTGGTTCCTCTGGAACACGCTGGCCCCGGCGAACCTGCGCTTCGACCCGTACACCTTCACCTTCCTGACCCTGATGCTGTCGTTGCAGGCCAGCTACGCCGCCCCGCTGATTCTGCTGGCGCAGAACCGGCAGGCGGACCGGGACCGGTTGGCGCTGGAGGAGGACCGCCGCCGGGCGGCGCTGCAGAAGGCCGACACCGAGTACCTGGCCCGGGAGATCGCCGCGCTGCGGATCGCGATGGGCGAGGTGGCCACCCGGGACTTCCTCCGCTCCGAGCTGGCCCGGCTGGCCGAGGAGCTGGACGAGGCGGGGCAGCGGCGGCAGCGGCTGGAGCGCCGCCAGCAGGAGCGGGCCGCCCAGCGGCCGGCCGGCGGTGGCGACGGCCTGGACGAGCCCCGCGACGAGCTGGACGGCGACTGGGCCCGGGACGGCCGCCCGGAGGGGTGAGCGGCCGGTCGGCACGCCCGGCGCCCGACCCCGGGACGTCAGAACGCCGCGCGCCTCAAGGGGCCAGGCGAGCGGCGTTCGCCTCGATCGTCCCACTTCGTGCGGTACGCGTCCAGACCCCGGCGGCGCCGGTGGGCGTCATCGAATCGCTCACACCGACCCCCGCTGACGGCGGCGAGGGATCGCTCCCGACGTAGCATTGCGGGCATGTCAGCACCCGTCAGCACCGTCTCCGACGCGGTCCAGGCCGCGCTGGCCACCGTCAACGACCCGGAGATCCGCCGGCCGATCACCGACCTCGGCATGGTCCGCTCCGCCACGGTCGGCGACGACGGTGTGGTCCGGGTCGAGCTGCTGCTCACCGTCGCCGGCTGCCCCATGCGGGACACCCTGAACACCGACATCACGGCGGCGGTCGGCGCGGTGCCCGGCGTGACCGGCGTGGAGATCGAATTCGGCGTGATGACCCCCGAGCAGCGCCAGGGGCTGCAGGCGAAGCTGCGCGGCGGGGGCGCCACCCAGGAGCCGGTCATCCCGTTCGCCCAGCCCGGCTCCCGCACCCGGGTCTACGCGGTCGCCAGCGGCAAGGGCGGCGTCGGCAAGTCCAGCGTGACGGTCAACCTGGCCGCGGCGCTGGCCGCCCGCGGGCTCTCCGTCGGCGTGGTCGACGCGGACATCTACGGCCACTCGGTGCCCCGGATGCTCGGCGCCGACGGCCGGCCCACCCGCGTCGAGGACATGATCATGCCGCCGCAGTCGCACGGCGTGAAGGTGATCTCGATCGGCATGTTCACCGCCGGCAACGCCGCCGTGGTGTGGCGCGGCCCGATGCTGCACCGGGCGCTCCAGCAGTTCCTCGCCGACGTCTACTGGGGCGACCTCGACGTGCTCCTGCTCGACCTGCCCCCGGGCACCGGCGACGTGGCCATCTCGCTGGCCCAGCTGCTGCCCAACTCCGAGATCCTGGTGGTCACCACGCCGCAGGCCGCGGCCGCCGAGGTGGCCGAGCGGGCCGGCGCGATCGCCCTGCAGACCCACCAGCGGGTGGTCGGCGTCATCGAGAACATGTCCTGGCTGGAGCTGCCGGACGGCTCCCGGATGGAGATCTTCGGCGCCGGTGGCGGCGCGACCGTCGCCGAGTCGCTGAGCCGGACGATCGGCGCCCAGGTGCCGCTGCTCGGCCAGATCCCGCTGGACACCCGGGTCCGGGAGGCCGGCGACGAGGGCAACCCGATCGTGCTGGCCGAGCCGGAGTCGCCGGCCGCGGTCGCACTGGGCCAGGTCGCCGACCGGCTCGCCGTCCGGCGCGAGTCGCTGCTCGGCAAGCCGCTGGGCCTCAAGCCCGCCGGCCGCTGACCCACCCGCCGACGCCGGGCGCTTCAGGGGGTCGGCCGGGGTACCGGGGCGTGCGGTGGAGCTGATGTTCCGAACGACTCAGCTCCACAGCAGCCGAGCGGCATCTGCCCGGACGCGTCGGCCGTCCCGGTTCGCGCGCTGCCGGCGGCTCAGGTGGCGTCGTCGTAGCTGACCCGCGGGGCGGGGGCCGGGGCGTTGCCGGTGGCGGTGGCCGGCCGGCTGCCGTTCGACCGGAGGTCGGTGGCGTTGGCCACGTCCTTCAGCTCGTCGTGCACGCCGGTGACGTCCGCCCGCAGGTTGTCGTAGACGCCCTGCAGCGGCTTCCGGATCGCCTGCTCGTCCTCCTCGCTGAGCAGATGCTTGCGGATGAACGCCTTGGGGTGCAGATCCTCCAGCTGGATGTCGGTGCCCAGCTCCTTGCTCAGGTCGGTGGTGGCGTTGCGGGCCATGTTGCGCAGGTTGCGCACCATCCGCAGACCGTCTGTGATCACCGCGGGCAGCCGGTCGCCGAAGATCAGCAGCGCCAGGAGCAGCAGCCCACCGATCTCCCACATGTTCAGGTTGTCGAGCACTGCGGGCCCCCTCTCGGCGTCAGCAGCAAGACTACGCACGCCGGGCGCCGGACCGGGAGGGGGTGACCGCCCGCTACTTCGCGTCTGCGGCGAGGGTCACGGAGGCGTTCAGCCGGTCCGAGCCGCGCCGGTACTCCACGGTCACCACCGAGCCGGGCGCGAACTTGCGGACCAGGGCGATCAGGTCGGTCGGTTCGGTCATCGGCCGCCCGTTCAGCTTCAAAATCACGTCGCCGGCCTTGAGCCCGGCGCCGGCCGCCGGCCCGGACGGCTCCACGGTCACCAGCCGTACCCCGCCGCCGCTGGCCGCGCCGGGGCCGCCCACCTGGGCGCCGATCACCGTACGCCGGGCCTTGCCGGTGCCGATGATGTCCTGGGTGATCCGCTTCGCCTGGTTGATCGGGATGGCGAAGGCGAGGCCGATGTTGCCCGCCTCCTGCCCGTCGGCGACCAGCGACTTGATGGTCGAGTTCACCCCGACCACCCGGCCGGCGCCGTCCACCAGCGGGCCGCCCGAGTTGCCGTGGTTGACCGCCGCGTCGGTCTGGATGGCCGCGTAGTAGCGCACCGGGCCGCCCGGCTCACCCGCCTGCATGGTCCGGTCGAGCGCGCTGACGATGCCCGCGGTGACCGTGTTCGCCAACGAGAGCGGCGAGCCGATGGCCAGCACGGGGTCGCCCACGGCGAGCGACTCGGAGTCGCCGAACTCCACCGGCCGCAGCCCGGTGCGGGCGACCTTGATCACCGCGATGTCGGACTCCGGATCCTGCCCGACCACGGTGGCCGGGGACGAACTGCCGTCGTTGAAGATCACCGAAGCCTTGCCGCTCCCGCCCGCGACCACGTGGTCGTTGGTGATCACGTGGCCGTCCGCGCTGGCGATGAAGCCGGAACCCTCGCTCGTGCCGCCGAGGCTGCTCACCCGCACGGTCACCACGCTGGGCAGCACCCGTTCGGCGACGCCGGCCAGCGACTCGGGCTTGCGCTGGGCCAGCCCCGGCGGCTGCGGGTCGGCGCCGAGCACCGTACCCGGGCCGGCGCCGCCACGGACCGCGAAGGCGTAGCCGAGCGCGCCGCCGAGGCTGCCCGCGAGCAGCGCGGTGATCAGCGGGATGAGCAGCAGTTGCCGCAGTGCCGGCCGGCCCGGGGCGTCCGGGTCGGTCACCGGTTCCGGTTCCGTGCCGGGGCTCGGCGCGGCCGGGAGCACCACCGCCACCGGGGCGGCCGGGTCACGCCACGGATCGGCGAGCGCGTCGGACCACCAGGGCGAGGTGGTGCCGGTGCCGTGCGGTGCCGTCGGCGCAGGCGGCGGATACGCCGGCGCCGGCGGTCCCGCCGGCGTCGGGCTCCCTCCGGGCTGGCGCCAGTCCCAGCCGTCGGTCACGTCGGTCCTCCCAGTCGTCCCCGGATCCCGCGTGCGACGACCCGGCGACGGGTCGGGCCCGGTCGCGACCGGCGGGATACCGTCTCCAGGATTGCACGGATGCCACGGGTGGAGTCAGCGGTTGCCCCCCGTGATCGTCGGCGGCGGGACGCGCGGCTGCGTCCGTTCGGGGCCGCCTCTACGCTCACAGTGCCAACCCGCCCCCCGCACCACTCGCGCCGCCCGGAGGTGTCCCATCGCCACGGTCGCCGGTTCCGGCAGTTCGACGGCCCAGGCTCTGCAGTTCGCCGAGTCGTACGTCACCGAGGATCTCGTGCTGCGCACCGCCCGCAGCCTGGCCCGCGAGGTCGGTCTCGACGCGGTGACGCCCGGCGCGGGCGCCGCGCTGCGGCTGCTCGCCGCCGCCGGCAACGCCCGGGCGGTGGTGGAGATCGGCACCGGCACCGGGGTCAGCGGGGTGTGGCTGCTGCGCGGCATGCGCGCCGACGGCGTCCTCACCACCATCGACGTCGAGGTGGAGCACCAGCGGATCGCCCGGCGGATCTTCGCCGAGGCGGGCTTCGCCGCGGGCCGGACCCGGATCATCACCGGCCGGGCGCTGGACGTGCTGCCCCGGCTGGCCGACGGCGCGTACGACCTGGTCTTCGTGGACGCCGAGTCGACCGGCTTCAACGCCTGCGTGGACGCCGCGCTGCGGCTGCTCCGCCCGGGCGGGGTGCTCGCGCTCAACGGCACGCTGGCCGGCGGCCGGATCGGCGACCCGGCCGCCCGGGACGTGGAGACGGTGACCATCCGGGAGACGATCAAGGCGATCCGCGAGTCGGAGCACTGGATCCCGGCGCTGCTGCCGCTCGGGCACGGGCTGCTCGCCGCGGTGAAGTGCTGACCGGCGGCGAGCACGCGGCCCGCCGGGGGCGGGCGCCGTCCGCCGGTCAGCCCAGCGTGTCCAGCCAGCGCAGCAGCGAGCGTACGCCCCAGCCGGTCGCGCCCCTGGTCAGCTCCGCGTCGTCGCCGTCCGCCCAGGACGGCGCGGACATGTCCACGTGCAGCCAACGGTCGCGCAGCTCGCCGGTGAACTCGCGCAGGTAGAGCGCGGCCACCACCGAGCCGGCGCCCTGGTTCGGTGCGCTGTACAGGTCGGCGAGCTCGCTGCCGAGGTACTCGACGTAGTCCGCCGGCAGCGGCATCCGCCAGGCGGCCTCGCCGGCCGCGGCCACCGCGGCCAGCACGCCGGCGGCCAGGTCGTCGTTCTCGCTGTAGAGGGCGCCGGTGCGCTTGCCGAGCGCCACCGCGTTGGCTCCGGTCAGGGTGGCCAGGTCGACCAGCAGGTCCGGCTGGAGTTCGCGGACCGCGTAGGCGATCGCGTCGGCGAGCACCAGCCGCCCCTCGGCGTCGGAGTTGGTGGTCTCGCTGGTCGTCCCGCCGTAGTGGCGGACGACGTCGCCCGGGCGGAACGCCGCGCCGCTGACCATGTTCTCGGCCAGCGGGGCGAGCGTGGTGACCCGCACCGGCAGCCGCAGCACCGCCGCGCCGAGGGTGGCCGCGACCACCGCCGCCGCACCGGCCATGTCCTTGCGCATCAGCTTCATCGCCGGCACCGGCTTGATCGAGATGCCGCCGGTGTCGAAGGTGATGCCCTTGCCGACCAGCACCACGTGGGTGCGGGCGTCGGCCGGCCGCCAGTCCAGCTCGACCAGGCGCGGACCGTGGGCGGAGCCGCCGCCCACCGCGAGGAGGCCGCCGAAGCCCTCGGCGGCCAGCTCGGTCGGCTCGCGCACCCGCAGGTGCAGGTCCGGCACGCCGGCGGCGCGCGCGGCCACCTGCCCGGCGAACCACTCCGGGTTCTTCACCGAGGAGGGGGTGTTGGTCAGGTCGCGGGCCCACCGGGTCATCCGGGCGGTGGTCCGGGCCGTCTCGACCACGGCCAGGTACGCATCCGGATCGGCCACCAGCAGGTCGGCCCCGGCGAGCGCGGGCGCGTCGCCGGCGTCGGTCAGCCGGAACCGGTACGAGGCCAGCAGCAGCCCCTCGGCGAGGCCCCGGACGGCGGCCGGGGACGCGTCCGCCGGCAGCGCGATCGTGACGTGCGTCTCATCGGCGGCGGCGCGGGCCACCGCGGCGCCGGCCCGCCGCCAGCTCGCCTCGTCCCCGTCGCCGACGCCGACCAGGAGCAGCAGCCCCGGGTTCCGTCCCGGGCGGAACTGGGCCCGGACCTCACCGGCCCGGCCGGTCAGCCGGGCGGCCGGCGCCAGCGCGGCGGCCTCCTCGGCCACGCCGTCGGGCAGCGCCACCGCGGTCGGTACGGGCACGGCCGGAGTCTCGCCGCCCGCCCCCTCCCCGGCCGGTCGAAGGGGCAGGACGAGGGTGTCGAGCCGGTCAGGCTCGGCGACCAGACGGATGGCGAGCACGCGGGACCGTACCTCCAGGAAAGGGATCGCGGAGCGGGGGTGACCCCACGGCGGCTCCGCGCGGTGAAGCCCTGAGCCACCGGCAGGGCCGGTGGCTCAGGGTATGACGAACCGTCCGGGCGGCGGCTGCCGCCCAAACCGCTCCTCGCTCAGCCGGCGGCCGCCTTCAGCGCGTCACCGAGCGCGTTGGCCTCGTCGGGAGTCATCTCGACGACGAGCCGGCCACCGCCCTCCAGCGGGACCCGCATGACGATGCCCCGGCCCTCCTTGGTGACTTCCAGCGGACCGTCGCCCGTCCGCGGCTTCATCGCCGCCATGTTGTCTCCCCTCAGACCTACACCAGGGTCGGTGGGTTGCCCCACAGCCACTTCGTCATGACCACCCGCAACCTACGCGGGGGTGTCGACTGACGATTTTCCCTGATGAACACCGCCGGACCCAAACCGAAGCAGTATTGATGTAACAGCATCTAGCTTATCTTGAGAAGGCCTGTCACAATGTGCGGTCATGCAGGCACGGTCGGCACTCTTCGACCTGTACGGCGACTACCTCCGGCCGAGGGGTGGCCGGGCACCGGTTGCCGCCCTGGTCAAGCTACTGGCGCCGCTCGGGATCGCCCCGCCCGCCGTGCGGACGGCGGTGTCCCGGATGGTGCGTCAGGGCTGGCTCGACCCGTGCCGGCTCACCTCCGGACCGGGATATTCGATCACACCGAAGGCCGCCCGCCGGCTCGACGAGGCGGCCGCCCGGATCTACCGCACCGGCCGGTTCAGCTGGGACGGGCGGTTCGACCTGCTCGTGCTGGATGCGCCCGCCGCCCGCCGGGAACGCCAGCGGCTCGCCGCCAACCTGCGCTTCCTCGGCTACGGCACGCTCGACGAGCAGACCTGGGTGGCCACCCGCCCGGCCGACGACGTCGACCTGCTGCTCGCCGAGGCGGGCGTCCGGTTCGAGCGGTTCACCGCCGCGCACGCCTCGGGCACCCCCGGGGCGATGGGCGTGGTGCGCCGCGCCTGGGACCTCGCCGAGATCGGTCGGGCCTACGAGCAGTTCGTCGCCGAGCAGCGCCCGCTGCTGGCCGGGGTGACCGTGCGCAGCGGCGACGAGGAGGCGTACGCCGCCCGGTTCCGGCTGGTGCACGCGTGGCGTACCTTTCTGTTCCGGGACCCGCAGCTGCCGCCGGCGCTGCTGCCCGAACGCTGGCCCGGCACCGCCGCGGCCAGCTTCTTCGACCGGCACGCGGCACGGCTCCGGCCGGCCGCGGACCGGTACGTCGAGCAGTGCCTCGACGCCGGCAACCGCATCGTCCGACAGAAGGGTCGTTAGAGACGTGACCGAGCCGCTGCTGGTCGACCGCACCGACGCCGTCGTGACCCTGACCCTCAACCGTCCGACCGCGATGAACGCGCTCGACGTGGCGCTCAAGGAGGCGCTCCGGGACACCCTGGCCGAGCTGGAGAACGACCGGTCCTGCCGGGCCGTGGTGCTGGCCGGCGCGGGCGGGTCGTTCAGCGCCGGGCAGGACCTGCGCGAGCACGTCCGGACGCTGGAGTCGGGCGACGGCAAGCCGCTGGACACCGTCCGGGCGCACTACAACCCCATCGCCGCCCGGCTGGCCAACCTGCCGAAGCCGGTGGTCGCCGCGGTGCGCGGGATGGCCGCCGGGGCGGGCGCCTCGCTCGCCTTCCTGGCCGACCTGCGGATCGGCGGGCCGTCGACCAGCTTCCTGATGGCCTTCGCCAAGGTGGGGCTCGCCGCCGACACCGGCGCCTCCTGGACGCTGCCCCGGCTGGTCGGCCACGCCAAGGCGGTGGAGCTGCTGATGCTGGCCGAGCCGGTCCGCGCCGAGGAGGCCTGCCGGCTCGGGCTGCTCAACCGCCTGGTCGACGACGACGAGCAGGTGCTGCCGACCGCTCAGGAGCTGGCCGCCCGGCTGGCCGCCGGCCCGACCGTCGCGTACGGGGCGATCAAGCGGCAGCTCTCCATCGCCGACGCGGGCACCCTCGCCGACGCGCTGGCCGCCGAGGCGCAGGCCCAGTCGATCTGCGGGGCCACCGACGACCACCGCGCGGCCACCCTCGCCTTCGTCAACAAGCAGAAGCCGGCCTTCGAGGGCCACTGACCCGCCCCGGGCGGGTCAGTCGTCCTCCTCCGGATCCTGGTTGGCCTCGGCGCCGAGCACGAACGCCTGCATGGCCAGCTCGTCGCCGGACGGCGAGACGAAGGCGGGCAGCTCGCGCGGGCCCAGCTCCTGCACGTACGCCCAGAACAGCCGGACCGCCTCGGCCGGTGACTCGGCCTCGATCGGCAGGTCGAGGCTGACCAGCCAGGAGCGCCGCTCCTTCGGCGGACCGAGCCGGTCGACCAGCTGCCGGAAGACCGCCGGGTCCAGCGCGCTGACCGGCCCGTCGAGCGCCAGCGCGTCGGCCGGCACCGGCTCGTCGAAGGCCCGCCGGGTGTACGCCACCACCAGCTCCGCCGGACCCCGGTCGGAGAGCGGGTCGTCCGGGTCCTCCGGCGCCTCGCCGGTGGGCGCGACCACCCGGCCCAGCGCCACCAGCCGCGGCGGCTCGTCGGCCAGCACCGCGACCTGGTCGCCCGGGCGGGGACGGGCGGCGCCGTCGAGGCCGGTCAGCTCCAGCGTGTCGTGGTGGACGAGCCGCTCGGCGTCGTAGCGCCCGGCCGGCAGCAGCACCGCCCAGACGCCGGTGCCGCCGGCGTGGCCCGTCCCGTTCACCCGGTGCGCGGTGTCGGTCGTCATGCTCTCATCCCATCACGCCGCGTCGGGCGTCACGACGTGGCAGCCCGTGAGGTGGTCGTCGACCATTCCGGTGGCCTGCATCAGCGCGTACGCAGTGGTCGGGCCGACGAACCGGAAGCCACGCTTCTTGAGCGCCTTGGCCATCGCGGTGGACTCGGCGGTCAGCGCCGGCACCTGCGCGAACGACGCGGGCCGGCTGGCCCGGGGCGGTGGCGCGTACGACCAGAGCAGCTTGCCGAGCCCCTCCGGCAGGTCCAGCGCGGCGCGCGCGTTGGCGATCGCGGCCTCGATCTTGGCGCGGTTGCGGACGATGCCGGCGTCGGCCAGCAACCGGGTCACGTCGGCCTCGCCGTAGCCGGCCACGGTGGGGATGTGGAAGCCGTCGAAGGCGAGCCGGAAGTTGGCCCGCTTGCGCAGGATGGTCAGCCAGGACAGGCCGGACTGGAACGCCTCCAGCGTCATCCGCTCGTAGAGCGCGTCGTCGCCGTGCAGCGGCCGGCCCCACTCCGTGTCGTGGTAGACGGCGTAGTCGGGGGTGCTCGCCCCCCAGGCGCAGCGCGGCAGCCCGTCGGCGCCGATCACCAGGTCACTCACGGCGTACACGGTAGGCCAATCCCCCGACACACCCATTGCCTCCGGCCCGGCCGGCTGCCTATGGTGCCGGTTACCGATCGGTAGGTGTGCGCCGTCACACCCGCACCGGTGGGCGTACGCACGGCACCGGCAGCGGGAGGCGGCACCATGAAGGAGTTCCCGGACATCATCGCCTGGTCGATCCCGGCCTTCCTGCTGCTCGTCGTGCTGGAACGGGTCTCCTACCTGCTGCACCGCGACGACGACGAGGTGGGCTACGGGGGCGCCGACACCGCCACCAGCCTGGCGATGGGGCTGGGCAGCGTCTTCACCGACCTGCTCTGGAAGGTCCCGATCGCCGCCGCGTACGCGCTGCTCTACGCGCTCACCCCGCTGCGGGTCAGCGAGGCGTGGTGGAGCTGGCCGCTGATCCTGCTCGCGCAGGACTTCTGCTACTACTGGTCGCACCGGAGCCACCACGTGGTCCGGTTCCTCTGGGCCTCGCACGTGGTGCACCACTCGTCCCAGCGGTTCAACCTCTCCACCGCGCTGCGCCAGCCGTGGACCGGGCTGACCAGCTGGGTCTTCTACATCCCGTTGATCCTCGCCGGGGTGCACCCGGCGGTGCTGGCCTTCGCCGGCTCGGTCAACCTGCTGTACCAGTTCTGGATCCACACCGAGCGGATCGACAAGCTGCCCCGCTGGTACGAGGCGGTGTTCAACACCCCGTCGCACCACCGGGTGCACCACGCCTCGCAGGGCAGCTACCTGGACCGCAACTACGGCGGCATCCTGATCGTCTGGGACCGGTTGTTCGGCTCGTTCGCCCCGGAGCGGGAGCGCTGCGTCTACGGGCTGACCAAGAACATCGACACCTACAACCCGCTCCGGGTGGCCTTCCACGAGTACGCCTCGATCGCCCGCGACCTGCGCGCCGCGGCGAGCTGGCGGCACCGGGCCGGGGTGCTGTTCCGCTCACCGGGCTGGCGGCCCGAGGCCGCACCCGCACCGGCCGCCACGGCGCCGCCCACCCCGGTCACCACCCGCTGAACCAGCCGGCTACCCCGGGCCGGGTGGGCGGGGATCAGGGCAGGCGCCCCTGCTCGACCAGCCGGGCGAACCGCTTCAGCGCCTGGGTCAGGCCGAACTTGGAGCCGGGCCAGAGCACCGGCCGGGCCACCCGGCCGGCCGTACCGCCCGGCAGGTGGAACCACTCGTGCCAGACCACCTGGGTGCGGTCCCGTGCCAGCTGGGTGCAGCGCAGCACGCCGGGGCCGCGCAGCAGCCGCCCGCAGTGCACCACCCGCACCTCGTACGGCGGGTCCACCTGGACCACCCGCATCTCGTCCCGGAGCACGGCCGGGCCCAGCGTGGTGACCGCCTCGACGAGGCTGCCCTCGCCGCCGTCGCCCTCGACCACCCGGACGGTGGTGAACGGGATCCACTCGGACTGCCGCTCCCACGCGGTCAGCGCCGCGAAGACCCGGTCGGCCGGGGCGTTGACGATCACCGTGGCGGTCACCTCGCCGGCGCCCGGCTGGGCCGCCTCGCGCAGATCGTCGGTTCCTTCGGAGCCGCTCACACCGGCTCCGACCGGGCCACCGGCCCGTGCCGGCCGTCCTCCGGCTCGCCCGGCACGTCCTCGGCCTCGGCGGGTGGCCGATGTTCCGGCCCGGCCCCGTTCCCGGTCGCCGGCGCGCCCTCGGCACCCGGCGTGTCACCGGCCGCCGTCCCCGCTGCGGTCCCGGCCGGCTCGGCGGCGGACCCGGTGGGCGTCGTCGGCCGGGCGAAGGCATCCAGCCCGGTCGCGGGCCGGGCGGTGGCGTCGGACCCGGTCGCGGTCCGCGCGAAGGCGTCCCGCCCGGTCGCCGCCGGCTCGGCGAACACCACGGGCTCGGAGACCGCGGGCCCGGCGGAGACGGTCGGACCGGTGGCGCCGGCTGCCGGCGGAGCGGGCGTGGCCGGACCGCCGGTGCCGGCGGCCTGCTCGCGGGCCCGGCGCAGCGCGTCGGCGTCGGCGATCCGCCCCTCGCGCAACGCGGTCACCTCCGCCTCCAGCACCCCGATCAGCTCGGACTTGTAGCCGATGTCGTAGGCCGCCCGGCGCATCGCCTGGTCGACCTGGGCCATCCGGTAGCCCCGCAGCGCGGTGTCGAACCGGACCTCGCCGACGTCCGCCTCGCGCAGCGGACGGGCGCCCGGCAGCGGCACCGCCCGGCCGTCCGGCTCGGCCGGCACGAGGCCGGGATCCCGGCCGGTGACCAGCACCGTCACCCCGAACACCACCGCCGCGACGGTCAGCGCCACGACCAGCAGGAGCAGAACCTGACCCATGCACAGATCGTGGCATGTCGAACGGGCCGGAGCGACCCCACCACCCACCCCGTGGCCGGATGTCTCCGGTCCGGCCCGCCGACCTGCGCCGACCGCCGCCCGACCAGCCGGGCGGTGCGCACCCGGTCGCCCGGAGCACCACGGCCCGACCGCGCTCGCCGGGCGGCGGCGTCCCCGCCGGTGGCACCGCCCGTCCGGGCGGTCGGAGGTGGCGGCCGGCGACCGGATAGCGTCGTGAGCGGCCGACGACAGGCGGTCGGTGGTGGATCTCGGGAGGCGGCATGGCCGGAGCGCTTCGGCTCGGTACGCGGACGTTCGACCCCGCCGAGCTGGTGGTGATGGCGATCGTCAACCGGACGCCGGACTCGTTCTTCGACCGGGGCGCCACGTTCGCCGCCGAAAGCGCGCTGCGCGCCGTGGAGCGGGCGGTCGAGGAGGGCGCCGGGATCATCGACATCGGCGGGGTCAAGGCCGGGCCGGGAGCCGAGGTCGACGTGGCCGAGGAGATCCGCCGCACGGTGGACACCATCGCCGCCGTCCGGGCCGCGTTCCCGGAGGTGGTGATCTCGATCGACACCTGGCGGGCCGAGGTGGCGACGGAGGCGGTGGCGGCCGGGGCCGACCTGCTCAACGACACCTGGTCCGGCGCCGACCCGGCGCTGGCCCGGGTGGCCGCCGAGACCGGCGCCGGGCTGGTCTGCTCGCACGCCGGCGGGCTGGCGCCGCGGACCAGGCCGCACCGCGCGGCCTTCGACGACGTGGTGGCCGACGTGGTCGCGACGGTGACCGGGCTCGCCGAGCGCGCGGTCGCGCTGGGCGTACGCCGGGACGGCATCCTGATCGACCCGGCGCACGACTTCGGCAAGAACACCCGCCACTCGCTGGAGATCACCCGCCGGTTGGACGAGCTCTCCGGCACCGGCTGGCCGCTGCTGGTCGCGCTCTCGAACAAGGACTTCATCGGCGAGACGCTGGACCTGCCGGTGGCCGAGCGGCTGGAGGGCACCCTGGCGGCGACCGCGGTGTCCGCCTGGCTGGGCGCCCGGGTGTTCCGGGCCCACCAGGTACGCCCGACCCGCCGGGTGCTGGACATGGTCGCCTCGATCCGGGGTGACCGGCCGCCGACGGCGACCCGGCGCGGGCTCGCCTGACCTGCTCCGGGCCGGGCGTCCGGGCACCGGTCACCCACCCCGATGACGCTTCCGGCGCCGGTCGCCCGCTGCCGACCGTCGGTCGGCGCAGCCGGTTGGGCACCATCGCCGGCCGCCGCCCGGGTCAGGTCCAGCGCAGGATGTTCCTCCGCCACGCGTAGAGGATGCCGAGCGCCAGCACCGCCACGAAGATCGCCATCTCGACCACGGTGACCAGCCCGAACCCCGGCCGGTCGAAGACGACCGCCCACGGGAAGAGGAAGACCGACTCCACGGCGAACAGCACGTACAGGTACGCGTACACGTAGTACCGGATCTGCATCTGGGCCCAGTCGCCGCCGACCGGATCGAGCCCGCACTCGTAGCTGGCCCGCTTGCCCGGGGGATCAGCCGGACGGGCAGGACGTAACACCCGGTTGGCCGAGAACGCCATGACAAAGAAGAGGACGCTGACGAGCAGCAGCAGCCCGAGCGTCGCGTACGAGCCCAGGTAACCGGTCACGCCGGCAGCCTACCGTTCCGCCCGGGGCGGTCGTTTCGGACACGTTACGAATTTGTTTTCTGGTGGGACTAGTGCTCTGGGGCAAATGTCACGAATATTAGATTCTCACCCCTGGTCACCGGAGGACAGATGCCCCGCGCAGACGTATCGCCCGCTCGGCGGGCGCGTGGCCGGCGCGTCACGCCGCTGTCGGCGATCCCGCTCGCGCTCGCACTGGCGATCCCCGTCCTGCCCGGCTGGGCGACGGCCGCCGCACCGACCGTCGCCCGGGTCACCACTGCCGGCACGGTGCCGGCGGACGAACCGGACGAGCAGACTCCGACCGCCGACCCGACCGACACCGGGTCGGCGCCCACGACCGCCCCGCCCACCAGCCCGGAGACCACGCCTCCGGCATCACCGACCGCCGATCCGGACCCCTCCGCCACCGATTCCGGGAGCCCGGCCCCGACCACCGGACCGCCGACCACCACAGCGCCCCCGCCGCCCGCTCCGCTACCGCCGGTCCGGCCGTCCGCGCCCGGTCCCGGCGCCCCACCGACCAGCCCGCTCGGCGTCCGGGTCGACACCGACGACCTGGCACTCTCCGGCGGGTACTGGAACTCGGCCAGCACGGTGACCACCCTGCGGGTCAGCGTCACCAACACCGGCACCGCGCGGGAGCGGATCCGGCTCAGGTACACCCTGCCCGCCGGGCTGACCGACGCGGGCACGGTCGGCTGTGTCGCCACCGGCGGCGGCGAGCACCGCTGTGGAGAGTGGACGACCGCGCCCGGCGCGCGGTTCAGCACCCGACTGAAGATCCGGGTCAATGGCACCGCCTGGCGGAAGATGCCGCTCAGCGGCTCGGTCCGGGTCACCGCGACCGCGCCCGGCACGGCTGGCTCGGTCAGCGACAACGAGGGCTTCGCGGTGCTCTTCCCGCCCGGCCCACCGGCGCCCGGCATCGCGTTGCACGCCGACGAGGTCGCCTTCGACATCAGCGGCGAGGCGAGCCAACTCGCCGTCCGGCTCGGCAACACCGGCCGGGTGGACGCCACCGGCCGGGTCGAGGTGGTCCTGCCGGACGGCGTGAGCGTGCCGACCCCACCGGCCGGCTGCACCGCCGTCGCGGCGAACCGGACCCGGTGTGCGGCCGGCTCGGTGCCGGCGGGGCGTACCGCCGAGCTGCGGCTGCCGGTGGTCGCGACGCCGGAGGCCCAGCGCGCGGCCCCGCTCGCCGGCGCGGTGGTCGGGCAGCTCGACCCGCGCAACGGCCGGACCCGGCAGGTGCAGATGAGCTTCCGGATCACCGCGGCGGCCGCCCTGGCCACGCCGGTGGCCTCGTCCCCCGCGCCCACCGGCTCGCAGGGCGTGGTGGCCGCCACCGCCCCGGTGCTCGACCGCGACGGCGGGTTGAGCTCGGTGCAGCGGACCGCGATCCTGCTGATCGCGGTCTCCACGCTGGTGGTGGTGCTCGCCCTCGCGCTGGCCACCACCTCGCTGCGCCGGCGGATGACCGCTCCGGTCCCGGACCCGACGGCCCGGCCCGCGATCCCGGAGTGACCGGCCGCGACGGAGCCGGTGGGCCGGGCGGCGACCGGTGATCTGGATTACGGCGGGCAGGGCGAAACGCCGCAGTACAGGGCAAAGTACGGCCATTTCCGGTCCCAGTCGGCGGACCTCCGGGGAGGTTGCCCGGGTGATCCGACGTAGTCTCTGAGATGAGGAACGACAGCGGGCCGGACCAGCCACGGACGGCCGGTGCGGCGGTGCGTCAAGGAGGTCACGTGGCCGGGCAAGGCGAGGTCACCATCATGTTCAGCCGCCCGCGCGGCCGTGCTGAGCGAAGCGAGGTGCAGGCGTGACCAAGCAGATCCGCCAACTGGACCGGGTGGTCATCCGGTTCGCCGGCGACTCGGGTGACGGCATGCAGTTGACCGGCGACCGGTTCACCTCGGAGACGGCGCAACTCGGCAACGACATCTCCACGCTGCCGAACTTCCCCGCCGAGATCCGGGCCCCTGCCGGCACCCTGCCCGGCGTGTCGAGCTTCCAGGTGCACTTCGCCGACTACGACATCCTGACCCCGGGTGACGCGCCGAACGTGCTGGTCGCGATGAACCCGGCGGCGTTGAAGGCCAACCTGGCCGATCTGCCCCGCGGCGCGGACATCATCGTCAACACCGACGAGTTCACCAAGCGCAACCTGGCCAAGGTGGGCTACCAGGTCAGCCCGCTGGAGGACGACTCGCTCGCCGGCTACGTGGTGCATCCGGTGGCGTTGACGTCGATGACCATCGGCGCGCTCGCCGACCAGGAGGTGTCCAAGAAGGACGCCGAGCGGGCGAAGAACATGTTCGCCCTGGGTCTGCTGTCGTGGATGTACTCGCGGCCGTACGAGTCGACGCTGCGGTTCCTGGAGCGGAAGTTCGCGGCGCGGCCGGAGTTGGTCGCGGCGAACATCGCCGCCTTCCGGGCCGGCTGGAACTTCGGTGAGACGACCGAGGACTTCGCCGTCCGATACGAGGTCAAGCCGGCGAAGATGCCGCCGGGCACGTACCGCAACATCACCGGCAACGCCGCCCTCTCGCTCGGCCTGGTCGCCGCCGGCGTCCGCTCCGGGCTGCCGGTCTTCCTCGGCGCCTACCCGATCACCCCGGCCTCGGACATCCTGCACGAGTTGAGCAAGCACAAGCGCTTCGGCGTGCTCACCATGCAGGCCGAGGACGAGATCGCGGCGGTCGGCGCGGCGCTGGGCGCCTCCTACGGCGGCGCCCTCGGTGTCACCACCACCAGCGGCCCCGGCGTGGCCCTGAAGAGCGAGACCATCTCCCTCGCCGTGGCGCTGGAACTGCCCCTGGTCATCGTCGACGTGCAGCGCGCCGGCCCGTCGACCGGTATGCCGACCAAGACCGAGCAGGCCGACCTCAACATGGCGCTCTACGGCCGCCACGGCGAGGCGCCGGTGGCGGTGATCGCGCCGAAGTCGCCGGCGGACTGCTTCTACGCGGCCCTGGAGGCGGCCCGGATCGCGCTCACCTACCGGACTCCGGTGATCCTGCTGTCCGACAACTACGTCGCCAACGGCTCGGAGCCGTGGCTGCTGCCCGACGTGGAGGCGCTGCCGGATCTGCGGGTCGAGTTCGCCACCGAGCCCAACGGCGAGGACGGCACCACCTTCCTGCCGTACCTGCGGGACCCGGAGACCCTGGCCCGGCCGTGGGCGATCCCCGGCACCCCCGGCCTGGAGCACCGGATCGGCGGGTTGGAGAAGGCCGACAAGACCGGCGACATCTCCTACGACCCGGCCAACCACGACTTCATGGTCCGCACCCGGGCGGCGCGGATCGAGGCGATCCCGGTGCCCGCCGTCGAGGTCGAGGACCCCGAGGGCGACGCCCGGGTCCTGGTGCTCGGCTGGGGCTCGACGTACGGGCCGATCGGCGCCGCCTGCCGGGCCCTGCGCCAGCGCGGGCTGTCGGTCGCGCAGGCGCACCTGCGGCACCTGGCCCCGATGCCGGCCAACCTCGAGACGGTGCTGCGCTCGTACGACCGGGTGGTCATCCCCGAGATGAACCTCGGCCAGCTGGCGCACGTGATCCGGGCGAAGTACCTGGTCGACGCGATCGGCTACAACCAGGTCCGCGGCCTGCCGTTCACCGCCGCGGAGCTGGAGACGATGCTGGAAGAGGTCCTGAAGAATGTCTGAGCCCATCGCGCTGAAGCTCACCGCCAAGGACTTCAAGTCCGACCAGGAAGTGCGCTGGTGCCCCGGCTGCGGCGACTACGCGATCCTCGCCGCCGTGCAGCAGTTCATGCCCGAGCTGAACATCCCCCGCGAGCGGATCGTGTTCGTCTCCGGCATCGGCTGCTCGTCCCGCTTCCCGTACTACATGAACACCTACGGGATGCACTCCATCCACGGCCGCGCCCCGGCGATCGCCACCGGCCTGTCGGCCACCCGGCCGGACCTCTCGGTGTGGGTGGTCACCGGCGACGGCGACGCCCTGTCCATCGGCGGCAACCACCTCATCCACGCGCTGCGCCGCAACGTCAACCTCAAGATCCTGCTGTTCAACAACCGGATCTACGGGCTGACCAAGGGGCAGTACTCGCCCACCTCCGAGGTCGGCAAGGTCACCAAGTCGACGCCGGTCGGGTCCGCCGACGCCCCGTTCAACCCGATCTCCCTCGCCCTCGGCGCGGAGGCCACTTTCGTCGGCCGGACCATCGACTCCGACCGCAAGCACCTGCAGTCGGTGCTGCGGGCGGCGGCCGAGCACCAGGGGTCGGCGTTCGTGGAGATCTACCAGAACTGCAACATCTTCAACGACGGCGCCTTCGACCAGCTCAAGGAGCCGGCCACCCGGGACGACTACCTGATCCGGCTGGAGCACGGGCAGCCGATCACGTTCGGCAAGGACGGCCAGTACTGCGTCGTCCACCCGCCCGGCGGGTTCGGCCTGGAGGTGCGGGAGACCGCGGCCACCAGCCCCGACGAGATCGTCGTCCACGACGCCACGGTCACCGACCCGGCGTACGCGTTCGCGCTGTCCCGGCTGCCCGGCCTCGACCTGCGCAACACCCCCATCGGGGTGTTCCGCTCGGTGGACCGCCCCTCCTACGACAGCGTCGTTCAGGAGCAGCTCGCCACCGCGAGGGCGAAGGTCACCGACACCCCGGAGCAGCAACTCGCCGGCCTGCTCGCCAGCGGCGACACCTGGACGATCCTCTGATCCACGACTGAGCGCACGGTACAGGGCGGTCGCCCCCGCGAGGGGGACGACCGCCCTGTCCGGTTGTCCGGGTGACCCCTCAGCCGACCGAGGCCGGCACCCAGAGCCCGTCGATGGCGCGCTCGGCCGCCGCCAGGCTCTCCTCGTGCAGCCCGACCAGCTCGGCCATGGCCGGGACCACCGGGGCGAGGGTGAGCTCGGCGGTGATGAAACGCGGCTCCAGGCCGGTCTGCGAGATGCCGTGGGGAAGCCAGGGCTCGGCGTGGTCCCAACCCTCCCGGGGAGTGCCGGTGCCGTAGCCGCCGCCGCGGCTGGCCAGCACGATGAACTCGCGGTCGCCCAGCAGACCGGCGCCGGTCTCCGGGTCGTACGCGATGCCGGGCGCGATGAGGTGGTCGACCCAGGTCTTCACGCTGCTCGGGGCGGCGTAGTTGTACAGCGGGAGCCCGAGCAGGACCGTGTCGGCCCGCTTGACCTCGTCGACCAGCCGTTCGGTCAGCTCCCACGACGCGCGCTGCGCCGGGGTGTGCTGGTCGGCCGGCACCATCCGGGCCAACCCACCCGCCTCGTCCAGGTGCGGCAGCGGCTCCCTGCCCAGGTCCCGGTAGGCCACCGTGCCACCCGGATGGGCGGCCCGCCAGGCGGCGGCCGCGCGGGCGGTGAGCCGCCGGCTGACCGAGTGCTCCCCCCGGATGCTCGAGTCGATGTGCAACAGGTGCGGCATTTGGCTAACCCTCCACAGATCATTTATGTAGCGCCAACCATTTATAGCAGACCGATGTTTCACGCGCCGGGTAAACTGGGTCACATGCCAGCCGCGCCGGTCGACCAGTCGGAGCACCGCTCCGGAGCACTGCTCGAGCACCTGGCCCGGCGGATGCGGCTGCGGTCGGAGTCGGTACTGGCGCCACTCGGCCTGCGCCCCCGACACCTGGTCGCCCTCACCGTGCTGCGCGACCAGGGCGGCATCAGCCAGCAGGGGCTCGCCAGCACGCTCCAGATCGACGGCACCAACGTCGTCGGGCTGCTCAACGACCTGGAGGCCGCCGGCCTGGTCGAGCGGCGGCGCTCACCCGAGGACCGCCGCCGGCACGTGGTGGAACTCACCGAAACCGGTGCGAAACGCCTCAACGCGGCGGAATGCGCCATGGCGAGCGCCGAGGACGAGGTGCTCGGCGCACTGGACCCCGCCGAGCGGGAGACGCTCTACGAACTGCTCCGGCGGGCGGCCAGCGGGACGACGCCCAGTTGCGCCGCCGCGGCGGCCGCGTGCGAGCCGGAGTCCGACAGCCAGTGCTGAGCATCGGGCGGGCCGACGCGCGGTCCGCCCGGTGTCGACACCGGCGGCGCGCCGGGCGGGCGGTCAGGCGGTGGGAGCCGACTGGGGACGGTCGTCGCGGACGTGGACCAGCATGTCGCCGGTCTCGATCACCGCACCGGCCCGGTCCGCCAGGGTCACCACCTTGCCCCGCCGGACCAGGGCGATGACCAGCGAATCCAGCTCCCGGGGCGAGCGGCCGACCTCGTGGCGCTCGGCCGAGCGCATGGCCAGCGCCATCCCCTGCCCGGGCGTGAGCAGATCCTCCACCACGTCGATCAGCGGCGGGGCGGAGGTGGAGAGCCCCAGCAGCCGGCCGGCGGTCGCCGACGAGACGATCACGTGGTGCGCGCCGCTCTGCTTCAGCAGCGGGGCGTTCTCGGCCTCCCGGGCGGCGGCGATGATCCGCACCTGACCGGCGGTGAGCTGGCGTACGGTCAACGCCACCAGGACCGACGCGTCGTCGCTGTCGGTCGCGATGATGACCGCCTTGGCGTGCCGGACGTGCGCCTCGTTGAGCACCGACGAACGGGTCGCCGAACCCTCGATCGCCACCAGCCCGGCCGAGGTGGCCTGCCGCAGTGCGGCGCCGTTGCGCTCCACCACCACGATCCGCGACTTGTCCAGACCGTTCTCCAGCAGGGCGGAGACCGCACTACGGCCCTTGGTGCCGTAGCCGCAGATGATGACGTGGTCCTTCACGGTTCTCCTCCACCGCGACAGCCGACGGCCGGTGCGGTACTGCTCGGTCAGGACTTCCAGCGTGGTGCCGACCAGGATGATCAGGAAGATCACCCGGGCGGGGGTGATGTACAGGACGTTGATCAGCCGCGCGCTCTGGCTGACCGGGGTGATGTCGCCGTAGCCGGTGGTGGAGAGCGACACCACCACGTAGTAGAAGCAGTCGAGGAGGGTCAGCCCGTCCTCGTTGACGTCCCGGTAGCCGTCCCGGTCGAGGTAGACCACGGCGACGGTGGCGAAGACCAGCCCGATCGCCCCGGCCAGCCGCAGACTCAACGCGCTCAGCGGCCCCCGCCGCTGCGCCGGAAAATGGATCACCGCAGGACCTGCTCCGACTCCGCCGACGCGTGCACGCCCACAACATAGCGGCTACGCCGTCCCCCGGCCGGCCGGGCTCGCGATCCGCACCAGCAGCGCGCCAGCGGTAAGCATCTCGTCACATCCACCGACGTCATCCCGGGTGAGACTCGGCGTACAGATCGTCCTGACGAGGGAGACCCGGGATGCGGACCCGTAGAGCACTGGCCGTCGGTGGCGCGGTTCTCGCCACGCTGCTGGTCGGCACGACTCCGGCCCTGGCGGGACGGCCGGACACCAGGCCGGGGCCGATCGAGGCGACCAGAAGGCCGAAGCCAGCTACGTCACCGGAACCCACGGTGTCGCCGACGCCGCCCCCGACGACTCCCGCACCCCTGCCCACGGCCGCCCGCACCGTCGTCGTGCTGCCGTCGCTCGACGGGCTCAGTGCGTCCGCGTCGGACATGAACGGGCAGGGGGTGGTGGTTGGTTCCGCCCGGCTGGCCACCGGGTACTGGCACGCGGTGCGCTGGGTGGACGGTCGCATCGAGGACCTGGGCACCCTCGGCGGCTCGAACAGCCAGGCGGAGG
The DNA here is from genome assembly GCF_056780015.1 of Micromonospora sp. R311. Classification (NCBI taxonomy): domain Bacteria; kingdom Bacillati; phylum Actinomycetota; class Actinomycetes; order Micromonosporales; family Micromonosporaceae; genus Micromonospora; species Micromonospora sp. R311. Next base: position 34,080 of record NZ_JBSWCE010000041.1, read on the forward strand.
CCATCGACGAGCAGGGCCGGATCGTCGGAACGAGCCAGGACGCCCAGGGCAACAGCCACGCAGTCGCCTGGGTGAACGGGAAGATCCAGGACCTCGGCCTGACCGGCGGCTTGTTCTCCATCGCGTACGACACCGCCGGCACGCGGGTTGTCGGGGTCTACCACGTCACCGACAGCTTCTCCGGCCGCCGGCCGTTCGTCCGCACCGGCGACACCGAGATCACCATCGACGTGCCCCCGGGAGCCAGCGCGAGCGCCGTGAACGACGCCGGCATGGTGGCCGGCACCCACGGCTGGCAGGACTGGGACGATCCGGCGCCCGACGAGCACCGGGCGTTCGTCTGGCAGGACGGGGTCACCCGGTCGCTCGGCACACTCGGCGGCGCCACCAGCGTGGCGAACGGCATCAACGACCTCGGCCACGTGGTCGGCACCAGTTCCACGGCGACGGGCGAGCCCGGCGCGTTCTTCTGGGACGGCTCGGCCATGCGCCGGCTGGCCACCACCGCCTTCTCCCCCACGGCGCAGGCGGTCAACGACTCGGACGTGGTGGTGGGCACGGACGGGCGCGCGGGACGGGCGATGGTGTGGCCCGACCCGTCGACGCCGTCCCAACTGCTGCCGCTGCCCGAGGGGGCGGTGGGCAGCCGGGCGATCAATGTCAACGACACGGGTCTGATCGTCGGCGCGGCGGACCATCTCTCGCCGAGCTGGCACTCCCGGGCGGTCGTCTGGCGCTGAGCCGACCGGCCCGGCCGGTCGCCCGCCCGCCGTCGCCCACCGGACCGGATGCCGCCCACGGGGAGCCCGGCGGCCCGACCGCGTCGGCACGCGGCGCCCCCCAGGCGGCATGATGGGAAGCGTCTCGAGACAACGACCGCGAGGAGGCCCACATGTCGCTGCTGCGACGGGTGATCGGCGGGGTGCTGCGCCGGGTACGGCTACGGCAGGGCCGTACGCTGCGGGAGGTCGCCCAGGCGGCCGGCGTCTCGCTGCCGTACCTCTCCGAGGTGGAACGCGGGCGTAAGGAGGCCTCCTCCGAGGTGCTGGCAGCGGTCTGCCGGGCGCTCGGGATCAACCTCTCCGACCTGCTCGAGGAGGCCCGCGACGAGCTTCGCCGGGTCGAGCGGCGGGTGCCGTCCGGGGTGGCGCTGGCCCGGCTGGAGCGGGTACCGGCCACTCGGGACGAGACGAGCCCGCGCCTGCGGATCGGCTTCCACGCCGATGGCGAAGCGCCACGGGTGCGCGCGACGACCGGGCTCGGCGACGATCCGGTCACCGGTCCGGGCGAGCGCTGGCTCGAGGACGCCCGCAGTCCGCGCCACCCGGTGAGCGGCACGGTCGAGGTCACCGGCACGGCGCTCGGCCCGATCGGCCGGCACGTCGGGGCCGGCGGCACGGCTGTCGGGCGCGTGCTGCACGCCGGCGGGGCGACCCTGGGAACGGGCGCTCCGCCGTCGCTCGGCTGGGTGGGCCACGGAGCGCTGGGAAGCGGATCCGGCCTGCGGGTGCGCTTGATCGCCCCCGGGCCGGCCCGCCGCCCCGGTCCGCGTACCGACAGGATGCTGGCCCGGCGGCGGGCCCGGGCGGGCCGGCGGCGGCTGACCCCCGCCTAGCCCGGCCGGGTTCTGCCCACGGCGGATCTGCCGCGGGCAGAAACGCTGGGCTCCGCCCGCGGTGCGCCGGAGGCTGGAAGCGCCGGTCCCCCGGGCGGTTCCGCCGCCCGCCGGCACGGTGGAAGGCGGACGCGATGATCGAGAGCGGCATACGGATGCTGGACGGCGGGCGGCCGACCTTCGGCGACCAGGTCTTCGAGCGGCTGCTGAAGGAACGGATCGTCTTCCTCGGCACCGAGGTGACCGATGCGTCGGCGAACCAGATCTGCGCCCAGATCCTGCTGCTCGCCGCCGAGGACGCCGAGCGGGACATCTACCTCTACATCAACTCGCCGGGCGGCTCGGTGAGCGCCGGCATGGCCGTCTACGACACCATGCGGTACGTCCGCAACGACGTAGCCACCCTGGCGCTCGGCTTCGCCGGCTCGATGGGGCAGTTCCTGCTCTGCGCCGGTGCGGCCGGTAAGCGCTTCGCGCTGCCGCACTCGCGGATCATGATGCACCAGCCGTCCGGCGGGATGGGCGGCACCGCCGCGGACATCACCATCCAGGCCGAGAACATGCTGCACGTGAAGCGGACCATGCAGGAGCTGATCGCCGGGCACAGCGGGCGCACCCTGGAGGAGATCCAGCGGGACTGGGACCGGGACCGTTGGTTCACCGCCGAGCAGGCCCGCGAGTACGGCCTGATCGACCGGGTGCTCACCACGGCCGAGCAGCTCCCGGCGGGCTGACGGCCCCGGGCCGCGACGGGGGCGGCCCGGGTATGCCGCGCGGCGGCGGCCGGCGATGGTCCCGCCGGCCGCCGTCGCGTGCCCCGTCGGCGGGCCGGCGCAGCCGGCCCGCGATCCCGTCAGGGCAGGTCGACGAAGTCGTCCAGGAAGTCCCGGGCGCTGTCGCTGTCCAGCCGGTAGGTGACGTTGGTGGCATAGCAGGGGGCGTCGCCGGTGATCGTGGTCGACGCCAGGATCCGCTGCCCGCCGAGGGTGACGAAGTTCGGGCCGCCGGAGTCGCCGTAGCAGGCGCCGCCGTAGTCCCGGCTCTCGTTCATCGCCAGGCGCACCCAGGTCTTGTTGAGCGCGTCGAAGCCGACCTCGGCCTTCATCCGCACCCCGCCGCCCGGGTGCACGTGCCCGCCCGGCTCGCGCTGGGCCTCGGCGGTGCCGTAACCCATGACCTCCCAGCGGGCCGCGTCGAGCGCGCGGGAGCCGAGCGCGTCGAGCTGCCCGGCACCGGGCAGGGCCGCCGGGGTGAAGTCCCACCGTCGGTCCAGCTCCGCCGCCTGGGCAGCGTCGAAGGTGACCACGGAGATGTCGTGCGAGTCCGCGGAGTTGCCCGGGTAGTCCGGGTGGACGTGTTCGGTGCCCTCGACCGCGACGGCGACGGCCACCTGCGCCGGGCTGAGCCCGGCTGCCTTGGCGGCGGCCAGCGCGCCCTCGACGTCCTGGGCGAGCGAGACGTAGAACCGGGCGCCCGGGGCCCAGTCGGTGGTGCAGTGCGACGCGGTCAGGAAGACGTCGCGGTCGATCATGGTGCCGGAGCAGTACCAGTCGACGACATCCGGCGTGCCGGGGTCGCCGTCGCGGTCCCACTGCACGATCAGGGCGCCGACCTCGGTGCGTTCCGGGGCGGGCAGGGCGTTGTAGGTGTTGATCGCCGACGCGGGCGTGGCGGCGGCGAGGGCGGCGCCGAGCGCCGCGGTGGTCAGGGTGGCGAAGAGTGCGGTACGACGCACGCGATCCTCCGTCGGGTGGAGCGAACCGGCGGGAACCGGCACGACGCCGGACACGCCCCCTCGATCGCGTCCGACACCGACTGTGGGATTGTCATCACGTGCCGATCCCCTGATAGGGCGGAGCCTATGCCGGGTGGGAACCACGCGCGCGGGCTCGCGGCGCAGCGTATTGGCGGCAATCTTCGTTACACCGATCGCCGGTCTCCAGCCGCACCGCTGTCCGGCCGGACCGTCACCGGACGTCGTAGCGGGCCCGGGCCGCCTTCACCTCGTCCAGATGCGTGGTGGCCCAGCTCTCCAGCCCGGCGACCAGGTCGAGCAGGCTGCGGCCGAGGTCGGTCAGCGCGTAGTCGACCCGGGGCGGCACGCTGGCGTGCACGGTCCGGGTGACCAGCCCGTCCCGTTCCAGCCCGCGCAGCGTCTGGGTGAGCATCTTCTGGCTGATCCCCTCGATCCGCTGCGCCAGTTCGCCGTAGCGCTTGGTGCCGTCGGCGAGGACGAGCACCACCAGGACGCTCCACCGGTCACCGATCCGGTCCAGCACCTGCCGGCTGCCGCAGTCGCGGGCGTAGACGTTCGGCTGCACGCCACCACTCTCCATTGGTATGCCACGCACTTCAAGGTGCCTACTCTCCAACGGGAAGTGACGGTCCGGTGTTCCCGTTGACGCTGACGACCGACACCTTTCCGCGCAAGGGAGTGCCCATGTCCATCGTCGTCACCGGAGCCACCGGCCACCTCGGCCGCCTGATCGTCGAGTCGCTGCTCCGCCGCGGGGTGCCGGCCGGGGAGGTGGTGGCGCTCGGCCGGGACACCGACCGGCTGGCCGACCTGGCCGACCGGGGCGTGACCGTACGGCGGGCCGACTACAACGACGTCGAATCGCTGCGCGCCGCGTTCGCCGGCGCGGAGAAGCTGGCGTTCGTCTCCGGCACCGAGATCGGCCGCCGGGTCGAACAGGCCCGCAACGTGGTCACCGCGGCCGAGGAGGCCGGCGTCCGGCTGATCGCCTACACCAGCGCCCCCAGGGCGGACACCTCCAGCCTGGTCCTGGCCGTCGACCACCGGGGTACCGAGCAGGTGATCGCGGCCTCCGGCCTGCCGTACGTGTTCCTGCGCAACAGCTGGTACTTCGAGAACTACCTCCCGCAGATCCCGGCGTACCTGGAGCACGGGATCGCCGGCGCGGCCGGGGACGGCCGGATCAGCGGCGCGGCCCGCGCCGACTACGCCGAGGCCGTCGCCGCGGTGCTCACCACCGAGGGCCACGCCGGCCGGGTGTACGAGCTGGGTGGCGCGGGGTTCACCATGACCGAGCTGGCCGAGGAGCTGTCCCGGCAGACCGGCCGGCACGTCGGCTACACCGACCTGCCGGTGGAGAAGTACGTCGAGGTGCTCGTCGACGCCGGCCTGCCCCGGGAGTACGCCGAGCTCCTCGCCGACGACGACCGGGCCGCCGCCGCGGGCGAGCTGCACGTGGCGGGCGACGACCTGGCCCGGCTGATCGGCCGCGAGCCGACCACGCTGGCCGAGGCGATCCGGGCCGCGCTCTGACCTGACGCGCACCGCCGCCCCGCCAGCGCCGATCGGCTGGCGGGGCGGCCGGGCGGGGCGCCGCCGACGGGCCGGGCGACGACCGACGCGCCGCCCGTGGCCGTCGTCCCGGCCCGGTAGCGTGCCGGGATGATCGAACCCGACTTCCTGCGCGACACCCGCACGTCCTACGACACCGTGGCCACCAGCTACGCCGAGCATCTCCAGGACGAACTGGCGAGCAAGCCGTGGGACCGGGCCGTCCTCACCGGATTCGCCGAGCTGGTACGCGCCGGCGGCAACGGACCCGTCGCCGACGTCGGCTGCGGTCCCGGCCGGATCGCCGGCCACCTGCACGGGCTCGGGTTGGACGTCTTCGGCGTCGACCTGTCCCCGCAGATGATCGAGACGGCCCGCGCGACGCACCCCGGGCTGCGCTTCGCGGTGGGCTCGATGACCGACCTGGACGTGCCGGACGCGACCCTCGGCGGCATCGTGGCCTGGTACTCGACCATCCACCTCCCGGACGACCTGCTCCCGGCCACCTTCGCGGGGTTCCGCCGGGCGCTGGCGCCCGGCGGTCACCTGCTGCTGGCGTTCCAGGTCGGCGACGAGCCGTTGCACCTGACCGAGGCGCTCGGTCACCCGGTCTCGCTGACCTTCCGGCGCCGGCGGCCGGATCGGGTCGCCGAACTGCTGACCGAGGCCGGGTTGGAGACGCGGGTGCGGTTGGTGCGCGAACCCGAGATGTTCGCGGGCCGCATGGAGCGCACGCCGCAGGCGTACCTGCTGGCCCGCCGGCCGGCGGAATAGCCCGGCGTCGCCGCCCACCGCCGTCCGGTCAGTCCGAAACCGTCAGCACCACCTTGCCCAGTGCCCGGCGCCCCTCCAGGTCGGCGTGCGCGGTAGCCGCGTCGGCCAGTGGATACGTCGACACCCGCGGCCGCCACCAGCCCCGGCCGGCGAGTTCCAGCGACCGGGCGGCGAGCCCCGGGATGCCGCCGGGCAGGGCCCGCATCCGGTGCCCCAGCCAGCCGACGGTGAGGCCGCGCTCGATCAGGTCCGCGGTGTCCACCTTGGTCGCCTCGCCGGACGACCAGCCGAACATCATGAACCGGCCGCCCGGGCGCAGCAGCTCGAGGGCGGCCCGCCCCACCGCGCCGCCCACCCCGTCCCAGACCAGGGTCGGGCCGCCGACCTGCTCCCGGACCCGGTCGGGCCAGTCGGGCAGCCCGTAGTCGACCACGAGGTGGGCCCCCAGGTCGTGCAGCGCCGCCGTCCGCTCGTTCCCCCGCGCCGCCGCCACCACCGTGGCACCGGTCGACCGGGCGGCCTGCACCAGCAGCCAACCCATGCCCCCGGCCGCCGAGGGCACGAGGACGACGTCGTCCGCGCTCGGACGCTCCAGCTCGAAGACCCCGAGGGCGGTCCGGCCGGTACCGACCACGGCCACCGCCTCGGGGAAGTTCAGCCGCTCCGGTACGGCGAACAGCGACTCGACCGCGGTGACCGCCTGCTCGGCGTACCCGCCCGGCACCATGCCCAGGTGGGCGACGACCCGCCGGCCGAGCCAGGACTCGCCGACGCCCGCGCCCACCGCGTCCACCACGCCGGCGACCTCCCGGCCCGGGATGGTGGGCAGCTCCGGTAGCGGCAGGGGCCCGCCGGCCTCCCCCCGCCGCAACGTCGTGTCCAGCAGGTGCACCCCGCTGGCCCGGACGGCGATCCGCACCTGGCCGGCGCCGGGTGACAGGTCCGGCAGGTCGTCGAGGACCAGGTTGCCGGGCGGACCGAACTCGTGAAGCTGAATGGCACGCATGAGACGATCCGACAACCTCAAGGCCGGTTGAGGTCAACCCCGGACGACCGTTGCCCGGGTCACTGTGCGGCCAGCCGTGCCCCCACCACATCCGGGGGCCACCGGCCGGCGGGTCGCGCTCTCATTGAAAGAGCCTGCCGGGCCTTCTGGCCGCGGTCGGCCTGCTGATCAAGGCATCCCCGCGTCTCCGGCGCACCACGATCGTGTTCGCCCTCTTCCGCAGCCCCTTCAGGATCCTGTCCTTCACCGCAGGCCTCCCTTTCCGCCCATGTCAGATCAGCCGTGGCGATTCCACACCCAACGGGTCGGCTCGGCCCGGCGCGGTAGCGGCGCGGGCGTCTTCCGACTTGTTCCTTCGTTATCGCCAACCGGGTACCCGACGGGCCATCAGGCATTCGTCGAGCCGCCCGCCGAGCCGCGGAGCTGGGTGGCGTCGCACGACCTGGGCGGCGGCCGGCTGGACGGGCCGGGATGCACGGATGTCCCCTGGGGGACGGAGGATCGGTGATTGAGGTGCTGACCTGGTGCCCCCGGCAGGATTCGAACCTGCGACACACGGTTTAGGAAACCGATGCTCTATCCCCTGAGCTACGAGGGCGCGATGGCCCAGCTTACCTGCCAGCGGATAGCCACGAGCGCCCAGGAGTGCCCACCCGTGCTTACCGCTGGCAGCCGCCGTTGCTCCGACCGGTGGAGCACACACCGAGCATCCGATCATCGCCCGGCAACGCCTGGTACCCACCGCTGCCCGACAATGACCAGAGCTACCCGGGCCCGCCCATGACTCACCGAGCACATTCCGAGCGCTACCACCGGTTCCGCTCGTTCAGGCGGCGGGGGCGCGACAGGTTGCCGGCCCGTGCGGCGAGGCACGTCAACGGCCAATCACGCCGGCGTCGCGAACCTTCTGACGCTTCCGTCGGCGCACGTGCATGGGCGGGACGGCCTCCTGGTCGGATCCCGCCCATCGGCGTATCCCTTCTCCGCTCAGCGGTAGCTGCTACACCTGGAACATCGGCGGCTACCGTGTCGGCGCGAACGCGTCCGGCGCCGGTACGCGGCACACGGTGGGTGGTCTGACCGACCACGCCTTCCGGCTGGTGTCGCTGCTCGAGGCGGGCCGTAACGCGGACTGGCCGTGGCTGACCGCCGCGGCGGTTGGGTAGGCGTGTCGCGCGGGGTAGCGGGAAGCCCGGAGGGCCGCCGCAGAACGCCAGACAGTTGACCGGTGAGCGAGCCAGACAGTTGACCGGTGAGATGGTGGGCCGACAGCCGGCCGGCCGCGCGGGCTGGCATCCCGCGCGGCGTAGGTAGGAGAGCACTCAGGCCGCCTCGGCGAGCTGACGGCGGTCACGGGGCTGCGGTTGCTGCCTCCGGCGAGGGCTCCGGCTCCTTGCCATCCATAGGTGAGTATCGGGATGGCAACCCGCTCTGCAGGCGCGGGTTCGCATCCCAGCCCGGCTCTTCAACGGCACGGGTGTTGCGAGCGTCAGTGATGATCGGCGGGTGACAAGACTGTCGGTAGGCTTGGGTCCCCCGAGCCGCTGCACCTCTGGTGTAGGGCAACACGTCGACCCACAACCTGGAGCACCGACCACGTGAGCGCGCTCAGCAACTTCGTGTGGGGCATCGCCGATGTCTTGCGAGGCCCGTACAAGCCGAACCAGTACGGCAGCGTGATCCTGCCGTTCACGATCCTGCGCCGGCTCGAGTGCGTGATGGAGCCGCACCGCGAGGTCATGACGGCGGTGGTCCAGGAGGCAGCCGATGGCGGGTACGGCGCGATGTGGATCGCGAACCAGCTGCGCCGCCGTACCCGCACGGATGAGAGCGCGGGCCTGTCGTTCTGGAACACCTCCGCGTACACCCTCAAGAAGGCGCTCGAGGATCCGGACAACCTCGCGGCGAACCTGATCGACTACGTCAATGGCTTCAGTGCGGACATCGACGTCTTCAAGAACTTCGGGTTCGAGGCGCAGATCAAGGAGCTCGACGAGCACAACCGCCTCGGCCTGGTCACCCGCGGGTTCGCCGAGATCGACCTGCACCCGGACAAGGCGGACAACGCCGCGATGGGTGATCTGTTCGAGAACCTGATCTACAAGTTCGCTGAGGCCTCGAACGAGCAGGCCGGTGACTTCTACACCCCGCGCGATGCGATCCGCCTCCTGGTTGACCTCGTTTTTGCCGAGGACCCCGAGGCCCTGCGCGCCCCCGGCGTTTCCCGCAGCGTCTACGACCCGACGGCGGGCACCGGCGGCATGCTCTCGGTCGCCGAAGAGCACCTGCTGGCGATGAACCCGAAGGCGAACCTGAACCTGTTCGCCCAGGAGATCAACAAGCACTCCTACGCGATCTGCAAGTCCGACCTGCTCCTAAAGGGGCAGGACGTGTCTAACGTCCGCCTGGGCGACACCCTCGCCGAGGACAAGTTCGCCGACCGTGGCTTCGACTTCATTCTGTCCAACCCGCCTTTCGGGCAGGACTGGAAGGCCTCGGAGAAGCAGGTCCGCCGCGAGCACGAGGCCGCCAACGGGCGCTTCGCCCCAGGCCTGCCCGGGATCGGCGACGGCGCCATGCTGTTCCTGCTTCACGTTGCTTCCAAGATGCGTGACGTCGACGAGCACGGCCGTGGTGGTCGGGCGGGCATCGTGCTGAACGGTTCCCCGCTGTTCAACGGCGGCGCCGGTTCCGGCCCGTCCGACATTCGCGGGCACCTGCTGGAGAACGACCTCGTCGAGGCCATCGTCGCCCTGCCGACCGACATGTTTTACAACACCGGCATCGCGACCTACCTGTGGATCCTGGATAACACCAAGCAGCCCGAGCGCAAGGGCAAGGTCCAGCTCATCGACGCCACCGGGTTCGCCACCAAGATGCGCAAGTCGCTGGGCAACAAGCGGGTCGAGATCAGCGAGGCCGACCGCGCCAAGGTCTTGCAGGCCTACGCCACGATGGCGAACTCCGATATCTCCAAGGTTTTCGACGCCCTCGACTTCGCCTACTGGTCAGTCACCGTTGAACGCCCCCTGCGCCTGAACTTCGCCTGCACGCCCGAGCGCATCGAGGCCGTGGCCGAGCACAGGCAGCTGAGCAAGATCGACGGCCTGGTCACCTCGCTCGGGGCCTTCGGCACCGAGCTGTACCGCAATCGCGCGGACTTCCTGCGCGACCTCGGCAAACACCTCGGGGCCGCCAGCGTCCGCCTCACCCCAGCGCAGCGCAAGACCCTGTGGCAGACCCTCGGCGAGCGCGACGACGACGCCGACATCTGCACTGACTCCAAGGGCAACCCCGAGCCCGACACCGGACTACGCGACACCGAGATCGTGCCCTTCGGCTGGGGCAGCCACCCCAAGGCGCACGACGCAATGGAAGAAACGATCGCCGCGTACTTCGACGCCGAGGTCAAGCCCCACGTCCCCGACGCCTGGATCGACGAGTCAAAGACCAACGTCGGCTACGAAATCCCGTTCAGCCGCCACTTTTACCAGTACCTCCCGCCGAGGCCTCTCGCGGAGATCGATGCCGATCTGGAAAAGGTCGTCGCAGAGATCCTTGACATGCTCAAGCAGGTTGAAGCATGACCGATATGCTTCCGATCAAGCGGCTGGCTCAAGTCACGCTCGGGAAGATGGTTCAGCCGGAGCCGAAGTCAGTCAACGAGGTCGAAGCACCATACGTGCGGGCGGCTCATGTTCAGCCTGACGGACGGTTTATTGAGCTTCCCGAGCAGCGAATGTGGTTCACCCCAACAGAACTGCGTGCACTCGAACTCCGACGCGGTGACGTGATCGTCGTTGAGGGCGGTGCAGGTTATGGCCGGTCCGCGATGCTAACTGAGGATCTGTCCGGCTGGGGGTTCCAAAACTCGATCATCCGACTACGGGCGCGCGACGGCCTGGCCCACGGGAAGTTTATTGACTACGCGCTCCAGAGCGCGCTCCGCCGCGGTCACGTTGGTCTGGTTGCGAGTACCGCAACGATTCCCCACTTCACGGCAGAGAAGGTCGGTAGGTTCGAGGTTCCCGCGCCGTTGGCCGATGAGCAACAGCGGATTGCCGAGTATCTCGACCGCGAGATGGCCCAGATCGACGCCCTGATCGCTAAGCAGGAGCAGTTGATTGGGACCCTGCGTGAGCGCCGACAGGCTGTCCTGGACACAGAGTTCGAAGCGCTCGGGGCGAAGCGTGTGCAACTTCGACGTGGGATCCGCTTCCTCACCAGCGGATCGCGCGGGTGGGGCGACTACTACGCCGACGAAGGCGAGCGGTTTCTCAGGATCGGAAACCTGCCGCGCACCAATTTGACCCTGAGGGGAGATATCCAGTACGTCGAACTCCCTTCAGGCGTTACGGAGGGATCACGCACGCGGTTGAGGGGCGACGACCTCCTCTTCTCAATCACTGCCTACCTCGGGTCGGTAGCGGTGGTCACTGACGAGTGGGTAGGAGCGTATGTGAGCCAGCATGTCGCACTGTGCCGGCTCACCCCTTCGATGTTCGACTCGCAGTTCGTTGGCTACTTCATGCTCACGACTGAGGGGCAGGACCAGCTCAAGCTGGGCGCGGCAGGCGGTACGAAGGTCCAGCTTGCACTCGACGACATCAAGGCCTTGAGCGTCCCGCTCGTGCCCCTGGGCGCACAGGGAAAAATCGTGGCATCCATCGAGGCACAGGTGTCAAGAATTGATGCTCTGATCGCGAAGGCTGAGGAGTTCATCGGCCTGGCGCGGGAGCGCCGTGCCGCTCTGATCACGGAGGCTGTGACGGGCAAGATCGACGTGTCGACGGGCAAAGCGCGCGAGGGGGCATAGGCGGATGGTGGACGCGACGCGTGAGGAGGCGTTCGAGGTCGAGATCGCCGAGTACTTGGCTGCACACGGCTGGTTGTACTCGCCGAACGCGGACGGCTACGACCGCGAGCGTGCCTTGTTTCCGGCGGATGTGTTCGCGTGGCTGGAGGAAACCCAGCTGGAGGAGTTCGCGAAGGTCGTGTCGGTCGGTGCGACGTCGGAGGCGAAGCAGCGGACGCACCTGCTGGACACCCTGGTCAAGCGGCTGGACGCGAAGATGGAGAACGGCGGCGGCACTCTGAACGTGCTGCGCCGGCCCTTGTCGCACATCAATGCGAAGTTCCGGATGTGCCAGTTCGCTCCGGCGTCGTCCCTTAACCCCAAGACGGTGGCGGACTACGCAGCGGCGCGGCTGCGGGTGATGCGTCAGGTGACGTACTCGCCCGACGGTGGTGGCGGGCGGATCGACCTGGTGTTCTTCGTGAACGGCCTGCCGGTGGCGACGCTCGAGTTGAAGACGTACTTCAAGCAGCAGGCACGGTCGGCCGTCGAGCAGTACCGCAAGGACCGCGACCCCAAGGGGCAGCCGCTGCTGGCGTTCGGGCGGACGCTCGTGCACTTCGCGCTGGATGACGACGAGGTCTGGATGACCACGCGCCTGGCCGGGCTCAAGACGTTGTTCCTGCAGTTCAACCGCGGCACCGCCGATGGTGGGAAAGGGAACCCTCCGGTGCCGGGTGGCGCGGCGACGTCGTACTTGTGGGAGCGGGTGCTGCAGCGTGACTCGTGGCTGAACATCCTGGGTTCGCTGATGTTCTTGCGGCACGAGGAGGACACCGATCCAATCACGGGGCGTACCTCGAAGAAGTCGACCCTGATCTTCCCGCGGTTCCACCAGTGGGAGGCGGTCACCGAGCTTGTGGCGACGGTTGGCTGGGAGGGGCCAGGGGCGCGGTATCTGGTGCAGCACTCGGCCGGGTCGGGCAAGACGAACACGATCGCGTGGACGGCGCACCGCCTGGCACGTCTGCACACCGCCGAGAACGAGAAGATGTTCGACAAGGTGCTGGTGATCAGCGACCGGAAGGTGCTGGACCGGCAACTGCAGGACGCAGTGCGGCAGGTCGACAACACCTCGGACCTGGTGACCACGATCGACGCGGCTGAGGTGCGGCGGGCGGGCGGATCGAAGTCGAAGGCGCTGGCCGCTGCCTTGTCCGGGAAGTCGTTGATCGTGATCGTCACGATCCAGACGTTCCCGTTCGTGATGGACCTGATGACCGGTGACTTGGCCGGGAAGAACTTCGCGGTGATCGTGGACGAGGCGCATACCTCGCAGTCGGGCGCGACGGCGGCGGACCTGCGCAAGGTCCTGACTGCGGGCGGCGTTGAGGTTGCCGAGGACGAAGAGATCTCGGCCGAGGACGTGCTCAACGCGAAGATCACTGCAATGACGTCGGCTCGGGCGAACCCGCAGAACGTGTCCTACCTGGCCTTCACGGCGACGCCGAAGTCGAAGACGCTGACGTTGTTCGGGCGTAAAGACCAGGCCGATCCCAATGGGCCGCCGCGGGCGTTCCACCTGTACACGATGCGGCAGGCGATCGAGGAGGGGTTCATCCTCGACGTGCTGCGCGGATATCAGACGTACAAGACAGCGTTCGAGATCGAGCAGCGTGCCCGTGACGGCGTGCGCACGCTGACCGGTGGTGAGGACGCGGCCCTGGTGGACTCGAAGGCCGCATCGCGCGGGATCATGCGGTTCGTCAAGCTGTCCGAGGCGAACATCGGGCAGAAGGTCGAGATCATCGTCGAACATTTCCTGGCGAACGTGGCGCACCTGCTGGAGGGGCACGCGAAGGCGATGGTCGTGACCGACGGGCGGGTCCCCGCGGTGCGGTACAAGCGCGTAATCGACAAGTACATCGCCGAGAAAAAGTACCCGCTGAAGACGCTCGTGGCGTTCTCCGGGGCGGTGAACGATCCGGAGTTTGGGATCGAGGGCGCGACGGAGTCGTCGATGAACCCGGGGCTGGGGTCGGACCTGGCCGCGGAGTTCCGTCGGGCGGACTACCGGGTGATGATCGTGGCCGACAAGTTCCAGACCGGGTTCGACCAGCCGCTGCTGTGCGCAATGTACGTGGACAAGAGGCTCCCGGACGTGCACGCCGTGCAAACCTTGTCCCGACTAAACCGCACCTACCGCACTCCACGCGGGGAGCGGAAAGACAATACGTTCGTGCTGGACTTCGTCAACGACCCCGCCGACATCCAGGCTGCGTTCGAGCCGTACTACACCGAGGTCGTCGTCGAGAGGGAGACCGACCCAAACATCGTGCATGAGATCGGGGCCAAGCTCGCCGAGGCCGACATCTACTTGCGGTCGGAGGTGGACGAATTCGCCTCAGCATGGTTCTCGGGCGGGTCCCACACCGAGTTGGCGGCGGCGGTGAAGCCGGCCAAGGACCGTTTTGCGGCTCGTTACGAGGCTGCGCGTTCCCGTGATGATCGAGCGGAGCGGGAGCGGCTCGAGTTGTTCCGCAAGGACGCGGGAACATTCGTGCGGATGTATGACTTCATGTCCCAAGTCATCGACTACGGAGACACCGACCTCGAGAAACTGTGCGTGTACTTGCGCCAGCTGGTGCGGGTGATCGACGTCGACCGGGTCGCCACCGATGTGGACCTGTCCGATCTCGTGCTTAAGCGCGTTAAGCAGATCGACCGCGGCAAGGCGTCGATCACGCTCGGGTCCGTTGATGCGTCCTTACCGCCGATCTCTGGCGCCGGGTCTGGAGGAGTGAACCAGGACCCACAACTGGTTCGGCTGGTCGAAGTCATCGCGCGCATCAACGACCTGTTCGGCGGTGAATTCGGGCCTGCGGAGATTGAGGGATTCGTGAAGCCGGTCGCGGCTAAGGCCGAGCAAGCGCCTGGGATCGCCGACCAGATCGACAACAATGCCAAGGACCAGTTTCTCGACTCACGGGATCTGCGGGAGTCGATCGTTGACGCCGCGTTCGAAATAGAGTCGGCGGTTGGGAAGCTCTCCGGCGCGGCGATGGGCGATGACGCGCGGGCGGAGAAGCTGGTCCGGATCATCGGCGAGTTCATGTGGGAGAGCAGGCGCGAACGGAGCGCGTGAGTACCTTCCCGGGCCGCCGTCGTTGTCAGGACTACCGGCGTGGGCCGACGCGGCTGAGGACGGCCCGTTCAGCGGGAGTGGGGCACCCACACGTACACCCAAGGCGGACCCCTGCCTGCCTGGGACTCCAACTCGTACACGCCGGCGACGTCCGCGTCCAGCAGCTCGCCGCCGTACTCGACCCACAGCCATGACTGGTCAATCGTCTCGGGCGGTAGGCCGTCGTCGTTAACGGGCACCAGGAGGTTCCGGCCGTCGACCGGACCACCGACGGCCGGAACGTCAACGCGCTCCCACACTCTCTGATCATCAGCCGCCCGCCGCGCGGCCAGGCGTGTTTCCGCCGAACCAGCGCGAGCCTTGGCCGGACACCGTCCGGAGCGACATGCTCGCCGTCGGCAAGACCTTCACCTTCAAGAACAACAGCGTGAACGCCACGGTGCAGGTGCTTCGTTGTCACTGTGCTGTCTCGGCAGCGATTCGTGTCGGTTCGTGCTGACCAGTGGTTTCGTGTCTCGCCTGGGCTGGGCCGTGGCCCGAGGGGCGACGTGTGGGGTGAAAAACCATGTCCATGGCGGACAATCTCGTGGATCTTTGTCGCCAGGGGGCTCGGGTGGCAGGTCGCCCCGGCCCTGGGCCAGTGAGCTGCGACGCGAATCCGCGACCGACTCACCGTCGCGCCGGCCGGATGTTGATCGGTACGATAGAGCAATGTTGGACGCCTAGAGGACTGGGGGATGGGCATGGCGCGCGCGGACCTGCTCCTAGACCTTGTCGAGGCGGAGCGGCGTGGTGACCGTGCTCGGTTCCGAGTCTTGGTCGAGGCCGTCATTGCCGAGGAGCGTGCCAACCAGCACCATCTCCTCGCGGATCGCCTGTCTGAGATCATCACCACGACCGGTCAGGGTCTCTCCCGCGATGATCGCGCCTCGAGCGTGCGTGATCTAATGCAGGAGATAGTCCCGCACCGTCGCCTCAATGAACTAGAGCTTGCCCCAGTCGTCGGGCGCGTTGTCGCGGAACTCATCGAGGAGCAAAAACGCTCTGAACTTCTGCGCAGCTACGGCATCGATCCTCGAAATCGGCTGCTGCTGTCCGGCCCTCCAGGCAACGGAAAGACCAGCGTCGCCGAGGCCATCGCCACCGAACTTATGCTGCCGTTCTACGTCATCCGCTACGAGGGTGTGGTTTCCAGCTTCCTTGGTGAGACCGCATCACGTCTGGACAGCGCATTCGAGTTCGCCCGCACGCGCCGGTGTGTCTTATTCTTCGATGAACTCGACACGATCGCCAAAGAGCGGTCTGATGAGCACGAGACCGGCGAGATTAAGCGTGTGGTGTCCACGCTGCTACTCCAGATCGACCGTCTGCCGGCTCACGTCATCCTGGTTGGCGCCACTAACCACGGCGAGCTACTTGACCGCGCCGCTTGGCGTAGGTTCCAAGTGCGCGCGGAACTAGCTCCCCCCAGCCGCGCGCAGGCGACCCAATTCTTGGAGAAACTCGCCGCCCGGCTCGGCGGTGATCTTGGATTCGCGCCACGCACCCTGGCTGAAAAACTAGCGGGAGCGAGCTTCGCCGAGCTTGAAGAGTTCGCTCTCGATGTCCGGCGGCGCGCAGTCCTCGAACTACCCGATGCGGACCTGCGCCGAATCGTGCAAGAACGACTTGAGCACAGGCGTAGTCAGGCCGCTGAGTGAGCGGCGAGCGCCGCCCGCTTCTGGCCCTGGGGGCTCCCGAGGTCGGTGACCGGCACCCACAGTCCCCGTCAGTGCCGCCCACCGTTTCCAGTCCTGGTGCAGCTCGGCAGGGCGAGCGCCTGGCACCGCAGTTCCGCGCGCTCGTCGACGCCTTTGACAACCGGCGCGCCCAGCTTGCCGATGGACACGTGGACGAGGTCGACCCTGAACTCGTTCTTGTTTTCGATCTTGCCGGAAGCGTGAAGGACTTCCGCAACGCCGTCAACCGGATCGAAGGGCTGGAGTTCCTGTCTGAGTTTCTGGACGAAGACACCGAACCGGACGACGACTTCCATATGGTCAGCCGGCAGAGCGGACGGACTGGCGACAAGGTTCAGCATTCGCTGTATCTCGTCATGTCAAATGCGGAAGCAGCAGGCCAGCTCGTCCGCCTCTTCGAGCAGTGGCAGGCGAACCCGTCAATGAGCTTCGAGCATGGTTTAGGCAAGTTCCGCACCGCATTCGAGCAACTGCGTGCCATCCGCCGTTGGGGTGCCGCCGATCGCGTACGTGACACCGGCCTCATCGAGGAATGGCGAGAACGACTAGAGTTCGTGGGCCAGTCTCTCAGCCCGGTCCTGGTGGAAATCGAGCTGTGGTACCGCCGCGACGCCGAACAACGGACGGCCGCCGAAGCCCACCTGAACGAGATTGTCATTGCCGCCGGCGGCCACGTCAAAGACCGAGCCCAGATTGATGCCATCGCCTACCACGCGTTCCTAGTCGATCTGCCCGTCCAACAGGTCGAAGCGGTCCTTCAGCACGGTGTCGAGGCGATTCAACTGCTCACTACCGACGAGATCATGTTCGTCAGTCCCTACACCCCGATGAGCGTCGCACCACCGACCCTCGACCCACCGGCGGCGCAGGCCTTGCCTGCACCCGAACGTGTAGAGGGATTGCCACGAGTCGCATTGCTGGACGGGTTGCCGTTTGTCAACCACGATGCAATCGCCGGGCGACTCACAGTCGACGACCCAGACGGGCTAGGGCAGGACTACTCGGTGGCATCGCGACATCACGGCACAGCGATGGCCTCGCTCATCATCCACGGAGACCTCTCCGCTCCAGGCGCACCGTTAGATCGACCCCTCTATGTGCGGCCCATCATGCGACCACACGCTTTCGCCATCGGTTACGAACAGGTCGTCGATAACAAGCTGCTCACCGACCTGCTCCACCGTGCGGTCCGCCGCATCGTCGAGGGCGAGGGCCACCGAGCCGCCAGCGCGCCGAGCGTTCGCATCGTGAACCTCTCGATCGGAGCGGAGTCACGCGCCCTCGTCCGCCGCATGAGCCCGGTCGGTAGGCTCCTGGACTGGCTCGCCATCGAGTACAACCTGCTCTTCGTCGTCAGCGCCGGCAACCATCGGCACCCACTGATCATCCCGGCGGAAGCGGCCGACGATATCGAGGCGGCACGGACGCAAGCGCTCAAGGCTGCACGTAGCACCAGCCGTCAGCGTGGCATCCTCCCACCAGGTGACGCGCTGAATGCCCTGACCGTTGGGGCCATCCACGATGATGCGGCAGGTGAGCTCGATCTCCCCGATACGGTCTGGGACGTCACAGAACCCGGCATGCCAGCTCTCTACGGCGCCGTCGGGCCAGGCGTTGGCCGATCCATCAAGCCCGACCTGCACCACGTCGGAGGCCGCGCGCTCTACTCCAAGCCCGTCCGTCCACCCGGAGCAACGACTGTCGAGCTTGGACTCGCCGCCACCGCCGCGACAGGCCCCGGCACCCAAGTCGCAGCGCCAGGTCGCGCGGGAGCCACTCACACGACTGCCTTCACCTACGGCACCAGCAATGCGACCGCCCTGGTCACCCGAGAAGCGAGCCATATCCTCGACATCCTCGAATCGGGCGCGGACGCCAACGACGATCCGTCCTTCCCCGACGCGCTCTACCACCCCGTGCTCGCCAAAGCGCTCCTCGTCCACGCCAGCTCCTGGGCTGAGCCAGGCCGTCGACTTCGGCAAGCCCTGAATCCCGACCCCCAGCGCGCACGGCGCGAGCTGACCGCGTTACTCGGGTACGGAGTACTGGACGTCGCTCGGTTGGGAGCAGCCGCCACCAATCGAGCCGTCCTGATTGCCGGCGCATCGATCGGACGCGAGCAACGTCATACCTACAGCATCCCGATGCCGCCGTCACTGCGTTCGAAGGCCGCATGGCATCGAGTCACCGCGACCCTCGCATACATGGCACCCACCGCTGGGCACCTAACCAGATATCGCGCCGCCAAGGTGTTCTTCGAGACGCCTGAGCAGACGATGACTGGAGGCAGCCGAGTCGAGGCAGATCATCACGCTGTCCGTCGTGGCAGCTGTCAGCACGAGATAATCGAGGGCAGCCGTGCGATGGTCTTCGGAACGAACGATTCACTCCCGATCCACGTGGAGTGCATGAACGACGCCCAGACGCTGAGGGCGAGACAGACAGTCCGGTATGGACTCGTCGTTTCCATCGAGACCGCAGTCGAGACCTCGGCGACCATTCACGACGAAGTCCGCGCCCAGCTCCGAAGTCGGGTCCGTGCTCAGGCGCGCGGACGGGTGCAGGGTTGATGTCCCGACCTTATCGAGTCGCTGTTCCGAGGACCAGAAGGATCTCCGCCGGCACCCAGCATCGCAGGAACTACGATCCCTTCGGGCAACAAGGGTAGGTCAGCTCCGTTCACCGTTCAGCTGTACAATGGCGCCGGCGGAACCGAGGAGCGCAGCCCAAGCCGGAACGTCCCCCATGTCGAACTGCATGCTGCGAGCGTATCGGGCTCTGCAACTCTCACGAGCGGCAGCGATGCAACCATTTTTGTCGTTCCGAGCGCGCCAGGTCCGGGTGCTGCTCCTGCCGCCTTCTTGGGGCGCAGTGGAACCTATTCGCGCCACTGACCGGCGGTGCTGGCCCGCAGCAAGGCGATCGGCCATGCGCGGGGTCCCCGGCTCCGACTCGAACTCCCACCGCAGCACCGTGCCCGTCTCGGCGTCGCTGGCGCGGGCGCCGCCAGGGCGGGCTGGCGTTTGCTGCGGGCATCCGGACGGGCAGATCACTCGCAGCGGTCCTCGGCGCCTCACGTGAAGCAGGTCCAGGAGATCGGGGTGCGGTCATCGCAGCCACCCCAGGAACCGGCGGTGAAGTAGACCAGCGGGGGCCCAGCCCATGTCCTGGCTCGCAACGACCATGCAGGAGCCCATGTACAGGGCGAGGGAGATGGGAGCGCGTTCGAACTCGGCTCGCAGCTCGTGGCGTCGTGTGCGGCAGGGCCAGGGGGCACCGCATCCGGCGCAGGTCCAGATTGGCAGAACGGGTCCATGCGTGGTCATGGCGCCTCACCGGGCCGGTGCCCTCGCCTGATCGGTATGCGGTGTCTCGACCGGCAGGGCAGCCCACCGCCGCAGCGGCGGTCTAGCTTGATTTTGCTCCGTGACCACACCGGCCGGTGTCTACGTTCCGGGGTCAGGGTGTAGGAGACGATCTGCTCAGCCGGCATGGTCTCTGATTGCCGCCGGCGGGTCTCCTGGAAGAAGGTCATGTCGCGCTCCTCCTGCTGGTGGTTTCCTGCTTTCGGCTCCTGGCAACGCTTTCGGGGCCGAGCTTGGCTGGCCGTTCGCGCGGAGCTCGACCGGCGCGGAATCGCCCGACGGTTATGGACGTGGATTTCCCGGTTCGCGCATCGCGATCTGCTTGGCCGACTGTCTGCCGGGCGGCCGGGTGCATTCCGGGCAGCTGAGGGACGCTCCGCAGGCGCGGCACCATTGCAGCGAGCGCTTGAAGGTGAGCAGCCCGGCGAGGAATCCGAGCACAAGCGCTGCGCTGATGGCCGCGATCGAGGTCAGGTTCATGGCGTGCCTTCCGGACGCCGGTGTCGGCATCGTTGATTCGGTCCCGTGCTGGGCGGGCGCAGCTGTGCCACCCGCATGAGGTGGGCGGGGTAGTGATGTGGTATCGACGGACGTCAGGTGGCCCACGGGGCCGATTGCGGAGCCTCTGCTGGACGGAAACCGCTCGGCAGGGCGTAGGTGGGCAGCGGGTCACCGATGATGCGCAGCATCATGCGGTTGCCGTTGAACCGGGTTCTGCCGTGGAGCCAGCGATCGTTGAGCAGGATGTAGCCGTGGCCCTCACGTAGGTCAATTGGAATGGTGTGCTGATGGACAAGCGCGCGAAGTCGGTCGATAGAGGGCATGAGCATCGGCGCGAAGCGCGCAAGCTCGTCGAGGCGCAGCCGGACGGCTATCCGGCCCTCGGTCGTCTGTTCGAAGACCGCCCCGAGGTGGCCGGATCCTCCGCCGAAGTACGCGGATCGGGGCTGGGACAGCGCCGCGAGCATGGCGGGTTCGGTGCGGGCGATCTCGTCGTAGAGGTCGCGTCCGTCGACCAGATGACTGCGTCCGCCGGTCTGCGCCGGTCGAAGACAAGCCAGCATCAGGACGCGCGGTGGCCGGCATACGGCTGATCCTTCGGTGTGGGGCCAGAGCTCGCGGTCGGTGAAGCCCGCCACGCTGGTTTTTCCGTCGTTGGGCGCTGGCCGCTGGGCGATGGCGGTTACTCCGTCGGAGTCGCTGTCGCGGTGCGTGCGGACTCTGATCAATGACCGGGCTGTACAGAGCAGATCGTCGCGCTCGGCTCCGCCGTGGAAGATCGTGATGCCGTGCGTGGCGAGGCCACTCAGGATGCGAGCCGCGCTGCCCGGGTCGCATAGGTCGACGTGGGGCAGGTCATCGACGTCCCGCATCTGGTCACCTCCGGCGAATCGCGTTGTCGGCGTTCACCATGGCTGCACCTACCGCTTGGTTCAAGTGACGGATTGTCAACGCCGAGGCGCCCGATGTTGAGCAATGACCGTGCTACGTTCCGGACGGTCCAGGTCCAGCGCCAGTGGAGGGAAGCCGGTCGATGAGTTACCAGCCGCACGTGTTCCCTGTCTCCGTCAAGGGCGTCGTAGTTCGCAACGGCCGGGTGCTGTTGCTACGCAACGAGCGCGACGAGTGGGAGCTGCCGGGCGGAAAGCTGGATCTCGGCGAGGAGCCGGCGGGGTGCGTGGCCCGGGAGATCGCTGAGGAGGTCGGCTGGCAGGTCACCGCTGGCCCGCTGCTGGACGCTTGGCAGTATCACATCCGCGACGGCGTCGACGTTCTGATCATCACGTACGGCTGCCACGTCGGCACCGACGCCGATCCGGTCGTCAGCCACGAGCACAAGGAAGCCGGCCTGTTCACCGAGGCCGAGGTTGCGGCGCTGCGCATGCCAGACGGGTACAAGAAGTCCATCGCGACCTGGTACGCCAAGCTCAGTACCCGAGTCATGTAGGCGGTCGACGATGCGGTGCGGCGGTTGCGGGGCGACGGTCGGCCGCTGGAGCGCATCGCCGCTGTGCCCGGCTTGCCATGCCATCGCCGGTGCCGCCCTGCCGGTCCCTGTCCAGCGCCGTGGCGGCTCGGCCTTGTGGTTGTGGACCAGCGATACCGCACGGGCCGCGCTGGCCAGCGGCGATCTCGCGGTCATCATTCGCGCCTACCGGGCCGCGACCGGTGTGAGCCAACGGCGTCTAGCGGAGTTGCTCGGCTACGACCCCACCTACATTTCGATGATCGAAACGGGACGGCGGGAGATCAGCGACGTCGCCGCCCGGCTACGTATTGCCCGCCACCTCGGCCTGCCTGCGCACACGCTCGGGGTCAGCGACCCCGACGACGCCGACTTCACCGCGATGCTCCAGTTCGGCGAGTCGACCATCCGCCTCGCCGCGATCGCACGCCAGTCCGGCCATGGCGCCGAAGCCGTCAACGAACTCTGGCCGCTGGTCACCCGCCTAGAGAGCCGGGTCGCCGACGGGCACGTCGGGCGAGACGTGGCGCTCCTGCTCGCCCGCGCCCGCGCCGAACTCGGCGTCTCACTCGGCTACGTCCTGCCCGAGGAGCGACTGGTCAGTGCCGCCCGATGGACCGGCCGGGCGCTACGGCTGGCCGAACACCTCAACGACCAGGACCTGCTCGCCTTCACCCTCCGGGTACACGGCAACGAGCTACGCAAGGTCGAACGGCACACCGCCGCCGTTGCCCGACTCCGCCGCTCAGTGGAACTGGCGCCTGATCCCGACCGAGGTGCGGCCTTGGCACAGCTCGCCCGAGCCGCCGGCGAACTCGGCGACCCCGCCCTGTTCGACCACGCCATCACCAGCGCGTGGCGACTGGTCGACGCGAGACCCGGCACAGGACTCACCAGCCTGCACGCCCTCCATGAAGTGCACTTGCGCGGGCTGGTCCACACACGTCGACCCGACCTGGCCACCGACCTGCTCGATCGCCACCGTATGTCCGCCACCGCGATACCTCCGCAATGGCAGGCGATTCTCCACGTCACCACCGGGGAGGTGCTCCTGGCCCGCGCCGACGCATCCCAGGCCGAGGCGGCGTTTCAGGCTGCCATCACCATCGCCGAGGAGCACCGCCTACCTCACCAGATCCAGCGCACCCTCCGGGCCTGCGCGTCGCACCTTCCCGCTGTCGGAGAACTCGCGCGCCAAGCGCTGGAAAGGCTCCGCATCCCCGAGCTCAACCCGGCCGGCACCCAGGCACCATAATCGGCACTATGCGCGGGAGTGTCAGCCTGCTGGGGCCTTTCGCGCTGGGCCCGCGTCGCCGCGGGAGGTTCATTCCTTGCACTGACGTCGTCTTTCCAGCAGGTCAAAGCTCCCGGCGGCGAAGTCCGTTGCGTCTCTTGAGGCCTCCTGTTTCGTGGTGGAGCCCAGCCGCATCAACTCTCTGATGTTGTCGGCAGTCTCAGAGATCTCCGCGGGCTGTAGGAGGCCCTGATCTTCGATGAGCCAGCAGTCAAGAGCAACGGGCCACGTGCGCAACGAATCAACCTGCGCCGAACCGACGAGGATGCCCACGTAGGCCAACCGCAGCTCGTCTCCCCCAATCCTGGTACCGCCACCGACCGGCGACCAGGCGGGTGAGAACACGACGGGTAGCGCTGAATCGAGCACATCTGCACCGGCGTCGTTGCCAGGCATCCGTGCCGCGGTCGTGACGCTCTTGGGCACAGCTCGACCTGGCGCCGCGGCCTGTTGGGGGCAGAATCGACGGGCTGCCTCGTCGCGAGCGAAAGTTAGTAGCCGACGCCGTCGGTCGTTAGCCGGGGGCTCCCAGCGGACACCAAGGGCTTGAGCTAATGCCTTGCCTCTCGCGTTAGCAGCCGCAACTTGGGCAGCCAGGTTCTCTGGGGTGCGCGTGGGCAGAACGATCGAGCACCAGGCCGGTGGAACCGCCTGTAGCTGCCAGCCGAGGCTGTCGGCAAGTGGTGGATCTTCAGAGCGAACTCGGAGTAGGTAGGCGGCCATGTCCCGCCTTACCCGCCGGGCGCGCGGCCGATCGTAGGCGTCCTCGCCGCGATCGGGGATGTACGCCTCAGGAAGGCCGGCGTCCCGGGCACTGAGCTTGTCGTGGGCCTCGCCTTCCGCGCTGAGCCGGTCCCATGCTGTATCAGGAACGGGGGCCGATACCGACGGCGGAGCAACCTTTGGTGAAGGCGCGTCGGCCGAGCGGGCCGATGACGGGGGAGGCTGGTCGGGTGTGGCAGACGCGCCACAGCCAGTCAGGACCAGCGTCAGGACGGCCAGTGCACTATAAAGGCCAACACATCTCCGCCTGTCAACATCCGCGCCGCCGCCCACGTACGCCTCCCAACGTCGGAACTGTCTGCTTGCGGCCCATTAGACATCCCCTCACACGCAGCTGCCGTCCCCCTCACGCTCCCGCAGGCCGAGCCACGGGTCTCCGCATCTTTCGGCTGGAATCTGCCTACCCAGCCGCTCCGCCAGGTGGAGGGGCGCTCCGGCGAATGGTGGCCATATGCCCTGTTCGGCGCAGTCACGCTGCTGATCGGCTGCGTCGCCATGGCCGTGGTGACACTGGCCCGATGACTGACGGGCGGTGGCAGACCAGCACCCGACGCATCGACGTCCGGCGCTACCAGTGCGCGCTTGACTCCTATCCGCGCCGCCACCGCCGGCCTCCCCGACGCCGCGACCACCGCTTCCAACGGCGGGGACAGGCCGGCCGCTGAATCCGGGGTCCACCAGGAGCACCCGGGCGGCGCCCACCGAAGGGTGCGCCGTGGTGGCCTGCGCGGCCGGCAACCTTTGAGATGCCGGTTTAGATGCAGGTACTGTCAATCGGTGGTGAAGGTGGGGAGTCTGCCGCAGGACCAGCGGCTGGTACTGGCCGCGCTGTCCGGGGTCGCCGGACGGTACGGCAGCGGCGCCGATCGCAACGCGCCCCGCGCCGAGGCGATCGCCGCGGTGCACGAGGTAACCACAGACCCGCGGCTGCTCGGCATCCAGGCCGGCGTGGCGATCGCTGACCCCACCGGCGTCAGCGGACCGACGGTGGAGCTGCTGGAGGCGTCCGGCGCCGACATGCAGGTGGCCGCCGAGCACGCAGCCGAGGTGCGACAGCGCTTCGAGCAACAGGGTCTCAGATACGACACGACGTAGACCCCTCGCCGCCGGAGGTAAAGCCCTCGAACTGCTTCTCCTAGGCTTCCTCGACACGGTCATCCGGTGAGCACCTAAATGCGACCGGATCTGCCGCCACCGGTGCGGCCGACTCGAGTCACCCTGCCTGGGGCATGGCGCTGCCGTCCTGCTTTGCATCGAACTGCCACACTCGCTCCGATGGCTCGCTCGTAGGTATGGAAGACCCTGAAGCGCTCCTGACTGGGGGCGCCACGTTGACGGCAGCTCCCAACTGGCCATGGCTGTGATCGCCGCGGTCCTCACGGCCCGCCGAGCGCGTCCGAGCCGAGCCCGGCCGGACTGCTGCGGCCGTCGAGGGCTGGTGTCCAGACAACCCCATTGGGTGGCGTCACCCGGATTACGCCGGCCTGCCGTCGACCGTCGGCCATGTCAACGTCCCGCCATCACCAGATGAGTCGCGACGGTAGCGGGACCATCCAGGCTCAGATACGGCCCAACAGATCACGCTTCTTCGCCTCGAACTCCTCGTCGGTCAACACGCCAGCATCGCGCAACGATGCGAGCTTCTGCAGCGCGTCATACGGATCGTCGGCAGCTTTAGGGGGCGACGCTGTCGGCGAAGCCGTGTGCTGGGAAGACAATTCCTGTCGGATCGCATTGGCGAGCGGCTCAAGGTCGGATTTGATGATCCCCGATATAGAGGCGGAGGTTCCTGACGCAAACACGCTTAACTCCCCAGTACCCAACCCAGACTTGGTCTTCACCGACGAGATCGAACGTAAGGGGAAGTCCTCCTTCGCCTGGCCTATCACCCCGTGGAAAAGAAACAGCAGACGAACGTCAGTAAGTACCAAAATGCCCTGCTTGCCGGTGTAGGTCCCTTGAGCTATGGACCTGACGGTCTCGCCCTCGTACAGGTGCCCTGCGAGCATCTTCAGCTCACGCTTGCCACCTATCCGCCAACCCATGCGGGCGGCCGCGGCGACGGTGTCGGGGCGCTCGTCGCCGAGGAGTTCAGTCATCCTCTGCTTCTGGACCGCAGCAGAGTTCGCCTGCATGCGTTCGAGCCGCGTCTCGCCTGCAGCGTCCAGTTCGACAGCGGACGGGTCCGTTCCCGCCGCCCGGTTGTGCTCCACGACCGTTACCAGCCAGTCGTGCAGAGCCTTGAACTGGTCTCTGCTCTTGTATCGAAAGATCACTGTGTTCGGGTTCGACCCAGCCGTGCCAGCGCCCAACCTAGGTGGTGCCACACCGCCGAGACCGAGGGTCAACCAGCCGTTCACCATTAGGTTGGCCTCCTTGAGCACAACGCCAGACACGGCCTCCAACGGGATCCGACGTGGCCGGTCCACTACCAGTCCGCCGCTCCTCGCAGCGAAACCCGAGTGGGTCAATATCAAGTGGTCGTCCTCAGTGACGATCGTGCCGTTATAGCCCTTGTACTCCATAGCGCCATCCTGCATGGGGCGGCGCGCGCTTCGGGAGGGCCAAATCAGCCGTTGACGACAGACCGATCCGGTAGTGCGTTGCCCTAAGTAGCCGGGAGCACGCTTCGATAGCTCAGCGAAGCGGGCTACTGGTCAAGCGTTCTCGGCCTGTGTCGCCCCGCCATCTCGGGCGCTGTGCGAGCAGCGCAGTGCGCCTCGAGGCCGGACTGCCACATGGAAATCACGCAGAGGGGGCGTGGATCACCGCAAGGTCGCCTCGCCTGCACGTCGGTGGTGAGGCGGTGACTTGATCTAAGCGGAAAGTCGAGCGTCGCTGCTCACGGCCGCCACCTCGGCGACCCGACAGCGGCATCCCCACACCCGCTGGCCGGGGTGGCGGCCACCCTGACACCGCTACCCCGAGGGCAATCTTCCGATGACGCAGCCGCACCGACGGGCCGTACCCCACGCTGTCACCGACGTCCCGCTGTGGCTGCTCGCCGCCGACGTCGCCGCCGCTCACCTACCTGACCCCGATCACCCCGGCCGCTGCGCCAACCTGCGCTGCGTCGGCGAGGCGTACCCGTGCCCACCGGCGCGCGACGCTCACCGCGCCGGCCAGGCTGCGACCCGACCCCGGCTGCTCGCCGGAGGCCGGGCACGGGTCGCCGCACCGGCTGCGAGCGCGGTGGCGCGGTTCGCTGGCTGGTTCCGGCCAACCCGGCCGGTGACACCTCGGCAGCAGCCCATGCCGTCGCCCCGTGCCGCCTGAGCCCGACCTGCAGCCGACTCCGCCGGGGCGGTTGCGGCCTTCGGCGATGCGCCGACCCACGCCGCCAGATCCTTGACCGAAGGAGTCTCCCGTGACTGGTATTGAGGCCTTTCTGCGCCGCCAGACAGAGATCATCGACAGGGTGGGCTGGGCCGTCACCCTCGTCGTGCCCACCGACGACGATCCCGACAGGGCCCCAGCATTCGCCTACACCGTCGGCTTGACCGCTCACCACTACCCCGAGCTGCTCATCGCCGGACTCGACCCCGCCACCTCGCAGGCGCTGCTCAACGACCTGGCAGGCAGGGTCTATGGCAATGCCGAACGCTTTCACCACGGCCAGCGCATCGGCGACCTCATCGCCGGCTACGACGCCGTCGTCGTCGCTGGCGCCCCGACCGATCAACTGCACCCCGGCGCCGCGTTCGGCCGCTACGGCCGCGACCGCGTCCGCCTGCAGCAGATCGTGTGGCCTGATCCGGACGGCCGGTTTCCCTGGGACAGCGGCTACACCTATCCATCGGAGGTGCAGCCGCTGATCGGGCAGCTGTAGTCGCGCTCCGCGTGGGGCTGGATGTGCTCGCGTCCAGCCCCACGCCACACGTCTCGTATCCGGCGCTGCCGCCCGCCGAGAAGGAGCAGCAGAGCAAGAAGCGAGGCCGTTTGTCGTTTGCGGTGGTGTTACCGCTGTTGGTCTAGGCAAGCAGGCGGTCTACGAGCGCGGGCGGTGTCCGCTGCGGTCTTGAGCCGCAGGAGCGCGTCGGCCGCCTGCCGGGGCCACACCGCCTGCGGCGCCAGTTCAGCGGCGGCGGTCAGCTCGCGTAGCAGATGGGCGCAGCACAACTGGTGCCCGGCCGGGGTGTAGGGGTCGTAAGGCGCCCACGCGTCGTGCACGGCGATCCCGGTCAGCGAGCTCATCACCTGCCCGCGTCCATGGCACCGTCACCGATCGCCCCGCCCACATCCGCGGAGGCGTCACCCACCGACGAGACGGAATTGTCGATGCTGTCCCTGGCACCTTATGGTCGGCCGGTGGGAACCACGGTGTGGGCGGATCCCACCCGATCGCTGGGTCTCAGCCGCGGTACGACTCCTCGAAGTAGTCCAGTTCCATCCGGAACTGCTCCCGGTAGCGCTCGATCCGTTCGGCGTCGACCAGCGTCGGATCCAGCTCGCCATGGCCGTCCCGGGCCGCCGCGAGGACCGTGTCGATGCCCTTGGAGGCGGCTTCCAGGCCGTTCAGCGCGTCGAGCACATCCCGGTCCGCCACTATCGCTCCTCCGCCAACCGCAGGGTCCGGAACTCGTTCCAGGCCAAGGTCTCCTCCTGCCGCAGCGCGGTCAACGCCGCCCGGTCCACGCCGGCGTCCATCCGTCGCTGGATCGGTTCGAAGGCGGCGTCGAGTCGGGCGCGGGCGGCCAACCAGGCCCGCAGCGCCCTCGCCAGCTCCGTGTCCCCCCGGATCGGATACCGGTCCCCGCTCTGGCCGGCGGAGGCCGGCTCACCTCCACCGAACTGCTTACGCAGCCAGCGCCCCGCAGTTCCCGCCACTGGTCCTCCCTCCTGCCGCCGACACTCCTCGAAGTGGTCCCACTCGTCCAGTCGCTCGCCCCAGCATCTCCCTGCGGCCCCGTCACCGCACGTCGCAGCCTCCATCAGGGTTCCTCAGCTCCCTATGGTCGGAGCGGGATGTCCAAGGTCTCGGGCAGCCTCCTCGCTGAGCTTGTCGACGTTGACGTCCATCGACCGCAGGAAGGGTCGGATCGCTCCGGCTTCTCCTGTCAGGAGAGCGAGCAGCAAATGACTTGTCCCCGGCCAGCGCGAGCGGGTGTCCGTCCTGTACCGCTTGGCACGGTTCACGGCGGTGGTGACGGACGCGCTCCAGGGAGGGTCGTCGACTCTGACGCGAAGGCCCGGGCCGTCGGATGCCGCCGTGCGGGCGAGCCTCAGCAACAGCGAGGGTGAGTCGATGCCCCGACGCGCGAGCAACGCGGTGGCGTTGTTGGTGGGGACCATGTCCGGCCGGAACTGCTCACCCGCATCGCGGAGTTGGTCCTGCACGATGGTGATGCCGAGAAGCAGGTGTTCGGGCCCAACCTCGCTGGCGCCGAGGCGAACCGCTTCCCGCACTGCCTCCCGGGCCACGACGAAGAGCACGGGTCCCTCCGAACGTGGCCGCGCCGCGCGCAGGAGACTGCCCACCATCCGGACCGGTGCGGGAAGCGTGCTGTCGAGAACTCCCAGCAGTCTCAGGCCCTTCACGGCGTCGTCGATCGGCTCACCGGACGCGCGCACACTGACTCCCACCGGCATGCGCGCCATCACCCGTTCGGCGTCCACGCCGACCGCGTCGAGCAGTCGGCGGGACCGGTAGCTGGGGTCGGCGACGACCCCTGGCAGAAGGTGCATCGCGTGCGCGTGGGCGACGCCGACCGACTGGGCGTCATCGATAGCCGAGCGGGTCACCTCCCACACGGCCGCACTCCACGCCGGCGGCTCCGTGGGCCCCGACCGCAGGCGCGGTTCCCCGGCCCGCCAGCCCGCCTCCCGCAGGATCGCGCTCGCCTCCAGGTCGGCCTCCGTCGCGCCCGGCGGCGTGGCCGGCGGCTCGTCGTCACCCAGCCACCCGTGCCCGACCCGGTCGGCGATCAGAGGGGCGAGCGGTGCGAGCTGCTCCTTCAGCGACGGCAGACGGCGGCCCAGTTCGAAAAGGACGTGGTCGGTGCAGACGACCGCCTGCCCGTCCTTCCAGCACCTCCGGTACGCCATGGCGAGAGTCCACAGCATCGCCGCGCCCGCCATCGTGACGCTCCGTTCGGAGTGAGCGCTCATGAGCCCTTCCCGCCATCCTCTCGCCGCACCGAGGTGTCGCCACGGAGGCCGCCCGACCGGCGAGGCCGATCGGGCGACCCTGGCTCCCGGCATTGCGGACCGGGTTCAGTTCAGCTGCTGAACCAGGGCCGGCAACTCCGGCAAGACCTGCCGCAACGCTGCCGCTAGGGCGTCGATCTGGCCCACCATCGCGTCACGCCCGGATCCGCGGGTCACCCGCCGAAGGTCGGCCGCCACGTCCGCCGCACCCGGCCGAGAGCTGTGGTCAACAGCCCGAACGAGGTGCCATCGAACCTTCCGGCCCCGGTGGTCCACGTAGTACCCGCCGGGTCGGCCACCGTCGACGGCCCTTCCCACCAGGACGAAGACGGCGCCCTCCTGCCAGTCCAACTCCACTTCCACGAAGGCTTCCGGCATGAGGTAGGCGAGAACTGTACGGGAGGCGTCGGGCTCACGAGCGACGCTGGCTCCGGCATCGATCACGAGAAAACGGAATTCCGCCGCGGCGTGTCTTTCCATCGCGTCCCGCCCGAGGACGTCAGAAATCAAGGCCACGGACATCTCCCTCGATCTTGCCGAACAGCTCAGACGCCTTGCTGTAGTTGGCGTAGCCGGACGTGACCCGCCGTTCCATATCGTAGTTCGTTCATGGTGTGAGCGGACCTACTCGCCGGTCGGACCGCCGGCGAGCTCTGTGACAATGTCGAGGTGTCCGAGATGGCGGGCGTACTCCTGCAGGAGATGGAACAACACGCGCTCCAGCGACGCCGGTTGTGCACCGTCCCATCTCGGACCAGGAGCCCCAACCGTCGTGAGCTCGTTACATGCGACCACGGCTCCGGTATGCGCACCCTGTGCACGCAGCGCCGCGATCAAGCCGTCGAGTGTCTCGTCGGGCGCGACGTACCACCGGTCCTCGCGTTGGTCTCCCCACGGTTTCTCGACCTCGCGCCCTTGAAATCCCCACTCAATCCAGCGCAACTCGACGTGGCGCAGGTGCTTGAGTAGCTCAAGCGGTGTCCAACCCGACGGAAGCCTGCTACGTCGTAGCTCGTCATCGGGTAGCGCGGATACCTTCGACAGCACCATCTCCCGGAAGTAGTCGAGGTACCGCAGAAACACCTCGGTCCGCCCTGCTGCTGGAACCGTCGGTGAAGGGAACGCCATCGTCATCTCGACATTGTCCGTCACGTCGGAGCCGTTCCTACCGGCGCACTGTTCTCGGCAGTTCCGGCCGTCGACCGGCACGGAGGCCGGTCACCGGGCGTGACGACTTCCAGTTGGGCGGCGCGCACGGACGGCGGCCAGATGAGGACCTCTGACCTTCCGATACCGCGTCAATCAGCCGACACTGAG
Source organism: Micromonospora sp. R311 (assembly GCF_056780015.1). Classification (NCBI taxonomy): domain Bacteria; kingdom Bacillati; phylum Actinomycetota; class Actinomycetes; order Micromonosporales; family Micromonosporaceae; genus Micromonospora; species Micromonospora sp. R311. The sequence goes on from NZ_JBSWCE010000041.1 coordinate 65,333, forward strand.
CCGATGAACCCGGACGCTGCACTCGAGATCGCCTTCGACGTACCAGGATGGCCACCGCTCAAGAATGAGGCCAAATCCATGCTGGCCGCCGGCCACAAGCACCACGGAAGTGTCCGAGCCCTGTTGGAAGCAGCCGCCGTAGCGTCACGGCAAGTCGGCTGGACGATAGTAAGCGCCGACATCGCGCTCGATGTAGTTGTTCAAGCGCCGGCAGGCGGTCCTCCCGGAGACGCAACCAACTATCTCGGTGGAATCGGGGACGTTCTCCAAGACAAGAGCCACCCAACCAGCATGGACCTTTCCCACCTCGGAGCGCTCCAAGAGGTCGCACTCTACGTAGACGACCGCCAGATCCGCCGGGTGACGTACAGCGTCGAGCTGGCCGAGAGCGCTTCTTACTCTGTCCGCGTTTCAATCCTGGACGGCTGGTGACCAGCTTGCATCGCGACCACCTGCGATCGTGCGGCGACAGGCGCGCGGATCGCGGCAGCCGAGGACGTTCAGACGGTGAAGTCTGCAGGCGCGCCTTCACCCACGCGACCATCCACTGCCTCTCGGAGGATGTCCGCGTGGCCCGTGTGTCGTGCGTACTCCTCAACCATGTCTAGGAGCATGGCGCGGACCGTAGGCGTGCGGCCGTCCGGCCAGGTGAAGGACGCCGGCCCGTCGAGCCCGCGCTCCTTGATGACCTCAGCCACGAGTTCGCGCGACCGCTCGACAGCGTCTCGCCACACTGCGTAGACATCTTCTGGAGAGTCCAGCGCCCCAGTGCGCCATTCCCAGTCAGGGTCGGCGTCGAAATCTACGGTGTCCCACGGGGCTCCGTACTCCTGTCCGGCGAGCTTGACCGCCAGCCAGTCTGCCTCGACCAAGGCCACATGCTTGACGAGACCACCGAGCGTCATCTGAGGTTCCACCTGCGGACCGGACACCCTGAGCCCAGACAGTGGTCTGGGGAAGGATGGTCCGGTGCCACGTCCATCGAAGTACCCCGAGCAGTTCCGTAGGGACGCTGTTGATCTGGTCCGCTCGTCGGGCCGGTCACTGCGTGAAGTCGGTCAGGAACTCGGCGTCAATCATGAAACGCTGCGGAACTGGGTCAACGCCGCGAAGACCGCCGAGGCCGCCGGCCGGGCTGGCGGGCGGGCCGGTGACCCGGTCGACGCCGATGAGCGTGACGAGCTGCGCCGGCTGCGCAAGAGGGTCGCCGAGCTGGAGGTCGAGAAGGAGATCCTCCGGAAGGCGGCCGCCTATTTTGCCAAGGAGATGGGTCGATGACCCTCCGCTACCGGTTCATCTCCGAACACCGCGCCGACTACGGCGTCAAGCGGCTGTGCCGCGTCCTGGCGGTACGACGTCCCGGCTTCTACGAGTGGCTGGCCACGCAGCCGGCCCGCGAGCAGCGCGCCGAGGCCGAGGACCGGCTCGCCGCTGAGATCACCGCGATCCACGGCGGGCACCGCGGCGCCTACGGGTCACCGCGGGTGACCGTCGAGCTGCGCCGACGCGGCCGGCGGGTCAACCGCAAACGGGTGGAGCGGATCATGCGGGAACGAGGCATCGTCGGGATCATCCGACGCCGACGCCGCTCGCTGACCCGGCAAGACCAGACGGCCGCGCCGGCGCTGGACCTGATCAGGCGGGACTTCACCGCCGACGCCCCCGGGCAACGCCTTGTCGGGGACATCACCTACCTGCCCACCGCCGAAGGCTGGCTCTACCTGGCCACCACCATCGACCTGCACACCCGCGAAGTCGTCGGACACGCCATGGCCGCGCACATGCGCACCGAACTCGTCTCCGACACCGTCACCCTCGCCCACCGACGGGGCCTGGTCGCCCCGCAAGCGATCTTCCACTCCGACCGCGGATCCCAGACCGCCCAGTACACCTCGACCGAGTTTCGGACCACCCTGACCAGGCTCAACATGCGGCCGTCGATGGGACGGGTCGGCTCCTGCTACGACAACGCCGTCGCCGAGTCGTTCTTCGCCACCCTCAAAGCCGAGATCGGCACCCGCGTCTGGGCCACCCGAGCCGACGCCCGACGAGACGTCTTCGCCTATCTCACCTACTACAACCACAGCCGTCTACACTCGACACTCAACCACCGCACACCCCACGAAACCCGCGCCTGCTACCGTCAGGCCCACGCCCTCGCGGCATGAAACTCCGGTGTCCGGTCCCGGGGTGGAACCTCAATCGCACTGGCCGCCGTGGTCGCGCGCAGACCCTTCTCGTCGAGCCCCGACGTCTTCCAGGCGAAGGTCCGCCGGTTGCGCTCGAGAACTGACAACAGGGACTCGGCCTCGGTGGGGGCCGCCGACGGGGAAGGCTGCGGAGACGCTTCGCTCATGGCCGGCAGCATAGCCAGCCGCTCGTCTACCGCTCATCGGCTACTTGTTAACTGGCGCTACGACCGCAGCCCGGCCAGGCTTGGTCGAGGTGACCGGCGGGGTGGCTCTCTCATCGGCTGCCCACCGCGGTTTGGTGTGGCTCTCATCTGGCATGCCTCCTGCCGGTCACCGTGGCGCGGAGAGGCTCAAGAGGGGTCTGCCCAGCTCGAAGTAGCGCTGCCCTCCTCGCTGACATCACCCGTGTCTGATCGAGGAGGACGAGCGTGGGACAGGTCATCATCGGTATGGATCCGCACAAGCGGTCCGCGACCATCGAGATCATCAACGACCGCGAGAAGATCCTTGCCCAGGGCCGGTTCACCACCGACCGCGACGGCTACCAGACGATGCTGAAGCTCGGCCGGCAGCACAAGGACCGGATCTGGGCGGTCGAGGGCTGCAACGGGATCGGGCGGCACATCGCTCAACGCCTCGTCGCCGACGGCGAGACCGTGGTGGACGTGCCGGCGAAACTGTCCGCACGGGCCCGCGTGTTCGACACCGGCCAGGGCCGCAAGACCGACCCGGTCGACGCCCACAGCGTCGCCGTCGCAGCCCTACGCGCCAAGGGTTTGCGGCAGGTAGCCGTCGACGACGCGACCGTTGCGTTGCGGCTGCTCGTCGACCGCCGCGACGGTCTCGGCCACGCCCGCACCGATTTGCTCAACCGCATCCACAAACTCCTGCTGGAACTGCTGCCCGGCGGAGCCAAGAAGTCCCTGTCCGCCCCGCAGGCCCGGACCCTGCTCAACACGGTTCGGCCGCGCGATCTTGTCGGGGCCACCCGCCGGCGGCTGACGTCGGAACTGATCACCGAGCTCGCCCAGGTCGACAAGAAGATCAAAGCCGCGAACAAGGAACTGACCGAGCTCGTCGAGACCACCGGCAGCAGCCTGCAGGACCTCAACGGCATCGGCCCCTCCGGCGCCGCCCGCCTGATCGGCGACATCGGTGACATCAGCCGGTTCGCCAGCCGCGGACACTTCGCCTCCTGGAACGGCACCGCACCCCTGGACGCGTCCTCCGGCGATCAGAAACGCCACCGGCTGTCCCGTGCCGGGAACCGGCGCATCAACCGGGCCCTGCACATCATGGCCATCGTCCAACTGCGCCACGACACCGAGGGGCGTGCGTATTACCGGCGCAAACTCGCCGCGGGCAAGACCCCGATGGAAGCCATGCGCTGCCTGAAACGACGCCTGTCCGACATCGTCTACAAGCAGATGATCAAGGACGCAACGGCGGCGAGGACGGGCCCGGGAGGACACGTGGGGGCGACTCTGCAATCCAGCGCGGCTGACCCGATCCCCATGGTCAACACTTCGGAACAGTCACTTCCCGGACCCGCCGATATCCAGCCTAGAACACCGCTCCCCGCCGCCTCTTGATGTGATGAAGGAGCGGGGCCTCCGCTCCTCGTGACAGTCACCCTGATCAGGGGTTTCCTGGGGTTGTCACG
>NZ_JBSWCE010000042.1:0-69098 GCF_056780015.1 Micromonospora sp. R311
TACACGCGATGACCCACCCGGTCACCGCACCCCTGAAAACCAGCTAACCAACTCTCCATCAAACCCGGGGCTTGACAGAGATCATCATCTGGTGTGGGATCGCGTGGCCCGCTCGGATCCCCTCGGCGAGGGCGGCGCGGGCTCGCCAGTCGGGGTGAGCCAGGAGTGCCTTCAGTTCCTGGGAAGTGCCGTCGTCAGCGGTGAGAAAGACGTAGAAGTGTCGGGCGAGGAACACCGCGTCCTCTACGGTGTCGAGTTGCGCGAGACGAACGAAGTCGTGGATGGCCGCTATGGGCAGCTGCGTCTCGACGCACGCCACGATGTCGGACCATACTGCCGGGCCGAAGCGGCGCAGGACCCGCAGCATCCATCGGGGGTACTCAGCGCCCAGTGCTGTCGCGGCTGCGTTGGTGTGCAGGAGGGCTCTGGCAAGCGGTAGGCCATTGTCGTGCAGGCAGCGGGAGGCGCACACGCGCAGCACCTCGGCGGTGGTGAACGCCGGGCTCTCACCGGTGAGTTCGAGCATCAAGGGCAGCGTCTCGGTGATGCTGATCGATGGTGACTGTGCGACGGCGGCCAGCAGTTCCGGCGACGTAGCGTCCAAGCCCTGCAACAGGAATTCCAGGACGCCTCGCAGGTCGCCTGACGTGCTCGTGCGAGCGGCAAGGTCGTTGAGCAGCTCGATGGTGATGGTCGAGCGTCCGTGGGCCTCGATGAGCTGGGCGAGCCACCGGGCGAAGAGATACTCACGGATGACGTCGTGATGGAACGTCAGGCCGCCGGACGGGCCGGACCGCACAAGTCTCGCGACCGGGGACGCGGTGAGGTCTCCGACATCCCCTGGCGGGTCGGCTTCCATCGCGGGAAGCAGGTGATGCGTCCATGCCGCAGCAAGCTGCATCCGCGCGAGTGCCGTCAGGTCCGCCGTGGCCCGTTCGACGTCCAGGCTCGCCGCCTTCAGGATCGAGGCGACGCAGAATTCCACGAGCCGGAAGGCGTTGGTCTGCCCGAGCGGTTCAGTCGACTTGGCGGCCCGGATGAGGCTCATGTACAGCGGCAGGCGGGCCAAGTTGCGAATCTTGGCGGGCAGGGCGTCGAACGGGGGCTCACTCTCGTGCCGCTGCGCGTTCTACACGTCCCGGGCCGTGCCGGCGTCCCAGCGGTCCAGCCGCAGCGACGGGCCGACACCGTGATCCTGACCGGTCATGACCGCTGCGGACAGGACGGGGTAGGGCGCGAGTTCGACATCCGGCGGTGTGCGCAGTACGAGGAGGAACCTCAGGTTGCCCGAGAGCACCTGCCGCAGCGTGCCGTCGAGCTGCCGGCAGACCTTGTCCACGACGGCGCGGGACTGCGGACTGTCGATGACGACGAGCAGAGGCCTGGACAGGCTCTGGCTCTCACCCTCGAGGGTCAGCAGCGGATCCACGCCCGCCGGCAGAGAGCCGTAGCGGAGGATCTCCCGCGCCAGGTCGACGTCCTCGGTCCACGAGTCCGCGGTCAGCAGTTGAACATCCACTCCGGGAGCCTGAGTCGCCAGATGGCGGGTGAAGCTGGTCTTGCCGCAGCCCGGGGGGCCGGTGACCAGGTAGACGCGGGCGGTCGAGACGAGGAAGTCCGCAACCAGTTGCTGGACGTCGGCCGGAGGCGTGTACACGAGATCGTCGGGCTGCTGGCTACTGAGCGCCGCGAGGATGGCGTCGGTCCGTTCCCTGGAACGGGCGCCGAGATCTGGGTTCGCGGGCGCGGCGCCGCCGTCGGCAGGTGCAGGCAAGCCGTTCGGACCTGCGGCCACTGACGCCTTAAGCCTCGATCCGTGGATCGGATTCGGGTTGATCGCTTGATCGGTTGAGACGGTCTTTGGTCGGCTGGGGGCGTCGTTGTGCTGCTGGTCTGTCCAGCGTGCTCGGTTCCTGGTCGGCGGGTGGGGGCGCGGATGCGTGTGCTGGTGGGTGTTGCGTGCGTGGGCGGGGGCGTTCAGGTGACGAAGACCGCCCGCCAGAGGGCGAGCCAGGCGTCGGCCCGGGGCCAGTGCGTGGGCAGGTGCAGCACGGGTCGGCGTTGGGGCCGGGCGAGCCGGGCGGGGATGTTGACCAGGTGGGTGCGCAGGGTGGCACCTCGGGCTACGGCGTGGCGGGGGCTGCCGGTGAGGGTGCCGGCGGCGCGCAGCAGGTTGTGGGTGATCGCGGCGAGGATGTTCCAGGCGGCGTTGGCGGGAAACGATCCGGACGGCTGGTGGGCCCAGGGCCCGTCGATGAGGTCGGACCAGACGGTCTCGCAGATGGCGTGCCGGCGGTGGGTGATGTCGGCCTCGGCGGTCGGTTCGGTGTTGTCGGTGAGGAACGGGTGGTGGCGCCAGACCGGGAACAGCGGGTCCTGGGTGTTGGCGTCGAGCACGCGGCGGACGATGAGCCGGCCGGTGATGCGGTGACGGCTGCCGGCGAACGCGGTGTAGGGCACCTCGGCCACGTGGGCGTCGGAGATCAGCTCACCGGTGTCGGGGTCGGTGACCGCGCCCGGGTCGTGCACGGGTGTGTATGCCTCCTCGGGGATGGCCGCGACCGCGGCGTTGACCGCTTCGTTCTTGGTCAGGGTGAACGAGTACCGGGCGCCGGCTTTGACGACGGCGGCGATGACCTTGCCGTTGCCGTAGGCGGAGTCGCCGCGCACGAGGATGTTGTCCGCGTGCGCGCCGGCGGCTTTGGCGGTGTTGACCGCCTCGGTGACCATGCTCGCCGCACCGCGGGAGGAGCCGGCACGTCCGGCCCGCAGCCGCACCCCGGCCACCACCGGCGCTGCGGTCTCGGTGGAGATGGTCACCGCGAGCGGGGACAAGCCCCGCCGCAGGATGGTCTTCCCGGCGATCTTCGTATGCCCGAACGAGGCTCCCTGCTTGGCGTGGCCGTACACCGGGCGCAGCAGAGAGTCGATGTCGATGAATGCTTGTTCGCTGATGCCGTGCAGGATCGGGGTCTGCCGGGCGAGGGCGATCAGGTGCGGCGCAGTACCGCTGACAGCTGCCGGGTATGGCCGTGGGTGAACTCCCGCAAGAGGATCCCCAGCGTCGCGGATGCGTAGACCCCGCCGAACACCTGCTTCATCCCACCGGAGCGGATGACGTCCAGGTCGTCGATGCTGTCCGCGCCGGCGGCCATCCCCGCGATGATCGAGGTCAGCTTCGGTGTCGGGTTCGCCGCCCCGGACTTCACCCGCTCATCGACGAACCGGACATGTTGATCCAGCAGCTGTGACAACCCGGCCTGTTCGGCCAGTTCCAGCACCGGGACCAAGCCCGCGTGCGACACGAGGTTGTCCTCGTCGAACACCGCGCCATCCGCCTGAAAGGCATGAGATCCTTGCACCGAGAGTGTCCTTCCGAGCCGCACCGATCTGGGTCCTAGAGAAACCCGATCATCGCAGCCCAGAGGGCACTCTCGTCATTTCCACGCCGTCTTCGACAGCGTCACACACCGGTCCGATCCACGGATCGAGGCTAAGGCCCACGTAGTACAGGGACGCGGGGCTGACCCGCTGTGCGACGAGATGCACGCATGGGGCCAAATTGGTGCCGTCGGGCATTCGCACGAACGGCGTCTCCAGGAGGGGATTCGGGTCGAACCGCCGCAGGTGCGGATCGGGGTTCCGGTTAACCCCTGCTCTGCTTCGTACATCGGCGAAGTCGGCTACGAACACCCGGTCGAAGATCTCCAGCACCTGGACCGGCGCCATGTCGTAGGCGTCGAACACCGGCGTGAAGTGGGGCATGGTGAGCCAGCCCGGGTTGAACAGTCCGCCGTTGCAGAGCGCGCCGACCAAGATAAAGAACGCTGCACGCATGAACTGCTCCAGCGGCGCGCCCAGTACCTGCTCCCATGAGGATACGGAGAGCACCTCGCAGTTCAGCGAGGAGTAATCCCGTTCGAAGAGTAACAAAATGCGTGATAGGTCCTCGAACCGGGAGTGTGCGAACGGGAATTGCTCGAACACGGTCCGGACCATCAGTGACTCCACCGCACCTGGCTGCCCGACCGCGTTGAGGAACGGGTCGTGCAACTCGAGGTAGGTGTTCCGGATTCGGATCAAGTCCTTGAGGGCCACCGTCTGCTGCCGGTGCTCATTGCCATACGCGGTGTTTTCCCGTGCAGCCGCCGCAATGATCCACGCCTGGATCAGATCGTTCGCACGGGGACGGTAGATGCTGCCGTCGAGCTGCTGGATAGAGGCGTTCGCCAGCGCTGGCAGCAGCACCGACGGCGCAACGCGTCGAGCTGCGGCGATGAAGTCCGCGTATCGGGTACTGGGAACGGGCGCCATGCCGTCCATAGTGCAGAAACTGACCGACGTCGCAAACGGGCGAACCGTGCGTGGCTTTTATAGCGCCTTGACTACGGTCAAGAGCCAGGCGGCCCGCGGCCTGGACACACTGCGCGGCCTCCTGCAGCCCGCGCACAGCGGGATCGAGAAGGGGGAGCGATGAACGGAGAAGAGTTGCGTGAGGCGCTGCGCAGCGAGATGGCGGCCACCACCGCGCCGCCTCCGCTGAGTACGGCCACCACGCTGGGCGCCGCGCGGCGGGCGCGCACCCGCCGCCGTACCGCCTGGGCGTGCGCCGGATCCGCGGCGGTGGTGCTGGCGGTCGCCGGCGTCACGGCCGTCGGCGCCCCGGGTGCCGGCGGCTTCAGCCCGGCGGGTCCGGGGCCGCAGGCCATCCCGCACCCGTCGGCTAAGGGCAGCGCGCAGCCGTGGCCGACCGGGCCGGACGGCCGCCCGCAGGAGGACCGGACGGCGCCGGCGGGTTCCCGGCGCGACCAGGGCGTCCGGCTGCTCGACGAGGTCGTCTCCGTCGTGCCCGCCGGCTACACCACGCCCGAGAAGCCGGCGAACCAGCCCGCTGACCAGTCCCCGCTGCGGGACCACCAGGCGCAGTTCGTGGACAGGGTCAACGGCGTCGACGTGTGGAGTTACACGTCATGGGCCGCGCTGGCCCAGGGGGAACGGACGGGGCGGTTGCTCGTCGAGGTGCACACCGCCGGCAACACGCTGGCGGCCGAGCCGTGCCCGCTGGCCCGGCAGTTCTGGGAGATGCAGGGCGAGTGCGAGGTGGTGACCGTCGGAGCGACCCAGGTCGGCGTGGTGGTCCGGCCCGGCCTTGACGACCGGTTCGACCAGTGGGCGGCGTACCGGCACCCGGACGGTGTGGTGGTCTTCGTCGCGCAGGTCGCGAATCTCGGCGACGAGCGGACCGGGTTGACGCGGCTGCCGTTCTCCGTGCCGCAGTTGGCGGCCCTCGCCGTCGACGAACGGTTCCACCTGCAGTGACCCCGGCGGCGCATCGGCTGCGGCCCGCGGGCTGGTAGCCGATGCGCCGCCCTGAAAAGATCGCCCGCATGGCCTTCCTGCCCCGACCCGACCTGGCGTCCCTGGTTCCGCGCGCCGACGCCGGTCACGACCCGGTCCGGGCAGTTCGGTGAACCCCCACGGAGCGACCCCTCGCATCGTGCGGGACGAGGACCTCGCCGGCGTCACGGCCGGCCAGTTCCTGGCGGTGATGAAGGCCCTCACGGCGATCCTGACCCTGCCCCAGTCTGCCGCCGACCACGTCGAGGCACTCGTCGTAGCCACCGGTCAGGGCGAAGAATGGCGTCTCACCCATGCGATCCGAAGGTGGGAGGCGAACGCGGGCCTCCGCTACCTCCTGGTGGCGAACGGAAATCCGGCCGAGGAGACCTATGTCGAGATCACGCTCGACTACCTGCGGAGCCTCGGACTCCGGCGCCTCGACGGGGTCCACCTCCAGGCCGAGCCCGCTCCCCACACCGGCCTGCAGGCCGCCTGGATCGTCGACCAGGTGCAGGCCCTCGGCATCGCCAGCCTCGCGCTCACCGTCTCCCCCTACCACCTGGCCCGCGTCTACCTCACGGTCCTCAAGGCATTCGCCAGGCAGGGGACCCGCCTCCCCGTCATCCCGCTCCCGGTGGCGGTCCCCCCGGGCACGCCCGTACCGGAAACCGGCGCGACCGCCTACGACCTCGTGGCCGGGGAAGTGAAGCGCATCCTCACCTACGTGGACGAAGGATGGGTCGCCACACCCGAGGAACTACAGCATTACCTGCGGTGGCTGTGGAGCCATCACCAGACCCTCCTCGTCCAGGCCCGGTCTGAGACGCACAGCCCACCATCCCGATAGGGCCGTCAACTCCGGCCCTGGCACCCCACTCATGCACCTGCCTACCACCTGCGGTGCTTCACGATCACCTACGATGTCGCCCCATGCGTCGGGTCGCGCCGATATTGGCGATCTTGCTCCTGCTGGGCTTGTCCGCCTGCACCTCCCAAGCACCGGTGGCCGGGGACAGCACGTTGGCGGTCTTCCTGGACAGCGACGGGACGGCGGAGCAGAAGGCTGTTGTGGAGCAGCGACTACGGTCGATGCCAAGCGTCGAGCAGGTGGCCCTGGAAACCCGGGATCAGGCGTACGAGCGCCAGAAGGAGGCGCTCAAGGACCGCCCGGACCTGCTGGCGGAGCTGAAGCCGGAGGTCATGCCGGAGTCGTTCCGCGCCACTGTCACCGACGCCTCGATCGCCGAGGCGGTCGAGTTGGTGATGGCCGGGGTTGACGGCGTCGAGGACGTGGCGCTCAGCAGCCCACAGATCGACCCTCTACCGTCGCAGATCGGGGTCATCGTCCGGCTGAAGTCGACCGTGACCGACGAGCAGCGAGCTGCCGTGGAGAAGGCCGTCCGGGCACTGCCACAAGCGAAGTCGGTTGCCTTCGAGGACCGCGACGCCGCCTACGAGCGCCTGCGCGAGCAGTGCCGGGGCAAGGGCGAGCTGGCCACGCATCTCGACCGGCAGATGACCCACGCGTCGTTGCGGTTCCAGGTGCCGCTCGATCCGAGGGGACGGGACGTGTCCGAACTTCTGAGACTCGACGGGGTCGACGTCGTGCGACTGGTGCCGGTGAAGATGCTGTAGTCGCCCGCCCTGAAGGCGAGGACCCGTCGGGGTGCGGTGACGGCTCGTGGACGGCCGGCGCAACACCGCCCCAGCAAACGATCCTCACGTCAACGATTGCTGTCGGCTCGTATCCTCCGGGCATGGCCAATGATCCCCCCGGCTCGCGCCCGCCGGTCGGACGCGGTCGTCGCACGTTGATCACGGCGCTGCTCCTGGGCGGGGTGGTGGTGCTGTCCGCGAGCACCGGTGAACTGATCGAGGGCGCGCTGGAGAGTGACCCGCTCGCGGATCTCGGGCAGATCGCGGTTCCGGTCGCGGCCACGGCTTGGCTCGCGCCCCATGGCTCTTACCGCCGTCGAGATGCCCTGTGGTGGTTCCTTCCCCCAGCAGGCCTCTACATCTTCGCGGTGGTTGCCTGGCGCGTGGCCTTCCTGCCCTACCGCGACTGGACGCCTCGACCGGATGAGGCACCCCGGGTGCACTGGCTGCGCGACCGTCAGCGGGCCGGATTGTGGTACCTGCGCAGGGGAACGCAGTAGATGTTGTCACCGGGTGGTTGAAGGCGGATCTCCTCGCCGTGATGTCTCATCGGCGGGAAGAGCCCGGCGAGGAACGGCTCTGGTGATCGCAGTCGACTCGCCTCGGCCCGTTCTTCGGACGCCTCGTGACCGCGCCCCGGTCCCGCATCCCGTCCCCGAGCACCGGCCGACATTCGGTCGCGGGCCGTCGGCCCGGATGACACCGGACGTGTACGCGGGGCCGTTCGGTGACGGCCCGGACCTGGCCGTCACCTCGACGCCTGGCGGCGGGCCAGCACCGTCTCCGCGTGTTCCCAGAGCCGGTCGGCGGCCGTCGGATCGACGGCGTGGGCGGCCACTCCGCCGGTTGCCTCCGGGCCGCCGGCTACGAGGTCGGCCTCCTGGTTGTCGTCGAAGTACCGGCCGGTGACGCCCTCGACCAGCGGCGACGCGGCCAGCAGCACGGAGGTCGCCGCGCCCTGCGCGGGCGTCTTGAAGTAGGGCTGCTCGATGCGGTTGCCCGCCTCGTCCATCGCCCCGAACGCGCGCAGCGTCTCGTCGTCCATGTGGCGTTGGAGGTTGGTGGTGATGAAGCCAGGGTTGAGCGCGTTGGCGGTGATCCCGTCGGTAGCCCAGCGCCGGGCGATGCCAACCGCGAGCAGCACCTCGGCGGTCTTCGACCGGCCGTACGCCGCCCAGCGGTCGTAGGGCTGCCGCTCGAACTGCGGGTCGCCGAAATCGAACGCCTCCCGCAGGTGCGCCCCGGAGCTGACCACCACCACCCGCGCCGAGCCGGCGGCGCGGAGGTTGTCGTGCAGGCCGCGGATGAGCGCGAAGTGGCCCAAGTAGTTGGTGGCGAGCTGGAGTTCCCAACCCTGTGGGGTGAGCTGCCGGGTGGGGATCGCCATGATGCCCGCGTTGGCGATCAGCGCGTGTACCGGCCCCTCCCAGGCGGCGACGAACGCGTCGACGGACGCCAGGTCGGCCAGGTCGAGCGCTGCCGCGCGGACGCTGCCCGGACCGGGACCGGCGAACTCCGCCACCAGCGGTTCGGCCTGCGCCGGATTGCGGGTCGCAACGGTGACCTCCGCGCCGGCGCCGGCGAGAGCGCGAACGGTCTCGACGCCGATGCCGGAGGCTCCGCCGGTGACGATCATCCGGCGCCCGCTGACGTCGACGCCGTCGAGGACCTCGGCGGCCGTGGTCCGGGCGGTGAACGGGGTGGCCAGGCGTGCGGTCTCTGTCATGGTGCCCACGCTACGAGCGACATCGCCGGACTGTCTGTACTCTAGGGTCCATCACTCTTTAGCGACAGTCCAACGCGAGGTGCCGTGGATCCCCTGGAAGAGGTGCTCACGCTGCTCGGCGCGACGAGCCAGGTTTCCGCAGCACTGGTCGCCGGCGGGCACTGGGCGGTCCGGTTCGAGCCGCCCACCGGCGTCAAATTCAACGCCGTGCGGCGGGGCCGCTGCCTGCTGCACGTCGACGGAGGACCGGACCGGGTCAGCCTCGAAGCGGGTGACTGCTTCCTGCTGACCCGGCCGCGGGCGTTCACCCTCGCCAGCGGCCCCGATGAGCCGGCAGAGCCGGCTCAGCCGATCTTCCAGACAGCAGTCGACGGGGTGGCCCGCGCCGGAGAGGGGGACGAGGTGTTCCTCGTCGGCGGCGCATTCTCCTTCACCGAGCGAGCCCGCGCCCTGCTGCTGGACAGCCTCCCGCCCGTCGTCCACGTACCGGCCGCGACGCCCGAGGCGGAGACCGTCCGGTGGGCCGTAGGGGAGATCGACGCGGAGCTACGGCAGGCGCACCCGGGCGCGAGGTTGGTCGCCGAGCACCTCGCGCTGGTCATGCTGATCCGGATCCTGCGCCTGCATCTCAACCACGGCACCACGTCCGGCTGGCTGGCCGGATTGGCGGATCCGGTGGTCGCCCCGGCCCTGCGGGCGATGCACGCCCGCCCGGACCACCCGTGGACGGTGGCGGAACTGGCCCGCGCCGCCGCGGTGTCCCGCTCCACGCTGGCCGCCCGCTTCAAGGAGATCGTCGGGCGCGGCCCGCTGGAGTACCTCACCGCGTGGCGGATCGAGCTGGCCGCCGACCGTCTCCGCCGCGGCGAGGACACCGTCGCGGTCATCGCCCGCGCCGTCGGCTACGGCTCGGAGAGCGCACTTAGCGTCGCCTTCAAGCGCACCACCGGCCTCTCACCCCGCGCCTACCGGAGCCGGGCGGCCCGGGCCGGCTGACTCGACGCCTGCCGTCCGCTGATGCGGCGGGCCACCCTCGCCGACCTGGTGAGGCGAGCCCCGGGGAGGCCAGCCGACGAGCCGGCCACCAGGCTTCCCCGCTAGCGATTGGCATGCGCCCCGAGGCCGGGCCAAGTCGACGAGCTGACCGACGCCCCGGCGGGAGCCTGGTTGATTCGCTCGCTCCGGACCAAGGACAGGCGGCGGACCCGCCGTTCCATCGCCTGACGCCGCCACGGGCTGGCGGCGACGAGACGAGGTCGTGGTGGACGCGATACCCGGCCGAGGCGGCGTGACGAGCGGTTACGCGACGAGCAGGAGCACGCTGATCGCCAGCATCACCACTGCGGTGCTGCCGTGGATGCCGTAGACGGCCGCCTTGGGCCCGTTGCCGCGTAGCACGATCAACGAAGTTGGCCGCGGACCGGGGCCACCATCGAGGCAGCCCCGGCACCCGGCAGTTCAGTTGAGTCGATCGGTCCAGGCAGTGCCAAGGATTACCCGGTACGCGCTGATTCGTACCGGCGAGAGGGTTAGCCGCTCGTGAGCGAGCAGTTCGCCAGTGTTCGGGTCAAAGATCAGCAAGGACTGCGCGTTGTGATCGGGGTCGTCGAAGGTGATGGCTACACCCTTCCGGCCGGCCCGATCGGTCACCTGGCCCCGCCACACGAACCCAGGCACATCGGCAAGGACCCGCAAAATCTCAGCTCGCGTCTGACGCGGAACGACATACCGCCCGTACACCGTACTGACTTCCTTGCTGACGGCGGTGGCACCGAACCTGACCTTGAGCAGTTCGTTCAGCTGTGCTCGACCCGACGGCAGCGGCGCGAGGTCCATCGGTGGCAGCGGAATGCTGTCAGGCGCGGGGGTGGCGGAGGCGGCAGCCGTGGGCTCGAGGTTGCGCTGCCAGTAGTCCCGGGACTCCTGGTCCGGATACTGCGGCTCAAGTTGAACGGTGACCTGCTTACCGGTCCCGTCGGCAGCCTGCCAGACCTTGGTATCGGCCGCGAAAGCGACGTGGTGGCGACCGTCAGGAGACGTCATCACTGGGTCGCCCCACGTCTTGGTGTGGTGGTACATGTACCGGCCCGTACGGTTGTCGTACTCCGCATCGACAAGCCTGCCCGCCAACGCGCGCAGCTGGCTCCCCGCATCACGGGTGCCAGAGCCGTACGCCACCGGCACGAGCACCACCCCCGGATCCACCCCGGGCGGACTGACGATCTCAGAGGTGTCCGGGCTGGACGGGCCGAACGTTTGAGCGAGTGCCGCGGCGCCGACCGCTACGGCCAACGTCCCGGCCGTCAGAAGCAGCCTGCGCGTCGGGCGCGCCTGGCGGCGATGGGCGACCGGCTCGGCGATAGCCTCCGCGCGGACGATCAGATCGTGTGCCGAAAGCCGGGGCGGTGCGACGGTGCTTTGCCTGACCGGGTCAGCCGGACCGAGGAGGGTACGCGTTCGCTCTTCTCCGAACATCACATGACCTTTCGAGGACTCGTCAACACCGGCTGCCGCACCGGCGCAGCTCGGTGCGACATCGCTTCGTTGAGACGCCTACGGGCGCGGTGCAGACGCACCGCAGCGGTGGTACGGGTACAGCCGAGGACCTGGGCGGCCTCGGAAACTGTCAGTTCCTCCCAGCCGACCAGCCGGAGGATTTCCTGGTCGAGGTCGGCGAGAGTGGCTAGAGCGGCCTGAAGATCGGCGACGCCCACTGTCGCGTCGGCACCGGACGAACCCGGCTTCTGCAAAAGGCCAACCCTGGTAATCGGTAGCACATCCGGCGCAGCTCTCCGAGCTCGCCATTCGTTCGCAAGCAGACGACGAGCCACCCCGTACAGCCAGGGCAGGCTACGGTCCGGGACCTCGCGGCGACGCCGCCAGGCGATGACGAACACCTCCTGAGCGAGCTCAGCCGCCGCGTCCAGATCGGCAAGCCGGCGCTGGCCGTACTTCACCACCTGTCCGTAATCGGCCGAGTAGACCCTGGTGAACCAGTCCTCATCGCGTTCTCCCGGTGGACCCATCCAAGACTCCCGCCTGGTCGACGAACTCTCACCCTGGCTTGTGTCATCTCCGGCCCGATGATTACCGCCAACCACCTGCCAAAGCCGCGCGCCGCGATGAAGCTGCATACGGCGGCAACGGCTCCCCACGTGGAACCGTCGGCGCTCCCACACGCTCAGGTCTGCTTCCAGTGCCTGCGGCTCAAGTCCCTGCGGACTCGGTACACGTTCGGTCAGTAGAGCTGGCCGCTGCCGTGGGCGGCCAGCATGGCGGCTGGAGTGCGCCTAGCTCGGCAGTTCCCGAGCCGCGCGGGCAATGAGTCTCCGGGCTTCTTCGCCGGTGACGGCTTCCTTCCGGAGTCGTTCGATAGCTCTGGCCTAGGCGGCGGCTTTGTCGTCGCGGTGGGTGGTTTCGCCGACGAAGGTTTCCACGACGGCAACGTCGTCGTACATCTGGAAGGAGTTCAAGGATTCGGCCGGCCGGCGGCGAGGTTGTCGACCTCGGGAAACGGCGAAGCCCAGGCCGTTGACCTGGGCTTCTGTGCCGAGCCGCCTGACGGAATCGAACCGTCGACCTACGCATTACGAGATCAAACTGCCCGCCCCGTCGACCTGCGCACGTGGCCTTCTAGCAGCGAAAACACCTCTCGACATCTCACGCCACTCCCCCAACGTCCATCGGCCTCTTGCGGACCAGATGCGGACCGCCCTGCGCCACCCTCGTCATGGCGTGGGCTAGACGATCACCCGTGGAGGGCGCTCGCCTGGAGGCGCGAATGCGAACACCTCCACGAGGCCGCGCCGAAGCGCCGCACGTTGATCCTCTGGAAGCGCCAGACCGAGCTTGAGCTTCCCTGGCCAGCCAAAGATCCGCCGCGCTTTCCAGGTGAATCGGAGGATCAGCAGGCCGCTGTCGAGCCGACACTCCTTGACTCCGCCGTAGAGGGTCTTGTGCGTGCCGACTGCCAGACCTAGAGCGATCGGGTCACCGTCGTAACTTGGCGGGGCGGCGTCCATCACGCAGTAGCCGTCTTCCCGCTCGTCTTCATCGAGATCAAGCTGAAACTCGATATACCGACCCTCTGGACCAGGCTGTTCAGCCAGAACCACGGAGAGGAAGGCGGGTGTTCCGTCCTCGTCCGTGTACTCGCTGGTCACGGCATGCCGAACAGTCCAGTGCATCAAACACCTCCGAAGCGGAAGCGCAGTCTAAGGGACCGATCAGGCGGATCTCCTCGTCGGGCAGTCTCCGACCGTCCAGCCTCCCCGGAGGGGGACCAGGTGGAGCGCCCTACCGGACGAACGACCTGGTCCCCCTCCGGGGAGGCTGGTAGCCCTTGTGGTGCCCGGCGAGGTGATCCGCGGGCGGCATCTCTGAGGAGGGCCGGGGTTCGGGGCGGAGCCCCGAGGTCTTCACGACCGCGTGTCGTCCCTCAGCATGGCCGGCCGGCCCGGCCGATGCCGGCCGGAGGTCGCCAGCAGGCCGGGGCCGGGCCGGCGCGGCCCGCTTGCGGGCCGCCTTGATCCTTAAGAGGTCAATTCGGCAGTTCTCAGCCTGTAGACCCCGCCACCTAGCCCCAGTTTGCACCGCAGGGCAGACCAAGCAGAGCTCTCGTGCCAGCAGCTGACACTCCTGACGGCTGAGGGGCGCGGTATCAGCGGGTGGTTCACAATGGACGACTCAGTCTCTACTGTGTGGCTATAGGACGGGGGGACAGATGGCGGCACGGTCATACACAGCGAAGACGATCAAGATCCTCTTCGCTCTGTCTAGCGGTCGCTGCTCCTTCCCTGGCTGCCGGGCGCCCCTAGTCATTAAGGGCAAAAGCAACGGCAAAGCCGCCCTCCTAGCCGAGATAGCTCACATCAAGGGGTTAGCGAACGAGGGGCCTCGGGCCGATCCATCGCTTGATCTCGCCCAAAGGAACGACGTTTCTAACCTCATGATTCTTTGCCCCACGCATCATTCCCTGATCGATCAGAACGTTGAAGACTATCCGGTGGACCTGCTACTTGCCTACAAGGTGCAACATGAGCGGTGGGTCGACCAGCAATTGAGTAAGTCAATGACGATCGTTACACACGCCGAGTTAGACGTCGTTTGCAAGCACATCGCCCAACACGACGGCATTCCTTCCACCGCCCTTAACGCCGTACCCCCCGAGGAAAAGATGGCGCACAACGGCTTGGGTGACTTGACGCGCAAGCGACTGACAATCGGCTTAGCTCAAAGCGAGATGGTAGCCAGGTACCTGGAGAGGATGGCGGCCAACCTCGACCCAAACTTCCCCGCCGAGCTGCGCGCGGGCTTCGTCGCCGAATACGACTCGCTCTGGAATGCCGGACTGCGGGGGGACGCACTTTTTGTCGCGTTGAGCAACTTTGCCGGCGGCGAAGAGGGCGAAGAGACGACCTTCGCGAGGAAGGCGGCTGGCCTAGCGGTCCTTGCGCACCTCTTTCAGGTTTGCGACGTCTTCGAGGAAGTCCCGCGATGATCCTTCCTGATAAGTACGTAACGACGCCGTACTCGCTATTAGGGCAGTCTGCACTTCTGCTCAAGTTCAGGCGCAACGGGATGACGGTTTCGGACCTGTGGGCTGCCACACAGGACGTACTCTCTTACGAACGCTTCCTGCTGGCTCTCGATTTCCTGTTTATTATCGGTGTGGTCGAACTGGACCGCGGAACCCTCCGGTGGTCCAGGTGAAGATTCTGAGAGTTTCCGCCGACTACCCCGAATTTCGCACTGTCCAATTCAAGCGCGGGTTTAACCTTGTGGTTGCAGACCGGACGCAGGAATCGGCAGACACTGACTCGCGAAATGGGTTAGGAAAGAGTTCGTTGGTGGAAATCATCAACTTCTGCCTGGGCTCAAACCTAACCAAAGGTCAAACCCTGTATCGCGTCAAGGACACTAGACCGTGGACCTTCCGGCTATTGCTGGAGATTGGCGGCGCGCAATTCGAAGTTTCCCGGTCATTGGAGGGCATGAGTGAGGTTGTAATTAACGGACCGATACCTGGGTTCATAGAGGGAAGACTAGACACTCTTGGAGGGCTACACGTCCGCCTTAACGAGTGGAAGCGGTACTTGGGAGAGTCGTCGTTCGGCTTGGGGCAAAAGAGCCTGGACGTTCCCTACTCGCCTAGTTTTCGATCGCTCTTTTCGTACTTCGCGCGGAGCGGCCGAGGAGCATTCGTTTCCCCCTTCCAAGTGGTCGCTCAACAGCGAGCGTGGAACATACAGGTCAACAATGCCTTCCTCTTGGGCCTCAACTGGCGACTGGCCGGAAAGTGGCAAACGCTTAAGGACGATGAGGCCGTACTCAAGACTTTGGTGGACCAGTCTCCGAGAGCGGTACAACGCTACAAGGGCAGCCTCGGCGAGCTGGAAACGGAGCGGGTACGGCTGGCGGCACAGGTTGCTGATCTTCGCGCTGCAATAAATGAATTCCGCGTTCTACCTCAATACCATGACATTCAACGTCGCTTGGACAATGTAACGAGCGAGATTAAAGAGGCCATGTCTGATGTAACTTTGAGTCAGAACATGGTCAACCTTTACTCCGAACGCCTCCGCCAAGAATCGGATGTTGACGTGGCGGCAGTCACGGCGTTGTACGAAGAGGTGGGCGTAACACTTCCAGAGCTTGTTCGCCGGTCGGTTGACGAAGTGGCTACTTTCCATCGGCAGATCAGCGAGAACCGGCGTAGCTACCTTCAGGCAGAGATCTCCCGGTTACATGGCGTCATAACCACGAGAAGAGCCGAGCTTGACCAGTTGGAGGCCGCTCGTCAGGAGTCCCTTCTCATGCTGGAATCGGGCGGGGCCTTAGATGACCTCACCAACCTTCAAGCGCGCTTCGCCCAGGCCAGCGGTCAACTGGAGGCGCTTAATGCACGCACCGATGAACTGCGGAAGCTTGAGGCTGGTAAAGAAGATCTGAAGATTGAACGGCAGCAACTTAAGCAGCAGGCACTGACAGACCACTACGAGCGGCGGCCGCAGTGGTCAGAGGCTATCGAGAGCTTCGCGCGAATAACTCAGGTCCTTTACGGTGAGCCGGGCGATCTGGTTATAGAGGTGACCAATTCTGGGTACGCCTTTGAGGTTCGACTAGAGCGAGGAAACTCTCACGGCGTGGGCAATATGGGCATCTACGCCTACGACCTCGCCATCTCCCATGTATGGGCGAAGCGCAGAGAATCCCCTGGCGTGCTCATCCATGACAGCGCGATTTTCGAGGGCGTAGATGAGAGGCAAGTTTCCCTCGCCCTCCAATTAGCTGCCAGGGAAAGCACTAAAGAGGGATTCCAGTATATTGCCCTAATTAACTCAGACAGCCTTCCAACTAAAGAGTTGGAGCGAAGCGGTTTCAACGTTGAGGACCATTTGAGCATTCGACTTACGGACGAAAGCCCGGCAGGATCGCTGTTTGGCAAAAGGTTCTAAGATCGTGATGTGAGGGCGGTGGCTCATGGGAGCAGGGAGGCTCGCCAGTCCTCAGCGCCGCCGGTCGTGGTCTGGCTACTGGACGCCTTACACTCGGCTGAGTATGCATGGCTGCATGGCGGAGGTGCTTCATGGCTGTTGGGGTTCACCGCGAACGCGTGGCGGCCGAACTGAAGCGTGTACGTGAGGGTCTGGGAGTTTCAGGCGAGGAAGTGGCTGCTGCCCTTGGTTGGTCCCAGCCGAAGGTGTCGCGGATTGAGAACGCCCGGATCGCCGTAAGCACCCGGGACCTGGCGACGCTCCTGCACTACTACGGGGTGCCCGAGGAGGTCCGCGCGGAGCTGCTCGCGATGAGTGCTGATGACGAGGGCATCGGGGGTGCCTGGCTAGTACGGGCCGGTGGCGTGACTCGCCGCCAGGGCGAGGTGGCGGCGATCGAGACTCGCGTCCGGTCGATTCAGCAGTACTACCCGCTGATGGTGCCTGGTCAGTTGCAGTCGCCTGAGTACGCCTTGGCCTACACCCGGAGCGGCGGCTGGCCTAACCCGGAGGCGATCGTTGCCCGCCGGATGAGTCGGCAGGCCCTGCTACAGGCGGACGGTGCGCCGGCCTACGCCGCGCTTCTGGATGCTCGCGCCTTACTGGCCTGGCCTGGCACTCGCAACGTTATCCTCTCGCAGCTGGCATACCTACGGACCCGTGCCGAGCTGCCCAACGTGACTCTGCGGATCATCCCGTTGGGCGTAGGCCGTACAGCCTCAGCAGTGGTGCCCTTCACGCTCTACGACTTCCGCGCAGAGTCCAGTCCCCGAGTTGTGTTCGTGGAGTCCCAGACGGCCGACCTCTACCTCTCGGCGCCCGCCGATGTGGACGCCTACTCGACCGTGTTCGACGCGCTCGCCGCCGATGCCCTACCGCCGGCAGAGTCGATAGAGCACCTTGCGTCACTGGCTCGTTACATCGAGGATCTAGAGGACCCTCGATCAATCGACGGAGGCCGTGGTGAGTCCTGACTTCAGCAGAGCCAAGTGGCGCAAGAGTTCACACAGCGACAGCGGAGGATGCGTCGAAGTCGCGAGCGTGGACGGCGTTATCGGCGTACGAGACACCAAGCAGGTTGGTGCTGGCCCAATGCTCGCGTTCGCCAAGCCGGGATGGGCTGCATTCGTGGCCAGCGCAGCCGCGGGGCACTTCGGTCCCGACTGCTGTCTGCGCTGAGGCAGCTGGCATGTCCGCGGTGACCGAGCGACCGGTCGAGGCGTCGCCAAAACGGGGCCTTGGCCTCCTGCTGGCTTCGACCGGCGTCTCGGTCACCGGGGACGGCATGCTGTTGGCCGCTGCGCCCCTGATGGCGGCGGCGCTGTCTCGGGACCCGCTGGCGGTGGCCTCGGTGTCGGCGGCCGGCTACGCGGCCTGGCTGCTCGTCGGTCTGCCCGCTGGCGCGCTGGTCGACCGTTGGAGCAGGCGGACAGTCATGGTGGCGTCCGACCTCGGCCGGGCGGCCACGCTGTTCGCGTTCGTCCTCCTGGTCGTGACCGACAGCGCCAGCATCGCGGCCCTCGCGGTGGCGGTCTTCCTCGTTGGCGTCGGCTCGTGCTTCTTCGACCCTGCGGCCCAGGCCGTGATTCCGACGATCGTTGGCCGGGACAAAGAGCGGCTGTCACGTGCCAACGGGCGACTCTGGGCGATCGACACCTTCGGCCGCTCACTAGCTGGTCCACCCGTCGGTGCGGCGACCTTCGCGGCTTCTCGTGTCCTGCCCTTCGGGCTTGATGCCGGGTCTTTCCTGCTCTCGGCCGCGCTTGTGAGCCGGCTACCTTCTCCACCCGCGAAGCCTGCAGTTGAGCATGCGCCGATGCTGCGTGCCATCAGGGTCGGCATGGCTCACCTCTTCCGCCATCCCGAACTCCGCACGGTGACGCTCGGAATGGCTTCCTACAATCTCGGCTACAACATCGCGTTCGCAACGCTAGTCCTCTACGCACAGGACGTACTTCACCTCGGCACCGTTGGCTTCGGCTTGCTCATCGCGAGCGGCGCCTTGGGCGGCATCGCGGGTGGGTGGCTCGCGCCGCGCATCGCTGCAGCGTTCTCTCCTCGTTCCGCCTACGCCGTCACGCTGGGAGTCCAGGCCGCTGCCTGGCTGACCGTGCTTCTGACGGCTACTCCGTGGGTCGCTGCGGTCGCCCTCGTGTTCGTCGGCATCGCCTCGACGACCGGCAGCGTCGTCGGCGGCTCCACCCGTCAGCTACACACGCCCGACGACATGCTCGGCCGCGTCGTGTCCTCGACTCGCCTCTTCGGCATCGGGTCGGCGGCCCTGGGCTCCGTCCTCGGTGGTGTCGTCGCCGATGCTGGCGGCCTCGGCGCTCCCTTCGCCGCCGCCGCTGGTCTACTGGCTCTGGCTTCCTTGGCCTTCGTGCCGCTGCGCCCCACCCGCTGAACCCTTCCCTCGCATCGATAGAAACGCTTGCCCACACTTATGCACGTGTGCATACTGTCCTCAGTGGTCTTATGCAGATGTGCATAAGACGTACGACCGGCAAGTTGCCGGCCGTCCGAGCGAGGAGGCAGGGGCATGGCAGTCCCGAACACGATCAAGGTTCCGGTTCCGTTTGATTACGTCTTCCCGCAGGGGGCGCTGTGCCTCGGGGTGGAGCCGGTGACGGACTTCGACAAGCGCGGCCAGGGCGACGACCAGGCCCGTGACAAGGACACGGGCGAGCGGCTGTGGGTGGTCAAGGTCCTGGACCTGGACCCGGAGGCCGGGAAGTTCGGCGGGTCGAAGGAAGTGAAGGTGAAGATCGCCGCGCCGGTGCAGCCGGTGCCGCCGGCGTCGAAGATCCCGGGTTATCCGCCGGCGGTGGAGTTCACGGACGTGACGCTGACGCCGTATGTGGATTCGCAGCGGTGTAAGGGCTCGGGGAAGTGCCGGGCGCGTCAGGCGTGGTCGGTCCGCGCCGGGGCGATGACCGAGCCCGCCGCCGTGAAGCAGGCGGCCTGACCAGATCTGGACGCGCGGGGCGGGACTTCACCCCGCCAAGGACGACCCCCGCCCCGCGCCTCACCCTCTTCTCCCTGGAAGGAGTTGGGCTGATGCCCACGGTATCGAACGCTGCCCGGATCGCCGGGCACCCGCGCCCCGGTCCGAACCGCAAGACCCACCGCCGCACCGTGATGCGGCTGGCCGGTCCCGGTATCCGGGCCGTCCGCGAGGTCTACACCACCGTCCCCGCCGACGCCGTCCGGGTGGCCGCGCTGGTCGAGATTGCCGCCGCCGCTGCCGCCCTGGCCCGGACCGTGGTGAAGCTGCGCCACCTCGACGCCGATTTGATCGCCCCGCACGTCTCTGACCGCGTCGACCTGCGCGCGGTCCTCGGCCGGGGTCGGTGGCTGCCGACCATGACCCGCCACGTCCCCGCTCCCGAGTTCGGGCCGGTGGACTTGGCCGCGCTGCTGCCGACCCGCCCGCCGGTCCGTCGCCGGGTGGTGCGCCGTCGTCCCGGTACGCCGGGACAGGGGTCCCTGTTCGCCGCCGCCACCGCTGGGGAGGGCTGAGCCGTGCCGCTGGTCAACGTGATCCGGGGTGACCGGATCGAGGGCGCTCCGATCAACGTCCGTACCCCGTTCGTGCGCATCCCGATGTGGCTGGCCCTGTCGTGGTGGACCGCGAAGGCGCTCGGCCGCCTGGCCGTGGTCCTGGTGCGCTTCTGGTACCTGACCGCCCCGGCCGCTGTCTTCGGCTGGCTGTACCTGCGGTTCGGCTGGGCCGGTCCCGCCGTCGTGGTGAGCGCCGTCGCCGCCGGCTCAACGGGGTGGGCGTTCGGGCATCGGTCGTCGTGGCTGCGGTTCGGGTGGTGGCCGGTCCTGTCCCGCTACCGGCGGATGGTCTACCGCCGCAACTGGCAGGCCGCGATGGTCACCGCCAAGCTCGCCGTGTCCTTCGACGCCCACACGGTCCTGCCCGTCCTGCGCCGGGTCCGCTGCGCCTCCGGGGTGGATGTGGTGTCGGTGCGGATGGTCACCGGGCAGATCCCCGACGACTTCGCCCGCGTCGCGGAGAGGTTGGCGCACACCTTCGGCGTGCGGCAGGTCAAGGCCGTGCCGGGTCCGCGCCCCGAGCTGGTGCTGCTGCACCTGTTCCGCGGTGACCCCCTCGCCAAGCTCGTCCGGCCGCTGCCGGTGCCGGCGGTGCCCGAGTTCACCGCCCTGCCCGTGGGCAAGCGCGAGGACGGCGACGGCTACGAGTTGCGCCTGTTCGGCACCCAGGTCCTCGTGGTCGGCGCGACCGGTTCGGGGAAGGGCTCGGTCATCTGGTCCGTGGTCCGCTCCCTGGCCGCCGGGGTCACCTCCGGGCTCGTGCAGATCTGGGGCCTCGATCCCAAGGGCGGGATGGAGCTGGGGATGGGCGCGCCGATGTTCACCCGGTTCGCCCGCAAGGACTACGCCGCGATGTGCGAGCTGATCGAGGAGGCCGCCACCGTCGCCAAGGACCGCGCCGGCAAGCTCTACGGCCGGACCCGCCAGCACACCCCGACGCCGGATGAGCCGCTGATCGTCCTGGTGATCGATGAGCTGGCGAACCTGACCGCCTACCTGACCGACCGGCAGCTCAAGGACCGGATCAAGGCGGCCCTGTCGATCCTTCTCAGCCAAGGGCGAGCGGTCGGCGTGCACGTCCTAGCGGCGATTCAGGACCCGCGCAAGGAGGTGCTGCCGTTCCGGGACCTGTTCCCTACCCGGATCGGGCTGCGGCTGGCTGAGGCGGCCCAGGTGGACCTGGTGCTCGGGGACGGGATGCGGGACCGGGGCGCGCTGTGCGATCGCATCCCGCAGTCCCTGCCCGGTGTGGGCTTCGTGGTCATCGACGGTGACCCGACGCCGATGCGGGTCCGGTTCTCCTACCTGACCGATGACGAGATCCGCGACATGGCGCAAACCTACGGCCGGCTGCGCGTCATCGACGGCCAGATCCTGGACGGTGCCGCATGAAGCCCCACCCCACCAACACCCGCGCCGACCGAGCTGAGGGCCTGGTCCTCGTCGTCATCCTCCTGCTGGTCGCCGGCTTCGCCGGGGCCGCCTCCTTCACCCACGTCAAGGACTGGACCCTCGACAACTCCCCGGCCGGGACCGGCGAGTGGTTCGGCTGGGCCAACGCCGTCATCTCCGAACTCGTCCCCGTCGCCGCCCTGCTCACGATCCGCCGACGCAAGCGGACCGGCGGGCCGATCGGATACCCGATGTTCCTGCTCGTCGCCGCCGTCGCCCTGTCCCTGGCCGCGCAGCTCGCGGTCGCCAAGCCCGGCCTGTCAGGGTGGCTGCTGTCCGCCGTGCCCGCGCTGGCGTTCATCGGCCTGTCCAAGCTCGTCCTGGCCACCGCTCCCACCCCGACCCCCGCCGACGTTGCGTCGGCCCGCCCCGTCGAGGAGCCCACCGCGCCGGCCCGTCCGGTCGAGCAGCCCGCCCCGCCTGCTCCTGCTTCCGCGCCGGTGGCTGAGCCCGTCGCCCTGGTCCCGGTCGAGGCCGCTCGCCCGGCACCGGTCGCTCCGGTGTCGCCGTCCGCCTTTGTTCGCCGCAACGGCACCCCGCTGATTGGAGAGGTGACCCGATGACCGACGCTCTGTTCTCCGGCCTGTTCCTCGTCGGCGTCCTGGTGCTGGTCTGCTGGGACCGCTACTGCCTCTACGTCGCCCGCTACGAACTCGCCGCCCTGCAACGCGCCGCCGTCCGCGACCCGCTCACCGGCCTGGCCAACCGCACCGGCCTCGCCCAAGCCTGGAAGCAACTGGCCCCGGTCCGGCCGTGGGTGGCCGTGGTCGACCTGGACGGCTTCAAGCCGGTCAACGACACCCACGGCCACGCCGCCGGAGACACCGTCCTCCGGACTGTCGCCGCCCGGCTCGCCACCGTTCACGGCGTCGCCGCCCGCCTCGGCGGAGACGAATTCGCCGCCCTGCTCTGCGACCCCGACCCCGTGACCGCCGGCCGGCAGCTGGCCGCCGCGATCGCCGCCCCCGTCCGGCTGCCCTCCGGCGTCGCCGTCGCGGTGACCGCCAGCATCGGCCTCGCCCCCACCACCGGGGACCTCGCCGCCGCGCTCGCTGACGCCGACGCGGCCATGTACCGGGCCAAGACCACCCGGGCCGGAGTCGCCGTGTTCGACCGCCACCGCGACGACCACGCCACCGACACCCGCCCGACCATCCGGGTCCGCGACCTCACCCCGCTGGTGCGGAGGTGGGCCGATGACCATCACCCCGACGCTGCCCGGCCTCGCCCCCGCCCCTTCGGTGGAGCCGAGGCCGGGCTCCCGGGCCGCCCGGATGCTGATGCCCCGCTCCGTCGACGTGGTCAAAGACCTGGCCGCCGACTACGGCGTCTGCACCCGCCCCGTCTCCCTGCGCCGCACCGACCTGGACTCCGGCCAGACGGAAGTCATCGACATGCCGTGCGGCGCCACCCAGGAGGCCAAGTGCCCGGCCTGCGCGAAGCGGGCACGGAAGCTGCGGCAGCAGCAGATCCGCGAGGGCTGGCACCGCGACGACGAACCCGACCCCGGCCCGCAGCCGGCCACCGACGCGCAACGCGGGCTGATCGTCGCCCGCGCTCACCTGGAGTTCGCCCGCGACGAAGCAGCCCGGGCCTCGCAGTGGGACCAGGTGACGGACCTGGACGACGCCATCGCGGAACTGGAGAGCCAGATCACCACCGAAGGACTCCGCGGTCGACCCGCCCCACCACACGGCAGCGGCGACCAGGAGGACTGCGACGGCAAGCGGCGGGTGCGGTCGACCAAACGGCGGCGGGACGCCCCGGACCTGCCCCGCCTGCCCGTCGATAACCGCACGGTCGGCCGCACGTATGAGGGTCACGGCGGGCAGGTGTTCCGGCCGTCGATGTTTCTGACCCTCACCCTCGGCTCCTACGGGCGCGTGCACTCCGACGGCACTCCGGTCGACCCGGACAGCTACGACTACCGGCGTGCCGCCTGGGATGCCGTGCACTTCCCCCGGCTGCTTGATCGGTTCTGGCAGAACCTGCGCCGCGCGGTCGGCTGGAACGTCCAGTACGCCGGAGCAGTCGAGCCGCAACGCCGACTGGCCCCGCACGCGCACTTCGCCATCCGGGGCACCATCCCCCGCGCCCTCGTCCGGCAGGTTGCCGCCGCCACCTACCACCAGGTGTGGTGGCCCTCGGTTGACGTGCGGGTCTACGAACCGGGCCGGGCGCCGCAGTGGGACGCCGACGCGGGCGGCTACACCGACCCGACCACCGGCGAGCTGCTGCCGTCGTGGGATGACGCCCTGGACCTGGTCGACGCCGACCCCGACGCCGAACCCGTGCACGTCGTCCGCTTCGGCAGTCAGGTCGACGCCAAGGGCGTCCTCGCCGGCACCAAGGACGCCGACCGGTGCGTCGGCTACATCACCAAATACCTGACCAAGCAAGCCGCCGACTGCCACGACGTGACCACCGGACGGCAGCGCGCGCACCTGGAACGGCTGTGGTTGGAGCTGCGGCACACGCCGTGCTCGGAGCGGTGCGCCAACTGGCTGCTCTACGGCGTCCAGCCGAAGAAGGCCCGGCCTGGGTTGAAGCCGGGGAACTGCAAGAACAAGGTCCACAAGCGGGAAACCCTCGGCATCGGCGGCCGACGAGTCCTCATCTCCCGGCAGTGGTCCGGCAAGACCCTCACCGACCACCGCGCCGACCGCCGCGACTGGGTCAAGGCACTGCTCGGCGTCACCACCGACACCGCCCCGCCCGGCGGCGAACAACGCCACGCCTGGGAACTCGCCAAGCCCACCGACCCCGACGTTGCGCCCCTCGGCCACCGGGTCCTGCGAGCGATATCCGAACGGATCCAATGGCGCGCCCAGCTCGACGCCGCCAGACGCAACCAGGCACCACCCGATGTTTCGGCAACTGCGACGACGCAGGAGGGAGCAGCATGAAGGCCCGGACGATTGAGCCGCTGTGGACGGCTGAGGATGTGTCGGCGTTCCTCGGCGTACCGGTGAGCACCCTCTATCAGTGGCGTTACCGCCGGATCGGGCCGCGTGCGTCTCGAGTTGGCCGGCATCTGCGCTATGACCCGGCCGATGTGCGGGCCTGGCTGGCGAAGCAGGCGGGGTAGCCGGTGAGCGTGGAGAAGCGGCCCAACCGGAAGTGGCGGGCTCGGGTGCGGGACGCCTCGGGCAAGGAGACTGCTCGGCACTTCGATCGGAAGTCGGATGCGGAGCGGTGGGAGGCGTCGGCCAAGGCGGCAATCTCTCGGGGTGACTGGATCGATCCGGCTCGGGCGCGGGTGACGGTGGGCGCGTGGGCGGCGCAGTGGATGGCGGCTCAGGTACAGCTCAAGCCGTCGACTCGCGCCCGGTACGAACTAGCGCTGCGACGGCAGATCCTTCCGACCTGGGAAGAAAGCCCGCTGTCGGCAGTCTCGTACGCGGAGGTTGCGGCCTGGGTGCAGCGGCTCACCGCGTCCGGCCTCGCGCCGGCAACGGTCCGGTACGCGCACCGGGTGCTGTCACTGGCCCTGGCTCACGCCGTGCGGGACGGTCGCATGTCCCGGAATCCAGCAGAGGGCGTGCGGCTGCCTCGGGTGGTGCGGGAGGAACCGGTGTTCCTCGACCACGACCAAGTGGCGAGGCTCGCGGAGGCGTGCGGGCGGTACGGGCTGCTCGTACGGTTCCTCGCCTACACCGGGCTGCGGTGGGGTGAGGCATCCGCGCTGCGGGTGTCGCGGCTGGATCTGCTGCGGCGCCGGGTGACGGTCGCCGTGGCCTTCGCGGAGGTCGGCGGGGAACTGGTCGAGGGGACGCCGAAGAACCACCAGCGCCGGTCCGTGCCAATCCCGCGCTTCCTCGTCGACGAACTGGCCGCGCACGTCGCCGGGAAGCGTCGGGATGCGCTGGTGTTCACCGCGCCGAACGGCGGACCGCTACGCAACACCAACTTCCGGTCCCGGGTCTTCGCGCCGGCTGCGGCATCGGTCGGGCTGGCCGGTCTGACTCCGCACGACCTGCGACACACGGCGGCGAGCCTGGCCGTGGCGGCGGGCGCCAACGTCAAGGCGGTGCAGCGGATGCTCGGGCACGCCTCGGCGTCGATGACGCTGGACGTGTACGCCGGCCTCTTCGGTGACGACCTGGACGCCGTCGCCAACCGGCTGGACGAGGCGGTCACGGCGCGGGATGCGGACTATTTGCGGACTGGCACGGTCGGCGGCGGCGTTATCGACCTTGGAAAACGGCGAAGCCCAGGTCGATGACCTGGGCTTCTGTACCGAGCCGCCTGACGGAATCGAACCGTCGACCTACGCATTACGAGTGCGTCGCTCTAGCCGACTGAGCTAAGGCGGCAACGATCGTCAAGTGTACGGCACCCGGCCCGGCCCAGCCGAACGGGATACCCACCGGAGGCGACCCGGACATCCGGCACGATCCGTACGTTCGCCGGACAGCGGCGCTCGTCGGGTGGGACTACGCTGCGGCGGGTGACCGACGATCACCCCCCGGCGCCGGGCCCGCATCCCGGCGAGGCGGCCGGCGGTCGGCCGGCGCGCCGGCCGCGTTCGACCGACCCCCTGGAGCTGGGCTTCACCCCGCGCAAGCCGGTTCCGTGGCTCGCGCCGTTCCTGCTGATCAGCACCGGCATCCGTACGCTGCTGGCCATGCTCTTCGGGGCGTACCTGGACAAACGGGAGCTGCAGAACTCCCTCGAGGCCCGGATCGAACGGCAGGTCGGGCCGGACGGCGGGCTCTGGCTGGACTACGTGGCCGACCTGGGCGACGGCTTCAACGCCACCTACTCGGTCGCGTACCTGCTCGCCCAGCCGGAACTCGAGGTGGACGGGCACCGGCTGCCCCGGGCGCAGACCCTGGTGATGGGCGGCGACCAGGTCTACCCGTCGGCCGCCTTCGAGGCGTACGAGGACCGCTGCAAGGGCCCGTACCAGGCCGCGCTGCCGGGCACGCCGCCCGAGCGGCCCACCCTCTTCGCGGTGCCCGGCAACCACGACTGGTACGACGGCCTGACCGCCTTCCTGCGGCTCTTCGTCCGCTCCCGGGACCGGCACTTCGGCGGCTGGGCGACCGGCCAGTCCCGCTCGTACTTCGCGGTCGAGCTGCCCGCCGACTGGTGGCTGCTCGGCCTCGACGACCAGTCCGGCTCGTACCTGGACGACCCGCAGCTGACCTACTTCGACACGGTGGCCGAGAAGCTGGGCCCGCAGAGCAGGGTGATCCTGGCCGTGCCGGCGCCGACCTGGGTCAAGGCCGTCGACCACCCCACGGCGTACGACTCGATCGACTACTTCATCCGGACCATCGTGGCGCCGACCGGGGCGCAGGTGCGGCTGCTCATCTCCGGCGACCTGCACCACTACGCCCGGTACGCCGGCCCGGACCGGCAGCTGATCACCTGCGGCAGCGGTGGCGCGTACCTCTACCCCACGCACAAGCTCCCGGAGCGGATCGAGGTGCCGCCGCGCGACACCCTGGCCCGGCGCGCCAGCCCGAGCCGCCCGTACGACCTGGCGGGCCGCTACCCGGACGCGGACCGCTCCCGGCGCTACGCCTGGGGCATCTTCCCCCGGCTGCCGTTGCGCAACCCGGGCTTCACCACCCTGCTCGGCACCCTGCACACGCTGCTGATGCTGGCCATGGGGGCGGTGGTGGCGAACCCGAGCGGCACCGAGCAGCGGCTGTTCAGCCTGCCGCTGGTGGTGATGCTGCTGGTGACACTGGTCGGCGCGGCCTTCTTCGCCAAGCCGCCCAGCGCCGGCGGCAAACGGCACGCCCGGCACTGGATCCTCGGCGTGGGCCACGGGATGGCGCACCTCGGGCTGGCCGCCGCCGGCACCTGGGCGTGGCTGGCGCTGCCCTTCCACGACTGGCCGTGGCCGCTGCCGCTGGTCGCCGCGGCGGTGCTGTACGGCCCGGTGAGCGGGCTGGTGGCGAGCCAGTTGGTGGCGGCGTACCTGCTGGTGGCCGGGGCGTTCGGGGTGAACGTCAACGAGCTCTTCGCCGGCCAGGGCATCGAGGACGCGAAGGCGTTCCTCCGGCTCCGCATCGACCCCGACGGCACGCTCACCATCTACCCGATCGCGGTGGACCGGGTCGCCCGCGACTGGCAGGTCAACCCCGACCAGTCCCCCCAGTCCTCCTGGCTGACCCCCAAAACCCCCCTCACCCCCCGCCTGGCCGAACCCCCCATCACCCTCCCCTGACCCCCGCCGTCCCACTCATTGATCATGAGGTTGGCGGCGCCATCCGCGATCAACTTCGCCGCAAACCTCATGATCAACGGGGCGGGCCCCCCGGGGGGCGGGGGGCGGGGGAGGGGTTAGGGGTTGTAGTGCTGGTCGTGGGCTTGGCGGGGGGCGCAGACGGAGGCGCGGGAGCAGGAGCAGCGGGAGCCGTCGGCGTCGAGGCGCACCGTGACCGAGTCGCGGGGGACGCTGTGGCCGACCACCCGGCCCTCGCCCTCGGGCGTCGACACCCGCGCGCCGATCGTCGGGGCGGACTCCTGGAACCGCTGGTAGAGCGGGTGCTCGTACTTCAGGCAGCACATCAGCCGACCGCAGGCGCCGGAGATGCGCAGCGGGTTCAGCGGCAGGTCCTGGTCCTTGGCCATCCGGATGGTGACCGGCTCGAAGTCCGTGAGGAAGGTGGCGCAGCACAGGTCCCGGCCGCAGGAGCCGATGCCGCCCTGCACCCGCGCCGAGTCGCGGGCGGAGAGCTGGCGCAGCTCGACCCGGCAGTGCAGGGTCGCGCCGAGGTCGCGGACCAGCGAGCGGAAGTCCACCCGGTGCGGGGCGGTGAAGTAGATCGTGCTCCGCTCGCCGCCGCCCTCACCGCCGCCGAGCACGTGGTCGACGGCCACCACCTTCATCGGCAGGCCGTGCTCCCGGATCAGCCGCTTCGCCGCGACCTTCGCCTCGGCCTTGCGCCGGCGCAGCGCCTCGTCGCGGCGCAGGTCCTCCTCCTGGGCCAACCCGGCCAGCCGGGGGAAGCCGGCGGTGTCCTCGGTTACCCACTGCGCGGCCCAGACGCACTCGGCCACCTCGGGCCCGTCGTCGGTGGGCACGAGCACCTTGTCGCCCACCTGCGGGCGCAGCTCGCCGGGGTCGAGGTAGTAGAGGCGCCCGTACCGCTGGAAGCTGACCGCGCAGAGCATGCCCATGTCTCTCACCCTACGACGGTCGGCCGGTCCCGGCCCGCCCGGGCGTCGCCACCCGACTACGCCGTGCAGCCATCCATGTTCGTCGACTCGACCGATGCCCCGCCCACCTCGTCGTGCCGTTGATCCTCGCCCGGACGGCTGAATCCGGCCGCCCGGAGGGGACAAACGCCCGTCGGAGGCGTTGAGTGAAGGGCAGACCTGCGGGGGGTGCAGGGGGAAGGCCACGGCGTCGCTGCCGGAGTCGGATGAGGCT
The DNA here is from genome assembly GCF_056780015.1 of Micromonospora sp. R311. Classification (NCBI taxonomy): domain Bacteria; kingdom Bacillati; phylum Actinomycetota; class Actinomycetes; order Micromonosporales; family Micromonosporaceae; genus Micromonospora; species Micromonospora sp. R311. The sequence goes on from NZ_JBSWCE010000042.1 coordinate 28,625, forward strand.
CCCGAGCGCGACGCCGTGTGCCGTGTACCCGGCAGCCCACGGCGACCGGCGCCGCGACCGCCGGGTCCGGAGCCGACCGCCGGACCGGGCGGGGACGACCGCCGGACCGGGCGGGGACGACCGCCGGACCGGGCGGGACGACCGCCGGACGGCCGACGGCACCAGCGGCGACCGGTCGGGATCGCTACCAGCCGACCCGGGTGGGGCTGTCGTAGCGGGTCCGCTCGACCACCGGCGCCCGCCAGCGGGACTCGGCCAGGCTCGGCCCCCACTGGCGCAGCAGCGTCTCCGCCCCGTCGTACGCGACGCAGAGCACGGCGAGCACCCGGGCGGCTATCTCGGCGGCCGCCACCCCGCCGGGGCCGGTCGGCCGGGGCGGCGTGACCGCGCCGGGCATCGCGGTCGCCGCGACGACGGCCACCGCCTCGGCCGAGCGGAGCACGTCGGCCAGGGCCCGGGCCAGCGCGAGCCGGCTGCCCTCCACCCAGTCGGCCAGCGCGTCGGCGTAGCCGGCCGTCGACTCCAACCGCCCGACGAGGCTCTCCGGCCCCTCGTCCAGCTGGCGCAGCAGGGCCGTCCGCGCCTGCCCGTACTCGCCGGCGGCCGGCCCGGACCAGAGGACCGGGTCGGTCAACGCGGCCCCGACCTCGTCGTACGCCCGGACGTGCCGGCGCACCGCGTGGCCGGCGGCAGCCAGCGGCGCGGGACGCAGGTCGAGGAAGCCGCGGACCGCCTCACCGGGGAGCACCTGCATCCGGCGCAGCAGCGGCCACACCCGGTGCCCCTCCGGCGCCCCCGCGGCGAGCAGCGTGTCGACCCGGCGCAGCAGGTCGAGGCCGGGTTCGGCGAGCCGGTCCAACGCGTCCATCACGCCTCCCCGGCCAGCCGGCGACCGGCCGAGTCGTCGACGGCGGCGTAGCCGTCCGCGGCGTCCCGTACCGCGGTGGCCGCGGCGGCCAGCCGGGCCGCGGCGGCGTGCGCCTCGCGGGCGCGGTCGCCGGTGGCGGCGACCCACTGCCGGTGCAGCGCCCGCCCGATCTCGCCGGGGCGGCCGGGCGCGTCGGCGCCGAACGCGGCCTGCGGCGGGTCGCCGGCGGTGACCGTGCGGGAGAGGGCGGCCAGGGTGGCGCCCGCCTCGTCCAGGCGGGCGGCGAGGACGCGCAGCGTCTCCATCTCAGGCCCCCGCCAGCGGCCGGTAGGCGTTGAACGTCTCGTTGTGCAGCTTCTCCCGGGCCCACTGGGCGGCGTCGGCCGCCGCGGTGACCGCGGCCTGCACGGAACCGGCGACGTCGCGCGGGTGGCGGGTGTGCAGCGGGCCGAGGAAGCGCACGTCGGTGATCCGCCCACCGGCGGTCACCACCACCTCGACCAGCCCGTCCGGCGACCGGACGGTGACCTCGACCGTCGACACCGCCTGGTCGAACTCGGCCGACAGGGACTCGATCCGGCGGTAGCGCCGCACCGCCTCCTCGATCCAGGCTTCGTCGATCTCCCCCCGTGGCATCGGCGGGCTCCTCCCCGGACAGTCATCACTCTGCGTGCCGCCACCGTCACGGCACACCGGACCGTACCGCACAGCAATTGCGCCTGTCGATGCCTGTGGACGACCGGTCCGGCGCGCGGGACCTCATCCGGGCGAGGTCGTGCGGGGATTCGGAGCGGAGGTCAGCCCTTCCAGAGGGAGAGCATCATCGCCTCGACGGCGATCCGCGGCTTGACGTTCGCCTCGATCGCCGCCCGGCAGGCCAGCACCGCCTCCAGGCGGCGCAGCGCGCCCTCGGCGTCCCACTTGCGGGCGCCGGCCTCGGCCAGGGCGGCGGTGTCGGTGTGCACGGGCGCGACGGGGGCGCCCAGCGCCCTGGTGAGCGCGTCCCGGTAGAAGCCGGCCAGGTCGACCAGGGCCCGGTCCAGCGCGTCCCGCTGGGCCCGGGTGGCCCGCGACTTCTGCCGCTTCTCCAACTCCTTGAGCTGCCCCGCGGCACCCCGCAGGGCGCCCGCCGCGCCGCGCCCGGTGCCGCCCGCGCCGAGCGCGGTCTCCAGCGCCGCCCGTTCGGCCGCGTCGGCCTCGGCCACCGACGCCTCGGCCTCCGCCTCGGCCGCCTCGATCAGCGCCGACGCCGCGTCGAAGGCGGCGCCCACCCCGGTGAGCCGGCGCGGCACCGCCAGCACCGCCTCCCGCCGGTTGCGGGCCTCCGGGTCGCGGGCCAGCCGCCGGGCCCGCCCCACGTGCCCCTGGGCGGCGGCCGCCACCCAGACCGCCACGTCGGGCGCGATGCCGTCCCGACGGACCAGCACCTCGGCCACCGCCTCGGCCGGCGGCTGCCGCAGCGGTACGACCCGGCAGCGCGACCGGATGGTCACCGAGACGTCGTCCGGGTGGGTGGACGGGGCGCAGAGCAGGAAGACCGTCCGCGGCGGCGGTTCCTCGACGGCCTTGAGCAGGGCGTTGCCGGCCGCCTCGGTGAGCCGGTCGGCGTCGGAGATGATCACCACCTGCCAGCGCCCGCCGGACGGGGTGCTGGCCGCGCGCAGCACCAGCGCGCGCATCTCGCCGACGGAGATGGAGAGCCCCTCCGGCACCACCAGCCGCACGTCGGCGTGGGTACCGGCCATGGTGGTGTGGCAGCCGGGGCACTCGCCGCAGCCGGTGCCGTGCACGCACTGCAGGGCGGCGGCGAAGGCGCGGGCGGCCACCGACCGCCCCGAGCCGGGCGGCCCGGTGAAGATCCAGGCGTGCGTCATCCCGGCCCCGGACGCGCCCTTTTCGGCCCCCGGAGCGGGGGCGTCGGCGGTACGGCGCAGCACGGCGGCCGCCGCGGCGGCGGCCCGGCGCAGCGTGTCGACCGCCTCGTCCTGCCCGACCAGGTCGGCGAAGACGTCCGGCATCAGGTCCGATGCTCCATCGTCACCAGCTCCGATTCGGATAACTCCGGCTGCACCGAGGTGTCCGGCCCCTGCGCGGGGCGCGGGTGCACGATGCCGCCGGGGGCCAACAGCTCCTCGACCCGCCGGGCCACCTGCCCGGTGATCTCCTCGGCCGGCCGGGACGCGTCCAGCACCAGGTAGCGCTTCGGGTCGGCGGCGGCGAGGTCGAGGAAGGCGTACCGGACCCGCTCGTGGAAGGCGACCGACTCGGCCTCCAGGTGGTCGGTCTCCTGGTTACGGGCGGCCACCCGGGACAGGCCGGTCCGCGGGTCGACGTCGAGCAGCACCACCAGGTCGGGCTTGAGCCCGCCGGTGGCCCAGGAGGAGAGCCAGGAGACCTCGTCGACCGGCAGCGTCCGCCCCGCCCCCTGGTACGCCAGGGACGAGTCGACGTAGCGGTCGCTGATCACCACGGCGCCCCGGGTCAGCGCCGGCCGGACCACGGTGGCCACGTGGTGCGCCCGGTCGGCGGCGTAGAGCAGCGCCTCGGCGCGCGGCGACGGCACGTCGGAGCCGGGCGCGCCGAGCAGCAGCGAGCGGATCCGCTCGCCCACCGCGGTGGCCCCCGGCTCCCGGGTGACCACCACGTCGCGCCCCTGCTCGCGCAGCCGTTCGGCGAGCGCGCCGAGCTGGGTGGACTTGCCGGCGCCCTCGCCGCCCTCGAAGACCACGAAGAGCCCGGCGGAGACGAACGGCTCGGCCGGCATCAGCGGGCGGCCCCGGATCGAGCCCCAGAGGTCGGCCAGGACCGGCACGCCCTTCTTGTCGTCCATCTGACCGAAGGCGCTGATCCCGGCGAAGATGCCGGCGGCGCCGGCGGCGAGCAGCAGCAACCGGGTGGAGGAGATGGAGACGCCCAGGTCGGCGATCTCCAGCGTGCGGGAGCCGCCGACGCCGGCGAGCAGGCTGCTCAGGCCGATGGCCAGGATCAGCACCAGCCGGGTGCCGATCTGCACCACCGCGAAGACCCGGCCGCGCACCTCGTCGGCGATCTCCCCACCGAGCAGCGTGGTGCCGGAGAGGAAGGCCATCCCGGCGCCCGCGCCGACCAGGATCGCGCCGACCATCGCCATCGACAGGTGGATGGCGAAGGCCAGCGTCATCACCGCGGCGCTGGCCAGCACGATGCTCATGCCGAACCAGCGGCGGCGGGACATCTCCTTGACGATCATCGGGCCGAGCCCGATGCCGAGCGCGAGGCCGATGAAGATGGCGCCGAAGAGCAGGTAGAAGGCGGCGTCACCGGCGCCCAGCGAGGCGGCGAAGAACCGGGCCGTGCCGATCACGATGCCGCCGCCGGCGAACGCGCCGAAGATGCCGAGCACCAGGCCGCGCACCAGCCGGGTCTGCGCGATGAACCGCCACCCCTCGGCGAACTGCCGGGTCATGCTCTGCTCGGTGCGCTCCCGCTCGCTGGCCTGCGCCTGGCTGATCTCCTTGATCCCGAACGCCACCACCAGCGCGGTGGCCAGCCGGGAGAACGCGTTGAACCAGAGCGCCAACTGGGCGGGCTCGGCCCAGTTCGGCGCCGCTCCCCCGGTCGCCGCCCGCACGGCGGCGTCCAGCGCCGCGGCGACCAGCGCGGCGAGGATCGGGGTGAGGCCGTACGTGGTGATCAGGGTGAGCTGGTTGGCGGTCTCCAGCTTGGCCCGCGGGATCAGGTTGGGGACCGCGGCCTCCTTGGCCGGGATCCACATCAAGGTGAGCGTCTCGATCAGGAAGGTCGCGATGGTGGCCCAGCCGACCACCACGCCGCCGCTGGCGCCGAGCAGCGCGACCAGCGGGATGGACGCGAAGAGCAGGAAGCGCAGCACGTCGCAGACGACCATCGTCCAGCGCCGGTCGAACCGGTCGGCGAACACCCCGGCGATCGGGCCGAGCAACAGCGCGGGCAGCAGCCGGATGGCGATGACGATGCCGAACGCGGCACCCTTCGCGGTGCTCCCCTCGACCTGGGAGGCGGCGAAGACCGACGTGGCGAGCAGCCCGAACCAGTCACCGAAGGAGGCCGCACCGAGCACGATCCAGAGCCGGCGGAACGGTCGGATGCGCAGCACCGAGCGGATCGCGCCGTAGCCGGACCGGTCGGCCTGGGCGCCGGCCGGGCCGCCGGGGTTGTTCCGGGACGGCGACACGCCGGGCGACTCGCCGTTGAACTGGCTTTCGATGGCCGTACCTCCACGTGCCGGCCCATCGCTGGGCATCCCCGGTGGAACACTCTAGTCCCGGTGGGACACCGTCCCGCCGATGACATTCTCCTGCTCGCCGAGCCTAGGCTGCCGGCACGACGATGCGCAGCCGGGCGGACGCGAGGGTATTTCGCATTGACCGCCGGACAGTTAGCGTGCACACGTGGCCACCGAAAGCGACAAACTGCGCGAGCGCCTCGATCGGGCGACCGCCCACCTCGACCCGCCGTACGCGGTGGTCGACCTGACCGCCTTCGACGCGAACGCGACCGCGCTGGTCGACCGCGCCGCCGGCAAACCCGTCCGGATCGCCAGCAAGTCCGTCCGCAGCCGTGACCTGATCGGCCGGGCGCTCGGGCGACCGGGCTGGCACGGGGTGATGGCGTTCACCCTGCCCGAGGCGATCTGGCTGGTCCGCCGGGGGGTGAGTGACGACGTGCTGGTCGCGTACCCGACGGCCGACCGGGGCGCGCTCGCCGAACTGGCCGGCGACCCGGCCCTCGCCGCCGCGATCACCCTGATGATCGACGGCACCGAGCAGCTCGACCTGGTCGACGCCGTGCGCGCTCCGGCCCACCGGCCCGAGCTGCGGGTCTGCCTCGACCTGGACGCCTCGTGGCGGCCGCTGCGCGGGGTGCACGTCGGGGTCCGCCGCTCGCCGGTGCACAGCGCCCGGGCCGCCGGCGCGCTCGCCGCCACCGTCGCCGGCCGCGCCGGCTTCCGGCTGGTCGGCCTGATGGCGTACGAGGCGCAGATCGCCGGCCTGGGCGACGCGCCGCCCGGGCAGGCGGTGCTCGGCACCGCGATCCGGTTGGCCCAGCGTGGCTCGTACCGCGAGCTGCTGGCCCGCCGGGGCGCGGCGGTGGCCGCGGTCCGCGAACACGCCGAGCTGGAGTTCGTCAACGGCGGTGGCACCGGCAGCGTGGCGGCGACCAGCGCCGATCCCGCGGTCACGGAGGTCACCGCGGGATCGGGCCTGTACGGGCCGACGCTGTTCGACGCCTACCGGGCCTGGCGGCCCACCCCGGCGGCCTTCTTCGCCTGCACGGTGGTCCGCCGACCGGCGCCGGGGTTGGCCACCGTGCTCGGCGGCGGCTGGATCGCCTCCGGCCAGGCCGGCGCCAGCCGCCTCCCCCGACCGTGGCTGCCGGCCGGGCTGAAGCTGATCGGCACCGAGGGCGCCGGCGAGGTGCAGACCCCGCTGGCCGGTACCGCGGCCACCACCCTGCGGGTGGGCGACCGGGTCTGGTTCCGGCACGCCAAGGCCGGCGAGCTCTGCGAGCACGTCAACGAGCTGCACCTGGTGGAGGGGGAGGCGGTCGTGGCGACCGTGCCCACCTACCGGGGCGAGGGCCACGCCTTCCTCTGAGCCACCGGCCCCGCGGACCGCGGGGCCGGTTCGCACCATCTCCCGGCGCACCCCGGGCTGTCCGTCTTTCGCACCGTCACCCGGTCGCACCCCGGGCCGATCGTCGTCGCACCACCGCCCGGCGCACTCCGGGCCGTTCGTCGCCGCCCCACGCACCGGGACGGCGCTGCCGGTCAGCCGGACTGGGCGGCGTTCACCGGGCCGTCGACCTGCTGGTGCAGGTACTCCCGGATCAGCGCCTTCGCCTCGGCCAGCACCCGCTCGTCGCCGTCCGGCTGCCGACGGAACGCCAGCTTGATCAGCGCGTCGGCCACCTCCACCGCGATCTCCAGATGGAAGCGCAGCTCGGGCACGTCGGTCAGCCCGAACCGCTCGGTGAGGACCCGGGCCAGCTGGTCCGCGATCACCCCGTTGTTGTCCCGCTGCTCATCGAGCAGGTGCAGGTCGACCACGTCGCCGAAGTGCAGGGTACGGAACCCCGGAACGGTGCGGTGCATCGTGATGTACTCGTCGATCCCCGCGTCGACGCCGTCCCACCAGTGGGTCAGGTCGTCGGAGGCGAACCGCTCGTCGAGCCGCTGGAGGTAGGACTCCATCGTGCGCAGGGTCAACGCCTGCACGATCGCCCGCTTGTCCGGAAAGAACTGGTAGACCGATCCGATCGCCACCTCGGCACGCTCGGCGAGCAGGGTCGTGGTCAGTCCTTCGTACCCCACCTCGTCGACGAGCTCGGCGCAGGCGTCCAGCATCCGCTGGACCCGCGCGACACTTCGACCCTGCACCGGTACGCGGCGCAGCGGCCCGGTCGTGGCGGCTGGTGTGGACACTCGGCGCCACCCCCCTTCGACGGATGAACATATCTGCACGTCACGTGTTCGTGACTACCGGTACAACGAGCGGACCTCGATTGCGGTATTTACCAGGTACAACGTTCCTGATATGAAGTCAGTTCATATTCATGTCGAGGAGCGCCGATGGCCGCCACCGCACCGCTCACCAGCGCCTGGTCCAACTGGGCCGGCAACCAGCGCAGCACCGCCACCACCATCCTGCGCCCCACCTCCGTCGACGACGTAGCCGAGGCCGTCCGGGGCGCGGCGGCGGGCGGCCAGCGGATCCGGGCGGTCGGCAGCGGGCACTCCTTCACCGCCGTCGCGGTCACCCACGGTCACCGGATGGAACTGGACGCGCTGGACACCGGCGTCCGGGTGGACGCCGAGCGCCGGCTGGTCACCGTACCGGCCGGGATGACGCTGCACGCGCTCAACAGGCTGCTCGCCGCGCACGGGCTGGCCCTGCCCAACCTCGGCGACATCGACGCGCAGACGATCGCCGGGGCGATCTCCACCGGCACCCACGGCACCGGGGCCGGGTACGGCTGCCTCTCCACCTTCGTCGAGGCGCTCACCCTGGTCACCGGCACCGGTGAGGTGCTGCGCTGCTCGGCCGACGAGCACCCGGACGTGTTCGCCGCCGCCCGGGTCTCCCTCGGCGCGCTCGGCGTGCTGGTCGAGGTGACCCTGCGCTGCGTGGACGCCTTCGTGCTGTACGCGCACGAGCGGCCCGCCCCGCTGGACGCGGTGCTCGGCGAACTGCCCGACCTGATCGGGGCGCACGACCACGTGGAGTTCTACTGGTTCCCGTACACCGCCCGGGTACAGCTCAAGACCAACGACCGGGTGCCCGCCGACGACCGGCCGCTGTCCCGGCTGCGCAGCTGGCTGGACGACGACTTCCTGGCCAACACCGTCTTCGCCGGCGCCTGCCGGCTGGGCCGCGCCCTGCCGGCGCTCGCCCCGGGGATCAGCGCGGTCTCCGCCCGGGCGCTCACCGAGCGCCGCTACACCGGCCGCTCCGACCAGGTCTTCTGCACCCCGCGCCGGGTCCGCTTCGTGGAGATGGAGTACGCGGTGCCGCGCGCCGCCCTGCCCGAGGCGCTGGCGGCGCTCCGGCGGATCGTGGACGGCCTGCCGTTCAAGGTGCTCTTCCCGGTCGAGATCCGGTTCACCGCCGCCGACGACATCTGGCTGTCGCACGGCTACGGCCGCGACTCGGCGTACCTGGCGATCCACCAGTACGTGGGCATGCCGTACGAGCCGTACTTCGCCGAGTTCGAGCGGGTCGCCGCCGGCCTGGGCGGACGCCCGCACTGGGGCAAGCTGCACTACCGGGACGCGGCGTCACTGGCGGCGGCGTACCCCCGCTGGGCGGACTTCCAGTCGATCCGCGACCGCCTGGACCCCCACCGCCTCTTCACCAACCCCCACCTCGCCCAAGTCCTCGGCGCCTGAGCTTCCCATCGAGATCTTGGAAGGAAAGGGCCCCTGGAGGGGCCACTTCCTTCCAAGATCTCAGTGTTGTCCACAGGGGCAGAGGTGGAGGGGGTAGGGCGGGGAGACTGGCGGGGTGGGAGCGCGGGGGCGGCTGTCGCTGGCCGCGTTGAACCGGCCACTTCCGGCTGATGACGCCGACGAGTTGACCTGGTTGCTCTTCCGTCAGGAGGAGATGATCAGCCTCGGTCAGGCACTGCGGCACCTGTCCCGCAAGGCGATCCGGCACCGGGTCACGACCCGCCGGTGGCGGCAGGTCCACCGCGCCGTGTTCGTCACCCACAACGGACCTGTCAGCCCGGCCCAACTCCGATGGGTCGCCGTTCTCGCGGCAGGGCCGCAGTCCGTGCTCGGCGGACTGACCGCCGCCCAGGCCGGTGGTCTACGCGGATTCGACCGCCGCGCCATCCACCTACTGTTACCGGCCACCTGCCGACGTGGGCCACTGCCGCAGGGGGTGCTGCTGCACCGGACCACCTGCCTCGGGCCGGAGGATGTGCTGGCCGTCGGCCAGCCGCGTCGGACATTGCCGGCCCGGTCGATCGTCGACGCCGCCCAGTGGGCGACCACCGACGACGAGGCCCGCTCGATCGTCGCCGCCGCCTTCCAGCAACGCCTCGTCGGTGGTGACGATCTGCAGCGGGTTGTCGAGCGGCTGCCCCGCATCCGGCGCCGGCGGCTGATCCTCGCCACCGCCACCGACGCGGCCGGTGGTGCTCACTCGCTGAACGAACTGGACTTCCTGGGTCTCGTCCGCCGCGCCGAGCTGCCGGAGCCGACCCGCCAGCGGGTCCGTCGCGATTCCGCAGGCCGACGCCGCTACCTCGACGCCTACTTCGAGGAGTGGCAGGTGCACGTGGAGATCGACGGCGGCCAGCACCTCGACCCGGCGCACGCGTGGGCGGACATGCGCCGGCAGAACGCCGTCTGGATCGAGGGCGACCGGATGCTCCGCTTCCCCTCCTGGGCTCTCCGCACCCGTCCACACGAGGTGATCACCCAACTCCGCGCCGCCCTGCGCGCCGCGGGCTGGCCCGGCTGAAGCCGTAGTCGTTACAGATCTTGGAAGGTTTCGGCCCCTCCGGGGGCCGTTTCCTTCCAAGATCCCGGACGTCACTCGGTGGGGGTGGTGGCCTTGCGGGGGGTTGCCTTCTTTGCCGTGGTTTTGGCGGTGGTGGTCTTCTTGGCGGCGGTGGACTTGGCGGCGGCGGCCGTCTTCTTGGTCGCCGTCGCCTTCTTGGCCGGGGCCTTCTTCGCCGCCGCCTTCTTGCGCGGGGCCGGACCCTTGGCGCGCTTCTCGGCGAGCATCTCGGAGGCCTCCTCGATGCTCAGCGCCTCCGGGGTCTGGCCGCGGCGCAGCGACGCGTTCGTCTCCCCGTCGGTGACGTACGGGCCGAACCGGCCGTCCTTGATCACCAGCGGCTTCTCGGTGAGCGGGTCGACGCCCATCTCCCGCAGCGGCGGCGCGGCGGCCCGGCGCTGGCGGGTCTTCGGGGCGGCCAGCAGGGCCAGCGCCTCGTCCAGCGTGACGGTGAACATCTTCTCTTCGGAGTCCAGCGAGCGGAACTCCTCGCCGCGCTTGACGTACGGGCCGTAGCGGCCGTTGTTGGCGAAGACCTCGACACCGTCCGGCGCCACGCCGACCAGCCGGGGCAGGCTGAGCAGCTTGAGCGCGTCGTCGAAGGTGAGCGAGTCCGGCGACTGCGAGCGCAGCAGCGAGGACTTCCGCTCGCCGCTGGCCACGTACGGGCCGAACCGGCCGGACTTGAGCAGGATCGGCTCCCCGGTGGCCGGGTCGTCGCCGAGCTTGCGCTCGCCGCCGCCGCCGAGGAACAGCTCGTGCACCTTCTCCGGGGTCAGCTCGTCCGGCGCCAGGCCCTCGGGGATCGGCGCCCGGTCACCCTGGCCGCCGCCCTCCTCGCCCTCGGCGGCCGGCGCGGGCTGCTCGCCCGGCACCGCCCGCTGCAGGTACGGCCCGTACCGCCCCACCCGGACGACGACCTCGCGGCCCTCGTCGTCGGTGAACAGCGGGATGGAGTTGACGCTGCGCGCGTCGATCTCGCTGAGGTTCTCGGTGACCAGCTTCTTCAGCCCGCCGGAACGGGCGATGTCCTGGTCGCCAGCGCCGTTGGCGCTGCCGAAGTAGAACGCGGTGAGGAAGTCGACCGCGGCGTGGTCACCGCCGGCGATCTCGTCCAGCTCGTTCTCCATGCTGGCGGTGAAGTCGTAGTCGACCAGCCGCGGGTAGTGCCGCTCCAGCAGCCCGATCACGGCGAACGCCAGGAAGGAGGGGATCATCGCCTGGCCGCGCTTGAAGACGTACCCGCGGTCCTGGATGGTCTGCATGATCGACGCGTACGTCGAGGGGCGGCCGATGCCCAGCTCTTCGAGCGCCTTGACCAGCGACGCCTCGGTGTACCGGGAGGGCGGCTGGGTGTGGTGGCCCTGCGCGGCCAGCTCCTCGGCGGTGAGCGGCTGGTCCTTGACCAGGGTGGGCAGCCGCCGCTCGGCGTCCTCGGCCTCGGCGTTCTCGTCGTCGCTGGACTCGACGTACGCCCGCAGGAAGCCCGGGTCGGTGATGGTCTTGCCGGTGGCGCCGAAGTCGGCCTCCTCCTGGGCGGAGGAGACGGCGCGGATGCGCACCGAGACGCTGGAGCCGACCGCGTCGGTCATCTGCGAGGCGATGGTGCGCCGCCAGATCAGCTCGTAGAGCTTGAACTCCTCGGCGGAGAGCTCCTTGGCCACCTCGCCCGGGGTGCGGAAGTTGTCCCCCGCCGGGCGGATCGCCTCGTGCGCCTCCTGCGCGTTCTTCACCTTGCCGGTGTAGCGGCGCGGCTCCGGCGGCACGCTGCGCTCGCCGTACAGCTCGATGATCTGCCGGCGGGCCGCCGCGATGGCGGTCTCCGACAGGTTCACCGAGTCGGTACGCATGTAGGTGATGTAACCGTTCTCGTAGAGCCGCTGCGCGGTGCGCATCGTCTGCTGGGACGAGAACCGCAGCTTGCGGGCCGCCTCCTGCTGGAGCGTCGAGGTGATGAACGGCGCGTACGGGCGGCGGCGGTAGGGCTTCTCCTCGACCCGGGTGACGGTGAACGGCCGCCCTTCGAGGCGGGCCGCGAGACCCCGGGCACCTCCCTCGTCGAGGTGGACCACCCCGGCGCCGGGCTTCACGCGGCCCGTGGTGGGCTCGAAGTCCTTGCCGGTGGCGATCCGGTCGCCGTTCAGCGCGACCAGCGTGGCGTTGAAGTTGCGCGGGCCCTCGCCGGCCCCGGCGACGGCCAGGGTGGCCAGGATGTCCCAGTACTCGGCGGTGCGGAAGGCCATCCGCTGCCGCTCGCGCTCGACCACGATCCGGGTCGCCACCGACTGCACCCGGCCCGCCGAGAGCTTCGGCATGACCTTCTTCCACAGCACCGGGGAGACCTCGTAGCCGTAGAGGCGGTCGAGGATGCGCCGCGCCTCCTGGGCGTCGACCAGGTCGCGGTCGATCTCCCGCGGGTTGGCCACCGCCGCCTGGATGGCCGGCTTGGTGATCTCGTGGAAGACCATCCGCTTGACCGGCACCTTGGGCTTGAGCGTCTCCACCAGGTGCCAGGCGATCGCCTCGCCCTCGCGGTCCTCGTCCGTCGCCAGGAAGATCTCGTCGACCTCCTTGGCCAGCTTCACCAGCTTGCTGATCTGCTGCTTGCGGTCGGCGGAGACCACGTAGAGGGCGTGGAAGCCGTTGTCGACGTCCACCCCGAGCCGGGCCCACGGCTCGCCCTTGTACTTGGCCGGCACGTCGGCGGCGTTGCGCGGGAGGTCCCGGACGTGGCCGAAGCTGGCCTCCACGACGTACCCCGGGCCGAGGTAGCCCGAGATCGTCTTGGCCTTCGCCGGTGACTCGACGATGACCAGACGGGTGGTTCCAGCGTTGCTCGGCACGTCTCTCCCCGACCTCACTCCTGCTCGTGGCCGCCCGCGTCCGGTTCGGGCCGGCTTCGCCCCGCCGATGCCCGGCGGTCCGGATGTCCAACGTAACGCGCCGTCCGCGTTTCGGGTTTCGCGGGCGGCAAACCGCCCCGGCAGGGGGCGGTCGCCCGCCGCCGGTGCGCGGCCGGGGTTGCCGGACGGCGCCACCGTACACCGTGGGTAGGCCCGGAAGCGGAACACTGTGACGATGGCGGACCCTCGGCCGAGGCGCCACCCGGCCGTTTTCCACCCCAAACCGCCCCGCCCCACCCTCACTGTCGCCGACCGGACACACCGGCGCCACCTGGGCGATCACGGCCCGGGCCGGGCGGGTCAGGGCCGGACCGGCCAGGCGGTGACCGGCGCGGCGGGTGGCCGGTCGCCGACCAGCTCCGCCAGCCGGGCCAGCCGGCGGCGTCCGGTGATCCGGTACGCCGGGCCACCCACCTCCGCTTCGAGCGCCCCGGCCAGGCCGGCCGCGGCGAGCGCCGCCCCCACCGTCGCCTGGCACTCCGCGTCCGCCGCGCCGAGCCGGAGCAGGAACCCGGTCGGCTCCGCCACCCCCGCCGCCGCCAGCCAGAGCCGCAGCCGCCGGCCGTTGAGGTGGAAGCCGGCCGGAGGCCGCTTCACCGCGCCGCGCAGCCAGGCCGCCGCGAGCGGCTTCAGGGCCCGGGTGTACGAGGTACGCACCGCGTGCCGCTCGTCCCCGGTCGCCTCCCAGCTGGCCGGGAGGCCGCGCAGCGCCAGCTCGGCGACGAGGACGTGCACCCGCCAGGCGGCGTCCACCACCACCGACAGCCGGGCGGTGCCACCCATCCGGACCACCTCGCCGGGCCCGGCGAGCAGGCCGGCGAGGTCGGCGACGGACGGGTCGGCCGTCTCGGCGCCGAAGAAGACCAGTTGCCGGCGGGCGTCGTCCGGGGTGTCGCCGGCACCGGACCGGTCAGCACCGGGCGGGCCGGCCGGTCCGCCGCCGGCCTCGGTGGTCGCCTCGCCCCGACCGGCGGTCGCCGTCGACCGGGCGCCGGGGGGTTGCCGGCCCTGGGCCCGCCGGGCCCGACCGTCATCGGGCCGACCCGGCCGTCCCCGCCCCGCCGGGGTCGGCTCGGGCACCGGGAACAGCGCCGGGGGCGGCTGCCCGTCCGGCGGCTCACCGGTCCCGCTCAGCGACACTCCGGCACCTCGGCGAAGGCTTGTTTCAACTCCTCGGAGTTGAGCCGGCTGGTGTCCAGCGCGCTCGCGTCGTACTCCTTGTTGAGGGTGTCCACGGCGGCGCGGACGCCGTCGTAGAAGACGGTGGCCTGGCCGGTGCTCAGCCCGTCGATGGTGTCCCGGGCCTTGCCGTAGGCGTCCCGCATCTTCGCCAGCGAGGCGCGGAACCCCGCGGACACCTCGGCGCCGTGCTCGGCCTCCGGGATGCCGGCCCGCTCGACCTTGCGCCGGGCCGTCTCGCTGGCCTGCTCGGCGCCGCCGAAGAGCCGCACCAGGTTCTCCTTGGCCTGCGCCGGCGTGGTCTGCGCGGTCATCTGCTGGTTGGTGCTGCTGGTCAGCTTGTTGATCTCGGCCCGCCACGGGGTCAGCGCCGAGCAGACCGACGCCGCCCACGCCCGCGGGCTGGGGCCGCCACCACAGCCGGCGACGACGAGTACGAGCGTGGCCACGACCACCGTGAGCTTTCCGGCGGCTGCCGCCCGGCACGTACGCATGCGTTGCAGCGTACGACCTCTGTCGAGTGGCGGCACCGGTCAGGTTTGCCGCCCCGGACGCGGCTGCGGCGGCCCGGGCGGCACCGATCCGGACACGCCGGTCCCCGGCCGGCGGCTGCCGACCGGGGACCGGGTGGGGCGTACGGATCAGGCGTTGACCGGCTCCGGTCGCTGGTCCGGGCTGCCCGCACCGGCGTCGGTGTCCGAGTCGGACATCGCCACGCCCTTGCGCTTGCTGAACACCACGGCCGCCACGATGATCGCCGTGGCCAGCACGGCGATGCCGATCCGCAGGCCGGTGTTCCGGTCGTCGCCCACGCTCCAGGCCACCACGGCCGGGGCGATCAGCAGCGAGACCAGGTTCATCACCTTGATCAGCGGGTTGATGGCCGGGCCGGCGGTGTCCTTGAACGGGTCGCCGACGGTGTCGCCGATGACGGTCGCGGCGTGCGACTCGGAGCCCTTGCCGCCGTACGCGCCGTCCTCGACCAGCTTCTTGGCGTTGTCCCAGGCGCCACCGGAGTTGGCCAGGAAGACCGCCATCAGCGTGCCGGCCCCGATCGCGCCGGCCAGGTACGCGGCCAGCGCGCCGGGCCCGAGGCCGAAGCCGACCGCGATCGGCGCCAGGATGGCGAGCAGGCCGGGGGTCATCAGCTCGCGCTGGGCGTCCCGGGTGCAGATGTCGACGACCTTGCCGTACTCCGGGCGCTGGGTGCGGTCCATGATGCCGGGCAGCTCGCGGAACTGCCGGCGTACCTCCATCACCACGGCGCCCGCCGAGCGGGAGACCGCGTTGATGGCCAGGCCGGAGAAGAGGAAGACCACCGCCGCGCCGATGATCAGGCCGACCAGGTTGCGCGGGTTGGACACGTTGAGCGCATTGAGGATCTCGGCGCCGGCGTCACCCACCCCCGCGTCCAGGTAGGAGATGCGTAGCGTGTCGGTGTAGGAGCCGAAGAGCGCGGTCGCGGCGAGCACCGCGGTGGCGATCGCGATGCCCTTGGTGATCGCCTTGGTGGTGTTGCCGACCGCGTCCAGCTCGGTGAGGGTCCGCGCGCCGTGCTCGTCGATGTCGCCGGACATCTCGGCGATGCCCTGGGCGTTGTCGGAGATCGGGCCGAAGGTGTCCATCGCGACGATCACGCCGACCGTGGTGAGCAGGCCGGTGCCGGCCAGCGCCACCGCGAACAGGGAGAGCGTGATCGAGCTGCCGCCGAGCAGGAAGGCGCCGAAGACGCCGGCGCCGATCAGCAGCGCCGAGTAGACCGCCGACTCCAGGCCGACGCTGATGCCGGCGAGGATGACGGTGGCCGCCCCGGTCTGCGAGCTCTTGCCGATGTCCTGCACCGGGCGCCGGTTGGTCTCGGTGAAGTAGCCGGTCAGCGCCTGGATCGCGGCGGCGAGCACGATGCCGATCACCACGGCGCCGATGGCCACCAGGCGCGGGTTGCCGTCGATCGGGGTGCCGTCGTCGTTGGTGAGGCCGCCCTCGAGGCCGCCGAACGTGGCCGGCAGGTACGCGAACGCGGCGATCGCCACCAGCACCGCCGAGATCACCGCGGACAGGTAGAAGGCCCGGTTGATCGCGGTCAGGCCGTTGCGGTCGGAGGTGCGCAGCCGGGTGATGAAGACCCCGATGATCGCCACGAGCACGCCGACGGTGGAGATGATCAGCGGGAAGACCAGGCCCTCGTTGCCGAACGCGGCCCGGCCGAGGATCAGCGCGGCGACCAGGGTGACCGCGTACGACTCGAACAGGTCGGCGGCCATGCCGGCGCAGTCGCCGACGTTGTCGCCGACGTTGTCGGCGATGGTGGCGGCGTTGCGCGGGTCGTCCTCGGGGATGCCCTGCTCGACCTTGCCGACCAGGTCGGCGCCGACGTCGGCGGCCTTGGTGAAGATGCCGCCGCCGACCCGCATGAACATGGCCAGCAGCGCGGCGCCGAAGCCGAAGCCCTCCAGCACGGTCGGCGCGTCGCCCTGGAAGATCAGCACGACCAGCGCGGCGCCGAAGAGGCCGAGGCCGACGGTGAGGAAGCCGACCACGCCACCGGTGCGGAAGGCGATCTTCATGGCCGCCTCCCGGCCGCCCTGTCGCTCCCGGGCGGCGGCGGCCACCCGCAGGTTGGCCCGGGTGGCCAGCCACATGCCGGCCCCGCCGATGAACGCGCTGAACAGCGCACCCACCACGAAGAAGAGCGAGCGGCCGATCTTCACCGCGGTCTCGCTGCCGTCGGTGTCGTGCACCGGCAGCAGGAAGAGCAGCACCACGGCGATGACCACGAAGATCGCCAGGGTGCGGAACTGCCGGAGCAGGTAGGCCGCGGCGCCCTCCTGGACCGCCCCGGAGATCTCCTGCATGTTGGTGGTGCCCTTGCCGGCCGCCAGCACCGCCTTCGTCAGCGCGGCCGCGAAGGCGAGCGCCACCAGCGCGATCACCGCGGCGATGACGACGTAGGTGACATTGGCTCCGGTGAGGGAGATCCCGCCGCCTTCGGCGGCGGCCAAGGTATCGGACATCTGTGTCCTCCTGTACCGACACTCGCGCCGGCCGGTGGAGTGCACCGACCGGCGCCTGGATGCGGACTCGCAAGCGCGCGCCAACCCACCCCGGCGGACCAGCGATGAACACCCGTTCCCGCTGGCTGCGGGATGGATCACTTGCTGACAACCCGGGTACTGTAGCCCTCTGCCGTGTCGGAGGTCACACCGAGGGGTCACCCTCTCTCGATGATCTTCGTCGCTGTGTTATGAACCGGAATCTGATATAGGAGCGGGTCCATGGCAGGCAGGCCGCGCCCCCGGTGGGGACGCGGCCTGTGTGGTGGGTGACCGGGTCAGCGGCCGACGGGCCAGACCATCCGGACCTCGGTGCCGATGCCCTCGTCGACCGGGCGCACTTGGAGGTCCTCGACGAAGCCGGCGAGCAGCGCGAAGCCGACGCCGGTGGTGAGCGCCTCGTCGGTGAGCGACTCGTCGGCCAGTTCGTCCGGCGGCAGCGCGGCCAGCCCGATGCCGGCCTCGATCGGCGCGCGGTCGACCACCCGGACGGCGTACTGCCCGGCGTCGGACATCTCCACCAGCACCGGGTCGGCCAGCCCGTACTGGCGGTGCAGCGCGACGGCCCGGGTGCAGGCCTCACCGATCGCCAGGCGCACCTCGTCCAGCAGGTCCTCGCGGACCCCGGCGCGCCGGGCGACCGCGACGCCGACCAGGCGCGCGGTGCGGACGTGCACCGGCGCCGGCGAGAACGAGAGCCGGACCGTGGCCATCACGCGCCGGCGCCGGTCGGGCCCGCGGCCACCGCGGCGTCGACCGTGGGGTGCAGCGGGAAGACCTGGTCGAGCGCGGTGATCCGGAAGATCTTGAGTAGTGGCTCCTTGTCGCAGACCAGGGCGAACGAGCCGCCGGCCGAGCGCAGCCGCTTGAGCGCGCCGACCAGCACGCCCAGCCCCGTGGAGTCGAGGAAGTCGACCCGGCCGAGGTCCACCACCACGTGGCGGGCCCCGCCGTCGATCAGTTCGAGGAGCCGCTCACGCAGCCGGGGGGCGGTGTAGACGTCCACCTCACCGCCGACCTCGAGCACCGTGTGCTCCCCCACGGTGCGGGTCGCCAGCGACAGCTCCATCGGTCCTCCTCGCAAGAGCCGTAAACTCTCCTGGGCATCTAACCACTACCGCCGGTGCGGCCCGACGGCTCACCGGCGAAGGCTCCCCCTTACCCAACCCCCCGGCTTTTCATTTCCGAACACCAGTGCGAGAGTGCAGGTCGTGTCGTCCGCAGTCACCGTATCCGCAGGCCCCGGCCGAGGGCGATCGCCGGCGGACCTGCTGGGCCGGCTGCGCGGGCGGCACCCGACCGACCCGGTCACCCACGTCGAGCGGGTACCGGCCCGGCCCGGCGTGCCGGCGCCCTGGCCCGCGTGGGCCCCGGCGGAGCTGCGCGCGGCGTTCGCCCGCCGCGGCGTGGTCGCGCCGTGGCGGCACCAGGCCGAGGCGGCCAGCCTGGCGTACGACGGGCAGCACGTGGTGGTGGCCACCGGCACGGCGTCCGGCAAGTCACTGGCCTACCAACTGCCCGCGCTCGCGGCGCTGCTCGCCGACCCCCGGGCCACCGTGCTCTACCTGGCGCCGACCAAGGCGCTCGCCGCCGACCAGTTGCGCGCCGTCGCCGAGCTGGAACTCGACGGGGTACGCCCCGCCTGCTACGACGGGGACACCCCGCGCGCCGAGCGGGAGTGGATCCGGCGGCACTCCCGGTTCGTGCTGACCAACCCCGACATGCTGCACCACGGCATCCTGCCCGGGCACGCCCAGTGGTCCGGGTTCCTGCGCCGGCTGGCGTACGTGGTGGTCGACGAGTGCCACACCTACCGGGGCGTGTTCGGCTCGCACGTCGCACACGTGCTGCGCCGGCTGCGGAGATTGAGTGGAAATACGGGCCGCTCCTCCTCCCCTGCGCTCGCAAGCTCGCGCAACACCCCCGTCTTCGTGCTGGCCTCGGCCACGTCGGGCGACCCGGCGGCGGCGGCCGGTCGGCTCACCGGCCTGCCAGTGGCCGCCGTCACCGAGGACACCTCGCCGCGCGGCGGGGTGACCTTCGCGCTCTGGGAGCCGCCGCTGCTGCCCTCGGCCGACACCTCGTCCGACGCGGTGGACCTCGCGCCGGTCCGCCGGTCGGCGCTGCGGGAGACCGCGGACCTGCTCGCCGACACGGTCGCCGACGGGGTACGCACGCTCGCCTTCGTCCGCTCCCGCCGGGGCGCCGAGGTGGTGGCGGCCAACGCGCGCCGGGCGCTGGACGAGGCGGTGCCCGGGCTCGGCGACCGGGTCGCCGCCTACCGGGCCGGCTACCTGCGCGAGGAGCGGCGCGAGCTGGAACGGGCGCTGCTGCACGGCGACCTGCTCGGGCTGGCCTCGACCAACGCGCTGGAACTGGGCGTCGACCTGATCGGCCTGGACGCGGTGCTGATCTGCGGTTACCCGGGCACCCGGGCCTCGCTCTGGCAGCAGGCCGGGCGGGCGGGGCGCTCCGGGCAGGAGGCGCTCGCCGTGCTGGTGGCCCGGGACGACCCGCTGGACACCTACCTGGTGCACCATCCGGAGGCGCTGTTCGGGGCTCCGGTGGAGGCGACCGTGCTCGACCCGGCCAACCCGTACGTGCTCGGGCCGCAGCTCGCCTGCGCGGCGGTCGAGTCCCCGCTGACCCCGGCCGACCTGGCGCTCTTCGGCGACGGGGCGAAGGAGGCGGTGGACGCGCTGGTCGAGGCGGGGGCGCTGCGGCAGCGCCCGACCGGCTGGTACTGGCGGCACCGGGAGCACCCCGAGGTGGACCTGCGCGGCGAGGGCGGCGCCCCGGTCTGCGTGGTGGAGGCGGCGACCGGCCGGCTGCTCGGCACCGTCGACGGCGGCTCGTCGCACTTCCTGCTCCACCCCGGTGCGGTCTACCTGCACCAGGGCGTCTCGTACGTGGTGGACGAGCTGGACCTGGCCGACGGGTGCGCGCTGGTGCACCCGGAGGAGCCGGACTGGTCCACCCACGCCCGCGACGTCACCTCGCTGTCGGTGGTGAGTGTGCGTTCCTATGTCGACGCCGGCCCGGTCGGGCTCTTCCTCGGCGAGGTCGACGTGACCAGTCAGGTGGTCTCCTACCAGCGGCGCCGGATCGCCACCGGCGAGGTGATCGACACCCGGCCGCTGGACCTGCCGGCCCGGGAGCTACGCACGGTGGCGGTCTGGTTCACCCTCTCCCCTGAGTCGCTGACCGCGGCGGGGGTGGAGCCGGCCGACGTGCCGGGGGCGCTGCACGCCGCCGAGCACGCCGCGATCGGGCTGCTGCCGCTGATGGCCACCTGCGACCGGTGGGACATCGGCGGGCTCTCCACGGCGGTGCACCCCGACACCGAGGCGCCGACCGTCTTCGTCTACGACGGGCACCCCGGCGGGGCGGGTTTCGCCGAACGGGCGTACGGCACGGCGGCGGCCTGGCTGCGCGCCACCCGGGACGCGATCGCCGAGTGCGGCTGCGAGGCGGGCTGCCCGTCCTGCGTCCAGTCACCGAAGTGCGGCAACGGCAACAACCCGCTGTCCAAGCCGGACGCGATCCGGGTGCTCGACGTGGTGCTGTCGAACCTGCCGTCCTGAGCCGGCCGTCATGCATGAACCCGGTGCTCGCTGGGCACTGTCGTGGGAGCGCTTCCATCGACGGTGTGGTCGATGGCGTTTCGCTGTTGTCGTCGTCCTGTCCCGCTGTTCGTTCGTCGTTCGCCCGGAGGAGGAGTCGTGGCCGACACCATCGCCGAGACCGTCGACCTGCTCTACACCATCGACCAGGAGAACCTCACCCTCGACCAGCAGATAGCGCTCGGCGCCGCGCTCGCCGCGCTGGCCCAGGCGGAGCGGCTGGAACAGATCAACGAAAGGCTGCGCAGCATCCACCAGGTGCTCAACGCCTGGGCGCTGCGCGCCACCGTGGACGGCGGCCGCTGACGCCCGGCCCCTCGGCAACCGGCGGCCGGCACCGATAGTCGCGGCGGCGGCCGGCACCGGTGATCGCGGCGGCGGCCGGCACCGGTGATCGCGATGGTGGCCGCCGTCAGGGCACCGTCGTGGTGGCTTTCGGTGCCGGTTGTCGCGGTTTCCGGGCGGCGGGGGCGACCGGGCTGTGCGAGACTCCGGCGGATCATCGGTGAGGAGACATTATGCAGCCCGACAACTTGCAGGCCCAGCAGCAGTTCCACATCCGCCAACGGGTGCGGATGATGGTCAACCAGTACGAGGTCCACGCCGTCGCGCCGGACGGCTCCGAGGGCGGGTTGCTGGCGTTCGCCCAGCAGAAGCGGCTCGCCTTCAAGGAGCAGGTGACCATCTACACGGACGACTCGAAGCAGCAGCCGCTGCTCGGGTTCAAGGCCCGCCAGCGCCTCGACCTCGGCGCCACGTACGACGTGACCGACGCCGCCGGCAACCCCATCGGCGTCTTCCGCAAGGACTTCGCCCAGTCGCTGCTCCGCTCCACCTGGCACGTCGAGCAGGCCGGCCTGCCGCAGGTGACCGGCCAGGAGCGCAGCCTGCCGGTGGCCCTGCTGCGGCGTTTCGTCGACTCGCTCTCCTGGCTGCCGTACCACTTCGACTTCACCGCGAACGGCCAGCCGGTCTTCACGGTGGTGAAGAAGTGGGGCCTGCGCGACCGGTACGTCGTCGAGATCCAGCACCCGCAGATCGACCGGCGGCTGGTGATCGCGATGGCCGTCGCGCTCGACGCCCTCCAGGCCCGCTGACGCCTCCAGGCTCCGACGGGCGCGCTCCTGGCCCCCACCGGGCCGGCCCGCGCTGACCCTGGCGACGCGGGCCAGCCGCGCACCGGGCCGGGCCGCGCGCTGACCGTGGCGACGCAGGTCAACCTCGCACCGGGCCGGCCCGCGCTGACCGTGGACGCGGGTCAGCCTCGCACCGGGCCGGCCCGCGCGCTGACCGTGGCGACGCGGGTCAGCCCGGGCAGCGGCGCGACGGTCACCTCCGCCGTGACCAGGACGTCGAGTCCGTCGAGCCGGCAGCCGACCAGCCGCCCACCGTTGGCGGCGGCGACCTCGGTGGCCCGTCCGCAGGCGGTCGGGTGGCCGTCGAGCACCCGACCCGCACCGGCGAGCGCGGCGAAGTCCGCCGCCACCCGAGCCTGCTGCCGGGCCGCCCGGGCGCTGGCCACGGCGGCGCCGAACAGCCCGACCACCACGAACACCAGCCCGACGGCGAGCAGGCAGATGGTCGCCCCACCCCGCTCCCCAACGCCACCACCGGCTCGATGACGCACCGGACCAGCCCGCCGGCGAGCAGCGCCGCGGTGGTGGCCGCTCGGTGAGCAGCGGTCGCCGCGGGCGGTCACGGTTGCGCGCCCGGAACGCCGGGTTCGACGGCGGCGACCGCGGTGGCGGCCACGGTGATCCTGGGCAGCCGGGCGCCGAGGGTGCGGACCGGCGCCCGGACCGTGGCCCGGACCCGTTCGCCGTCGACCGCCACCGACACCTCGGCGCCCGCCGGAGCGGAGCGCTGCCCGGCGGCCGTTCCGTCCTCGCCCCGGGAGGCGGCGAGCGCCGCCTCCCGGGCCGCGTCCAGGCAGCCCGCCTTCGTGCTGACCGCGTTGACCGCGGTCAGCCCGGCGAGCAGGAGAAGGACCAGCGCCGGCAGGCCGGCCGCCAGTTCGGCGGTGAAGGAACCCCGGTCGCGGCCGGCCGGCCGGCGCCGGGTCACTTCAGCGCCCGGTCGATGACGGCGGTCAACGCCGACTGCACGTTGCCCGAGGTCAGCACCTTCAGCAGGATGCCGGCGAAGGCGACGGCGGCGAGAGTGCCCACGGCGTACTCGGCGGTGTTCATGCCGGCGTCCCCGCGCAGGCGGGCGAAGAGTTTGCGCACGTGCTGGTCCTTTCTCGAGGGTTGTCAGAGCACGTCGCCGAGGACGGCGACGATCACCGGCACCAGGCCGGCGAGAATGAAGGCCGGTAGGAAGCAGAGCCCCAGCGGCAGCACGACGAGCACCCCCGCCCGGCGGGCGGACGCCTCGGCCGCGGTGGCCCGGTCGGCACGCAGGTCGTCGGCGAGCCGCGTCAGCGCCCCGGCCAGCGCGGCACCACTGTGCGAGGAGCGCATCGCCGCCGCGGTCATCCGCTCCGCACCGGGTACCGGCCCGAGCTGGGACCACGCCTCCTCCGGGCCGCCGCCGAGCAGCAGCGTGCGCCCGACCCGGCCCAGCCGCTGGGCGAGAGGGCCGTCGAGCGCCTCGGCCACCGCCAGCACGGACCGGTCCACCGGCGCGCCCGCCCGCATCGCGGCGGCCAGCAGGTCGGCGGCGAGGGGCAGGTCCGCGGCCTCACGCAACCGGCGGTTCCGGACGGCCGGCGGCTCGATCCGGCGCAACGCCCGGTCGAGCAGCATCGCCGTCGGGAGCGCCGCGAGCAGCCCCGGCCAACCGCCGACGACAACGGCCACGGCCAGGCCGCCCAGCCCCGCCGCGAGCCGGAGCGCGTCCGGGCGCCGACCAGGCCGTGGCGCCCCGTCACCGTCCGCCGCCGGCTCGGCGGGCAGTCGTCCCGGGCCGGGCGGGGTGGAGCTCAGGTCGCGCAGCCGGTGCCGCGGTCGACGCCCGACCCCGGACGTCGCGGCCAGCAGAGCCGCCCCGACCAGGCACCCCGCGGCCAGCACCGTCCGGGACATCAGCCGGCCCGCCCCGGCGCCGCGCCGAGCCGCTCGGCCCAGAGCAGCCCGGAGACCTGGAGCACGATCGCGGCGACGGCGCAGCCGCCGCCGACCGGGGTGTGCAGCAGCACGGCGACCGGGTCCACGCCGATGCCGTAGCCGAGCCCGATGCCGCCGAGGGGCAGCGCCGCCAACAGCCACGCGGTCGCCCGCGCCCCGGCCGCCTGCGCCGCCGCCGCGGCCAGGCCGCGATCGGTCGAGCGGGCGTCGGCTTCGATCCGCTCCACCAGCTCGGCCAGCGGCGCGCCCGTCCGGTCAGCCAGGCGTACGGCGGCGAGCGCCAGCCGCAGGAGCCGATCCGACCCGGTCGGCTCGTCGCCCGGCCGCGCACGCCGGCCCGGCTCGCCGCGTCGCGGGCCGGCGCTGGCCGCCGGCTCGACGACCACGCTGGGACCACCGGTGAGCAGAGCCGGGAGAGCATCCGCCCGGGGAGGTTCGGCGCTCGCCGGCGCGACCGGCGGCCGGGGGACGTGCTCCCCGCGCCGGTCGGGACCCGCCCCGGCGCCACCGCCGCCCGCGACGGCCCCGATGCTCGACGACGGCAGTTCGCGGTCGGCGTTCGTCGCCAGCAGACCCGCACCGGCGCTCACCGGCGCCCGCGCCGGCCCGGTGTTCGTCGCGGGCAGACCGATGCCGTCGCGTGCCGGGGCCGGAGCGTTCGAGGCGCCACCGGCGACGGTCAGCCCCAGGCGCTCGGCGGCCACCAGCACGGGTAGGCCCGCGCGCAGGTCGGCGGCGAGTCCGCAGAGCTGGTCCAGTCGTCGGCGCCGGGCCCGGTCCGCCCGCCGCGCCGCCTGCCGCCGCACCAGGGCGCGGGCACCCAACGTCCCGTAGCCGCCGAGAGCCACTCCCGCCACCGGGCCGCCGAGCAGTAACCCCAACCCGGCACCGACCAGGCCGACGAGGAGCAGGGTGCGCTTCGGCGACGCGGTGAGCACCGCCGACACGCGACGCCGTCCGGCGTCCGGCAGCACCCGCCCGGCCCAGGTCGCCGGCCGTCGCCCCGTTGTCGCCGGTCGTCGCCCCACTGAGGCCCTCGGCGGCCCGACGGGCCCGGCGGGTCGGCGGGGATCCCGGCGACCGGGCGGTCGCGGCGGGCCGGCGAAGCGCGGTGCCATCGGAGTCCCGCCGGCAGCAGGCGGCGGCAGCGCCGGTTCGTCGGCCGGCCGGGGCGACAGCGGAGGCGCGTCGCCCGGCCGGGACAGCGACGCTCGGCCGGCCACCTGCCGGACGGGCGGTGACGGCACCCTGCCGGCCGCCCGGGCGACGCCGGCGGGCCCGGCGATCGGGCGGCGCAGTTCCGCCACCCAGTCCACGAGCGGATCGTCGGGCCCGTCCGTGCTGGCCGACCGGGGAGCCGGGCCGGTCAGGGCGCGGCATCGGACCCGGGAGCGTCGCAGCGGCCCGGCCACCAGCACCGCGGCCGTGGTCAGCAATGCCACCAGCAGCCAGTACCCGGCGGTCATGCCGGTCCCGCCGATCCGGGCCAGGGCTCGCAGAGGATCGGCGGCAGCGCGACGCCCCGCTCCCGCAGCAGCGCTCCGAGCGGCCGGGCGGCGATGCCGAGCCCGCGTCCGCGTATCCAGGCCGGGACCGCGGTGACCAGCCGGTCCGGGCCTTCGGGCAGCAACAGGCAGATCGACTCCAGGACCCGCTCGCCGGCGCTGCGACGGACCTGGAGCAGCACCTGAAGCGCGGCGGCCACCTGGGCGTGCAGGGCGGCGCGGGGCAGCCCGCCGAGCATGCCGAGCGCCTCCAGCCGGGCCGGTACGTCCGAGGGCGCGTTGGCGTGCAACGTCCCGGCTCCGCCGTCGTGGCCGGTGTTGAGCGCGGCGAGAAGGTCGACCACCTCCCCGCCCCGGCACTCACCGACGACCAGCCGGTCGGGCCGCATCCGCAGCGCCTGCCGGACCAGGTCGGTCAGCCCGACCGCACCGGAGCCCTCCACGTTGGCGGTGCGGGCCTGGAGCCCGACCACGTGCGGGTGCACCGGGTGCAGCTCGGCGGCGTCCTCCACCAGCACGATCCGTTCGGTCGCGGGCACCAGACCGAGCAGCGTGTTCAGCAGTGTGGTCTTTCCCGACCCGGTGCCGCCGGTTACCAGGTACGCCAGCCGGGCCGCCACGACGGCGGCGAGCACGGGTGCCACCGGTCGCGGGACCGTGCCCTGCCGTACCAGGTCGTCGAGGGTGAACGGTCGCTGGCGGAAGGTCCGCAACGACAGGTAGGGCCCGTCGGTCGCCACCGGGGGCAGCACGGCGTGCAGCCGGGTGCCGTCGGCGAGCCGGGCGTCCGCGTACGGCGAGCCGTCGTCCAGCCGCCGGCCGGCGCCGGCGGTGAGCCGCTGCGCGAGCCGGCGTACGTCGTCGACCGTGCCGACCGGCACCGCGACCTGGTGCAGGCCCTGACCCCGGTCCACCCACACGCGGGTGCCGTTCACCAGCACGTCGGTCACCTCCGGGTCGGCCAGCAGCGGGGCGAGCGGGCCGGCGCCGACCAGGTCGTCGTGTACCCGGTCGGCCATCCGCAGCACGGCGTTGTCCCCGAGGACGGCGGCGCCCGGCTCGGCCCGTACGGCGGAGACGATCGCGGCCGGAGTGACCGGCGTGTCCGTGGCGGCGATCCGTTGCCGCACCCGGGCGGCGAGGGTGTCGCCGTCGGCCTGCCCGGTCATGCCGCACCCGGCACGGGCACGCCGGTCAGGTCGCCGACGATCCGCTGGCAGAGCGTGGCCAACGGCCCTCGGCCGCCGGCCGCCGGCGCCTCGCCCCGTTCCAGTCCTCGGCAGAGTCCCGGCTCCGGGCGGAGCGTGCCGGCCAGCGGCAGGCCGAGCGCCCGGGCGACCTCGGCGGCCCGCAGCCGGCCCGGCGCCGGGCCGCGGACGATCACCGACAGGTCGGCGCAGTGCGGGGCGGCGGCGGCCACCACCCGGGCCGCGGCAGCGGTGGCCCGCAGCTCGGCGGGCACCACCACGAACGCCTGGTCCGCCGCCTGGAGCGCGGTCACCGCCGCGTCGTCCAGTTGGCGGGGCAAGTCGACGACCACGAAGTCCCGGCCGCGCCGGGCGGCGTCCACGGTGGCCGCCATTGCCTGCACCGGGATGGTGAGCAGGTCGCCCCGGTCCCAGGAGAGCACCACCAGGTCACCCCGGCTGGGCAGCGACCGCACCAGCGCCGGTGCGTCCACCCGCCCGTCCGCGTCGGTGAGCGCCGGCCAGCGAAGTCCCTCCAACTGCTCCCAGCCGAGCACCAGGTCCAGCCCGCCGCCGAGCGGGTCGGCGTCGACCAGCAGCGTGCGCAGCCGGGCGCGGGCGGCGGTGACCGCGAGCCCGCCGGCGAGGATGCTCGCACCGGCACCGCCGCGCCCGCCCAGCACCGCGGTGACCCGTGCCTCGCCGTTCCCGGCCGGGTCGGGGCCGCACTCGGCGAACCGGTCGACCAGCCACGGTTCGGCGGCGGGCAGGGTGGCGACGTGTTCGGCGCCGATCAGCTCGGCGACCTGCCAGCCGGGGTCGAGCTCGCCGGACCGGCCCACCAGGACCAGCCGCGGTCGCTGCGGCAACCGCGCCCGCAGACAGGGCTGCGCCTGGTCGCAGCCGACCAGCACGAGCGGGGCGGGCAGCCAGCGGGTCCGGGCGGCGGTCGGGTCGGCGGCGAGGTCCACCTCGACGTCGCCCGCCGCGGCGAGCCGCAGCAGGTCGTCGAGAAGCTCGCCGTCCGACGTGACGACCAGTGGTCGGCGCCGGTGTGCGGAAACGGAGGTACGGGGTGGCATCGTGGCCTCCAACGGTCGGCTGGGGTTGCTGACCGGAGACTTTGCTGCCGATCGGCTCCCGTCCGCCGGCCCCGCGCGGCCGCCTGTGGACAACGCGACGCCCTGTGGACAACGCCCGCCGACGCGGTGGATCTGCTATGGCGGCAGCACGTCCGGCTCGCTGTCAGCCGGCTGCGGCCGTCAGGCTCACCCATGACGAGCGCATCATGGTCCGCATGGATGTCGAGGCGACGATGCGAGGGCTGCACACGCCGGCCCAGTACCGCGATCTCGCCACTGATCCGGGTACCGAGGAGCCGGTGCTGCGTGCGCTGGCCGGCTGCCCTTACTCGTTCGTCTGGGAGGCGCTGGCGGCCAACCCCCGCACCCCGCCGGACGTGCTGGCCGGGCTGTGCGGTCAGCGGAGCAGCACCTGGAACGACAATCGACTCCTGCTGCTCGTGGCCCGGCATTCGCACGCCGACCGGGCGGTCCTGCTGGACGTGCTCGGACACCTCGAGGGCAGGCTCGCCGCCGGCGAGAGCCGCCCGTACGCCGCCGTGCTCGCCCTGGCTGGCCGGGCGGAGGTCGAGCCCGACGAACTCAGCGTCCTCGCATCCGCTCCGGGTGCGTCGGCGCGCCTGCGTCGGGGGCTACGCCGACACCTCGCCGAACGCCACGGTCCGGCGCGCGACGTCGTCGAGTCGGGGCCTTGAACCTCGGCGGCAAGGAACCCGGGGCGGGAAAGACACGGGCCCGTACGGTCAGCCGCGCAGCAGCCGGTCGACCGCCCGGCGCAGGCGGGGCCACTCGTCGGGGACCGCGTACGTGGCCGCGTTGAGCAGGTCGAGTGGTTCGTTCGGGCCCTGGCCCGTGGCGGTCGCGGCGTGCAGTCCGTTCACGGCCGAGCCACCGGCGCCCCCGTCGCCGGTGGCCCGCGAGCGCATCATCCGCGTGCGCATCTCCGGGGCGAGCGGCACGCCTCGTTCGACCGCGTCCACCGATGCCGCCACGGCCTCGGGGTCGCTGAAGGTGAACCGATCGGCGAGGGCGCGCGCGACGAGTGTGAGGGCGGCCCGGCGGCCGAGGAAGCCCACGGCGGGACCGTGCCGTGCCACCGCGTCACGCATCAACCGGCTGAGGCTGTCGGCGGGCTGCGGTTCCACGATCTGAGACACGCGTACGCCACCTGACTGGTCACCGATGGCGTTCCGATCAACCTGGTGCAGCGGGTCATGGGCCACGAGCAGGCGTCACGACGCCAAATCGTTATACGCACACCCCGGACGACCATGCCGCTCGGAGATTGGACGCCTTCGCCCCGCTTGCTGACGATCTGCTGACTCCGGCGACCGAGCCGCCCCGCGAGAGCCCACCCTACGGCCTGGAGAGTGACCGTGACCTGCGTCGCAGCGCATACCCCGGAAAGGGACGACCCCCGTCGGGGGGAGACGGGGGTCGTCGTGAGGTTCGGCTCCGGGGGGGTCGAGCCGAACCCACTCAGCGGTCACGGGGGGTGCAACCGCCGAGGGTCTGCCAGTTGTCCGAGATATGAATACTCGTCGTGCCGACAAGTCTGCCTGAGCGGACCTGCTCACGTCGAGTGGTGTCGCCTCCACTCGCTGCGAAATCGTGTTCGCAGAGTGTGACCGCCGTCACGATGCGCGGAGGTATTGGGCCGGCCCGCGGGTCTGAGGGGGCATCGGACCCCGGGCACCCGCCGACCATAGACCATCGGGCTAGACTTTCGCGCCGTGGGCCGAAGTGCCGCTTTCTTCGATCTGGACAAGACCGTCATCGCCAAGTCGAGCGCCCTGGCGTTCGGTCGGCCGTTCTACCGGGACGGCCTGATCACCCGGCGTGACGTGGTCAAGTCGGCGTACGCGCAGCTGATGTTCCGGCTGGGCGGCACCGACGAGCAGACCATGGCCAGAACCAGGGACTACCTCGCCGCGCTCTGCAAGGGCTGGCAGGTGGAGCAGGTCCGCCAGATCGTCGCGGAGACGCTGCACGAGCTGATCAACCCGTACGTGTACGCCGAGGCCGCCGCCCTGATCGAGGAGCACCAGGCGGCCGGCCGGGACGTGGTGCTGGTCTCCGCCTCCGGTGAGGAGATGGTCCGGCCGATCGGCGAGCTGCTCGGGGTCACCGACGTGATCGCCACCCGGATGGGCGTGGTGGACGGCCGCTACAGCGGCGTGGTGGAGTTCTACGCCGCCGGGCCGAGCAAGGTCGACGCGGTCGGCGAGCTGGCCACCGCGCGCGGCTACGACCTCGCGGACTCGTACGCCTACTCCGACTCGTACAGCGACCGCCCCCTGCTCGAGTGCGTGGGCCATCCGACGGTGGTGAACCCGGACCGGCAGCTGCGCAAGCTGGCGACGGAGAACTCCTGGCCGGTGCTGGAGTTCCGGCACCCGATCCCGCTGGGCCGCCGGCTGCGCGAGCGTCCCGCCGTCCCGGTCGCCGCGGCCGCGCTCGGCGTCGGCGTCGGGGTGGCCATCGGCATCGCCTGGTACGGCCGGCACCGCCGCACCCGCACCGCCCCCGCCGCCTGACCGCACCGGTCGCGCCCAGGCGCCGCTCAGGCCCCCGCGCGGCTCCGCTCCGGCGGCAGCGCGGAGGCAGGCCCCCTCAACCAGCGGCCCGAACCGGCCGGCACAGACAGCGGCCCGGACGGTGCGGCTCGGGCAGCGGCCCGGACGGTGCGGCTCAGGCGGCGGCCCGGACGGTGCGGCTCAGGCGGCGGCGAGGATCTCGTCGCCGATCGTGGTGAGCTGGTCCGCGCCGACCTCGGCCGCGGTCATGTAGTGGCGCAGCCAGGAGCGCAGCCCGTCCGGGGTGCCGGTGGCGAAGGCGCCGGCCGAGCCGACGTACTCGGGCTCGCGCTCCCGGTGCCCCACGTCGACGGCGAGCAGGCCGCGCGGGTCGAGGCCGCTGGAGAGCAGCACCAGCCGGGCCGCGCCCCGCGCCACCAGCCCGGACGGCCCGGCGAACGGGCGCAGGTTCAGCAGTTCGCCGTGCACGACGGCGGCCAGCACCAGCGGGGGGACCCTGGTGCCGCCGGCGGCCAGCCCGGCCAGCCCGTCCAGTCGCGCGGCCACGACCGGGTCGGTCACCGGGCGGCCCAGCTCGGCCTCGGTCACCACGTCCCGGGCGGCCAGCACGTGCAGCTTGGCCAGCGCCTGCCGGGGCGCCTTCGGCCAGAGTTCGCTCAGCCCGGGCAGTGCCCCGGCCACCCGCAGCGCCCCCTGCAGCACCGGCTCGGTGACCGTTCCCGCCCGGACGGCCTCGCGGTCGTGGGCGTACCCCTCCAACGCCGCGCTGGCCACCGCGGAGCGGAGGCTGACCTCGGCCGCGACCTGGCCCCCGTGCCGGCGCAGGGCGCGGTGCCGGAGCGCCTGGTCGAAGCGCTCGCGGGCCCGCTCGACGGCGGGGGCGATGTCGGCGAGCTCCAGCAGCGGGGCGAGCGGGTCGGTGGTCACCCCGTCACGCTAGCGACCCGGCCGCCCGCCCCGGGCCGCACCCGGGGCGAACGCGACCCCCGCCACCAGGCGGCCGCCGATGGTCGACCCGGGTTACCGGATGTCGGGATGTCCTGGGGCGGGGAAACCGCACGGTCCCGGGCCTCGTGTCGATCACGCCCGGCACACCGAAGCGCCGGTGCGCAGGGGCGGCGTGCCGCCGTCCGGCGCGCGTCGCGGGCCGCTCGGCGCGATCCGGCGGATGACCGGTCGCCTCGGCCCCGGCGCTCCGACTAACCTCTCCCCCACGAGACCCAGGTCACCCGAGCGACGAGGGAGCACGGCATGAGCGAGGCATTGGCCAATCTGCTGAACGAGACGCGCCAGTTCCCGCCGCCGGCCGAACTCGCCGCCGACGCCAACGTCAAGGCGGACGCGTACGCCGAGGCGGAAGCCGACCGGCTGGCCTTCTGGGAGCGCCAGGCCGGGCGGCTGACCTGGGCGAAGCAGTGGGACCAGGTGCTGGACTGGTCGAATCCGCCGTTCGCGAAGTGGTTCGTCGGCGGGCAGCTCAACGTGGCGTACAACTGCCTGGACCGGCACGTCGAGGCGGGTCGCGGCGACAAGGTCGCGATCCACTGGGAGGGCGAGCCGGGCGACACCCGGACCATCACCTACGCCGAACTGCACCGGCTCACCTGCCAGGCGGCGAACGCGCTGACCGACCTCGGTGTCACCGCCGGCGACCGGGTGGCGATCTACCTGCCGATGATCCCGGAGGCGGCGGTCGCGATGCTGGCCTGCGCCCGGATCGGCGCCACGCACAGCGTGGTCTTCGGCGGCTTCTCGGCCGACGCGCTGACCAACCGGATCCAGGACGCCACCGCCAAGGTGGTGATCACCGCGGACGGCGGCTACCGGCGGGGCAAGCCGTCGGCGCTCAAGCCGACCGTGGACGAGGCGGTGGCGAAGTGTCCGTCGATCGAGGCCGTGCTGGTGGTGCGCCGCACCGGCGAGGAGGTCGCCTGGTCGGCCAAGGACCACTGGTGGCACGAGACGGTGGAGACCGCCCCGGCGGAGCACACCGCCCAGCCGTTCGACGCCGAGCACCCGCTCTTCATCCTCTACACCAGCGGCACCACCGCCCGCCCGAAGGGCATCCTGCACACCACCGGCGGTTACCTGACCCAGACGTCGTACACCACGCACGCGGTCTTCGACCTGAAGCCGGAGACCGACGTCTACTGGTGCACCGCCGACATCGGCTGGGTGACCGGCCACTCCTACATCGTGTACGGCCCGCTCTCCAACGGCGCCACCCAGGTGATGTACGAGGGCACCCCGGACACCCCGCACAAGGGCCGGTTCTGGGAGATCGTCGACAAGTACCGGGTCACCATCCTCTACACCGCGCCGACGCTGATCCGCACGATGATGAAGTGGGGCGAGGACATCCCGGCCGGCTTCGACCTGTCGTCGCTGCGGCTGCTCGGCAGCGTCGGCGAGCCGATCAACCCGGAGGCGTGGATCTGGTACCGGCAGCACGTCGGCCGGGGCCAGCTGCCCATCGTGGACACCTGGTGGCAGACCGAGACCGGCGCGATCATGATCTCCCCGCTGCCCGGGGTGACCGCCGCCAAGCCGGGTAGCGCGATGGCCCCGCTGCCGGGCATCGCCGCCGACGTGGTGGACGACCAGGGCCGGTCGGTGCCCGACGGCGGCGGCGGTTACCTGGTGCTGCGCGAGCCGTGGCCGTCGATGCTGCGCACCATCTGGGGGGACGACAACCGGTTCCTCGAGACGTACTGGTCGCGGTTCGGCGCCGGCGCCGGCGGCGGGCAGCCGGACGGGGAGTGGATCTACTTCGCCGGGGACGGGGCGAAGAAGGACGACGACGGGCACATCTGGCTGCTCGGCCGGGTGGACGACGTGATGCTGGTCTCCGGGCACAACATCTCCACCACCGAGGTGGAGTCGGCGCTGGTCTCGCACCCGTCGGTGGCCGAGGCCGCGGTGGTCGGCGCGACCGATCCGACCACCGGGCAGGCGATCGTCGCGTTCGCCATCCCGCGCGGCAGCACCGACACCGCCGGCGCGGCCGGTGAGCAGCTCATCGCCGACCTGCGCAACCACGTGGCGAAGACGCTCGGCCCGATCGCCAAGCCGCGGCAGATCATGCTGGTGCCCGAGCTGCCGAAGACCCGCTCCGGCAAGATCATGCGCCGGCTGCTGCGGGACGTCGCGGAGCACCGGTCGCTGGGCGACGTCACCACGCTCCAGGACTCCTCGGTGATGGAGCTGATCGCCTCGGGCATGGGCGGTGGCAAGTCCGACGAGGACTGACGGCAGACGTACGACCTGGAGGGTGGCGGTCCGACGGCCGCCACCCTCCGTCATGTCTTACGGGTAGGAACCGGGCCGTCCACGAGGTGTCACATCGGTCGGTCGGCTGACCCGGGAGAAGCTGAACGGACACAGGCGGCGTTCGACCCCTGTCATTCGCGTTATTTCTGATTTAGGTTCACGCAGGTCGGGACGGTTCGACGGTCATCACATCGATGCCGGCCGCCCGGCGCCATCCTCCCCCATGCCCGAGAAATGGAGCGGCATGAACAGAAATCCGCAACCCGGGTCGCGGCGACGCCTACTCGTCGCCCTGCCCGCCCTCGCCCTCGCCGCCACGTCACTGACCGTGACCGGCAGCGCGGCGGCAGCCGAGTCCGGGCCCGCCCGGGCCACCATCGGGGCCGACGAGTTCTACATCAACTACGCCGAGCCCGCGGTGCAGCCGGACTCCGACGGTCGCGAGGTCAAGGGCAAGGGCGGCGTGTACGCCCCGGCGGTCGACGAGGCGCGGGCCTACGACCGTAAGTTCGCCCGCGGCAACCCGGTCACGGCGCGGCAGCTCGCCAAGACCGAGGCCGAGGCGATCAAGACGGGCAAGAACCCGCGACAGATCAAGCAGGCCAAGGGCACCCAGACGGCGAAGCTGCTGACCCTGCTCGTGGAGTTCAACGAGCAGGCCAACGACGACTTCACCAACGTCATGGTCCCCAAGACGGTCTTCGAGGACCGGAGCTGCGTCCTCGGCACCGTGCAGAACGGGCCGCTGCACAACAACATCCCCAACCCGGCGTCTCTGCCGCACGAGGACAACAACTCGATGTGGGTGCCGGACTTCTCGCCGCAGCACTACGACAAGATGCTCTACACCAAGGAGGGCATCACCGAGCGGGTCCGCCCGGACCTGACCGGGCCGGACGGCAAGCCGGGCGTCAGCCTGGCCGGCCGGACCATGCACAACATGTACCTGGAGATGTCCAAGGGCGCGTACACGGTCGACGGGCAGGCCAGCCCGTGGATCAAGGTGCCGCACTCCGAGGGCTGGTACGCGGCCTCGCGCTGCTTCCAGGACGAGAACGGCAACTGGGTCGCCGGCCGCCAGCAGTCGATGAACGGCCACCCGGACAACCCGCAGGGCGCGGGCCGGCTGGCCACCGACGCGATCGCCACCCTCGCGCAGATGGACCCGAACTTCCCGTGGGCCGACTACGACATCGAGGACCAGGGCGACCGCGACGGTGACGGCAACGTCTTCGAGCCGGACGGCGTGATCGACCACCTGGTGCTGGTGCACGCCGGCCAGGGCAAGTCGCGCGGCGGCGGCGCCGAGGGCATCTACGCGGTGTGGGCGCACTCGTCGTCGATCGCCGGCGGCTACACGATCCCGGGCACCAACCTCCAGGTGTCGAACTACATCGTGCAGCCGGAGGACGCCGGCGTCGGCGTCTTCGCCCACGAGTTCGGGCACGACCTGGGTCTGCCGGACCTCTACGACACCTCCGGCAACGCCGACTCGGACGTCGACTTCTGGGACCTGATGGCCTCGGGCTCGCACTCCGGTGAGGTCTTCCAGGCGCTGCCGACGCACATGGGCCTGTGGGACAAGTGGGTGCTCGGCTGGGCCGACCCGCTGACCCTGGCGCCCGGCGCCTCCCCGCGCGACGTGCAGCTGGGCCAGACCTCGCGCACTCCGCGCGGCACCCAGGACGGCATCAAGATCAACCTGCCGAACAAGGTGATCACGCTGGCCACGCCGCACAGCGGGGCGAACATGTGGTACACCGGCGCCGACCAGGACTGGGCGGACGTCAAGATCGCCCGTCAGGTGGCGGTGCCGGCGGCGGCCGACGCGAAGTTCTGGATGTGGAACAACTTCGTCATCGAGGCGGACTGGGACTACGGCTTCGTCGAGGTCTCGACCGACGGCGGGGCCACCTGGGCCGAGCAGAAGGTCTACGACTCGACCGGCAAGCTGGTCACCACGGACGACGGCTACTCCGACCCGAACGGCCGGATGGTCGACTTCGGCAACAAGAAGTACGGCCTCACCGGTGACACCCACGGCTGGCGGCACGACTACGTCGACCTGTCGGCGTTCGCCGGGCAGACCGTGCAGGTGCGGCTCCGCTACGCCACCGACGAGGCGTTCCTGGAGCGCGGCTGGTTCGCCGACGACTTCTCGGTGACCGGCGGTGGCGCCACCACCTGGAGCGACGACGTCGAGAGTGGCACCAACGGCTGGACCGCGACCGGCGGCACCTTCGTCGACACCACCGGCGCGGGCTGGCGGATCGACGGCGGCACCTCGACCCAGGCGCACTACTACCTGGCCGAGTGGCGCAACTTCGACGGCTTCGACAACGGCCTGAAGTACGCCTACGACACGGTGTACTCGCACGAGGCGTGGAAGGTCGACAAGCTGTCGTACAACGCCCCGGGCATGCTGGTCTGGTACCGGGACACCGCGCTCGGCGACGTCAACCACGTCACCGCGCAGTTGACCGCGCTGCCCAGCTACGGTGCCAAGGGCGGGCTGCTGATCGTGGACTCGCACTTCGACCCGTACCGCCGGCAGGGCGAGGCGGCCGTCAAGGACCCGTCGGTGCTGGACAACCTGCCCAGCCGCCCGCAGTCCGCGAACGCGGCCTTCTCGCTCAACCCCACGTACTCCTTCAAGGAGTGCCTGGAGGCGGCGGACGAGCCGTACAGCGAGTACTGCACCAACTTCCCGGCGCAGCCGGCGGTGCCGGCGTTCACCGACGCCAAGGGCTGGTACCCGGGCATCGAGATCCGGGACGGCGCGGCCTACGCCCGGGACAGCGACGCCTCGGTGGTCCTGCCGTCGCGCGACAACGAGCGGTACACCACCCGGGTCACCAACCCCGACGGCACGCCGGCTCCGGCGTACTACGGGGCGACCCTGGGCGGCGGCGTCATCGTGCTGGGCACCGGCAACCCGGGTGACCAGGGCGTGAGCTACGGCGTCTCGATCACCATCAAGCAGACCGCGAAGGACAACTCGTACGCCACCGTGCACGTCACGGCCGCCGCGCCCTAACCCCGCACCGACGCAACAAGGGCCGGTCGGGAGCTGAGGCTCCCGACCGGCCTCCCCGCATCTCGGCTAGAGCGAAGGGATCATGCAGCGGGAGGGCGTGTTGTATTGCCATCCGCCGAACACACCGCTGTCATCACTGCGCCACAGCGAGGTCCCGCCGTCTGGCTGAAAGCCTGACCACGGCAGCACAGACCGCTACCCGGCGGCAACGGGAGTGCTGGCGCATACCTAGCTTCGCCGATCTGGTAGCTGCGGACCGCGGCAGCGGCCCTGGTCGGCCGAGCGCTCGGCGGCCCACAACCAGCTGGTCGCCGCCCCTACCGCCGCGTGCTGTCACGATGCACAGCGCCGCTGACGGGGTACGCCGTGCCAGTACTCGGCTCATCTTCAGCGTGCCAACAGACCTGGCCCTGGCAAACCGCGTCGCTGGCCTTCGCCGCCTCTCAGAACACCCGGTTGAGGTCGCGGCTGATCCCCTGGCGGGTAGCCCGCCTCTGCTCGCCGCAGGCGTCCGCTGGAACGTCGTTCGACTGACATCCACGTGGCCGCGGTTATCGATTCGTTATCCGCTACCAACGGTGATCTTCAGGGTGCAGCCGCGCAGGAAGCGGACATTTTACCTAACACACAGTGCCGGATCGGCCGGGGTTGATAGCGCTCGTTCGCCCGCCATGCCAGATGGGGCATCACCTTAACGAAAGGTTTGCTACCGTCAGTCCGCCCCGCCAGGCAGCCTCGAAGCATTCGGTTTGAACCATCCGTATCAACCCGCTCGAGGCTTCCCGAGGGCACATTCAGTCAGTTCCAGATGAAACGGGAGCGGAAGCCTTGATCAAAAAGGCAGCCAGATTGCCTGGCATGGTGGGAGTTCTTGGAATGATGGCTCTCCTTGGGGCCGTCGCGATACCCGCGCCCGCTATGGCCGAGACGCCATCCTATTCGACCGACGTCACAGTCGTCGATGAACCCGGAGTTGTCACCGTTACGATTCCCGATCCTTCGATTAAGGACAAGGGCCCAGCAGGGGTCGAGGGTCC
The DNA here is from genome assembly GCF_056780015.1 of Micromonospora sp. R311. Lineage (NCBI taxonomy): Bacteria > Bacillati > Actinomycetota > Actinomycetes > Micromonosporales > Micromonosporaceae > Micromonospora > Micromonospora sp. R311. The sequence goes on from NZ_JBSWCE010000042.1 coordinate 66,000, forward strand.
GGAGCCTGGTGATACGCCTCTGCGCGACCCGGGTCCTGGTCACGCAGAGGAACCTGCGGAGCCAGCCGTGGAGAATGACCCGGAGTACCAGCCCGACCCAGAGGGGACTTCAGCACCCAGCCAGGCAAGTGGCACGTATTCCGCCATGGCTTATGTTGGGAGCAACTCTGCCAGCCATTGCAGCTACAATTTTCCTCCCTGCCAATTCAATATTTACAAGTCAGCGAGTCGGACGATCACCCCACCCGGCGGCAGATCCGGTCTTCTGAAGTCCTACGGGAAAGCTTTCGTTGACGTCTACATCGTTACCGGGTGCTGCTACACGAAGGCGGACTACTACAATACTCAGTCCTATTCGCAGTGGGGCGGCACGTCCCCTTACAACGCCAGCAGCATCAAGCACAGAGACGTCTGGGACATCGACTATTTCGCGCTCAGTTGGAGCTTCGGAGGCTCTCCCTCTGGGACCATCAACCACGGTAGCGGCCGGATCTCGTACGCAAACACCGTGAAGAACACGTGGAGAGTCAACCACAGTGTCCAGCACGTCTACTTGAAGGTAAGCAGTGGCAGGGTCACCAAGGTGAAGTACGAGGTGCACGGTTCCTACGGGTTCGGTAGCAACTTCTACACGACTGACGCCTACAGCAGCGTTGCCCTCTGATCAGACGGATTTGCGAAGTAGCAGCTGCGGGTCTCGGCCTCACCAGGGCCGAGACCCGCGTTGCGATGCCAAGGAAGTTAAGGCGAACCATTGATGAAACGTGGTCCTAGAATTCGGGGCGGGCGATGGGCCCTCACGGGCATCACACTACTCGTACCGCTCATTACCGCCTGCTCCAGCAATGCCACCACAACACCGGACGCTGTCAACCGCGCTCCGAACGCCACGGCCCCAGTACAGACAAAGCAGGACGTGACAGAGCTTCTTGCCGACTCCTTCGTTATAGGGCCTGGAGATAAGCACTACTTCGTCGATGACGCGTGGAGTACGGCGCGCTCCCCGTTTTCATTGTACGAGACATACTGGCAGCTGAAGTGGCGAGATGGTCGCCTCCCGCCAGGTGTAGTCTCGGTAAGAATGCGGCCGTGGGTCCAAGTGGCTGCCGCGACCGGACTGGGCTCGTCGCCACTGCAGCAGGTCGCTCAGATCAGTTTAGCGACCGGGATAGCGAAGTATTTGGGCAGCGGTTTGGACCCCAAGGCGACGGCAGCCAGTCTTGAGAAATTGCGAGACGGGCACCTCTTCGCCTCCGATCCTGGCACTGGCGGCACATGGGGTAGTACGGCGGCCGCCGTACGTGCGATGCGCGATGTAGGCATGCCCGTACCCGAGGAGACGATGCGCCAAGCACGCGTCGAATTGGCAAAACTCTCGGGCACGCTTACCCCTGAGCAGGCCGTATCCACCGCCATACCCTTGCTGGAAGTGTTCACCATGGGTCGCAGCGGAAACGAGTCGTCGATGGAAGCAAAAAGGGTGTCTTCCGCCGCGCTCAACAGCCTCAACGCTATTCCGCCGTCGACACTCGACGTTTCCTGGCTGGGTTCCCGGTACCAGCTCGAATCGGCGCGGTCCAGCTTGGGCCAGCCGCGTGCTCCATTGCCCAACGGCATTTGTGCCAAGCTGGTTACCTCCAAGGGGGCCGTGACGCTGCCGAATCGGATGGAAACCGACACCCAGGGCACCTTCTACGCCCGTGAACTGGGGTGCCGGGAGGTTGTCTCTCAAGTGGAGCGGCCCTATACACGTGCGGGCTGGGTCCTCGGATCAGCTGTTGACCCCTACGATACGCTCGGAGCGACTCGTGCTGCCCTCGACCTCGCGGACCTTGTAGGCGATGGAGGTGTATTCGCGAACAGGCTCGGTGCCAGCGTCCGACAGCTATGGGCACCAATACTCTCAGCCGCTTCGCTGTCGCCAGACGCTCGCAGCGTAGCATCCGCCCGGCTTACCCGGGTTGCCGAGGCTGCCAACGTTCCTCTGCCAATGAGTGGAAACAAAGCGAGCAAGCCGACCGCCGGGTACGAACTCGTGGACATGCTTGTTGCGGTGACAATGGGTGGCGAGGAGCAACGGCGGGCGGCCGAGAGCGTTTTAGCTGAACGCCAGAAGAGTGGGCGCAAAGAGTCGATGGACGTTGCTGCCGTGCTGGCCATAGCAGGCGGATACATGCACGACGAGGCAGCGATGGCACGGGCGGTCGCCATTGCTAAGCGGCATCGCGTCGCAGACAATGTGTATGCAGCAGGTCCCTGCGAAGAGGAAAGGACTTGCACGTCGGCCGAGCCCTCGATCCCCGCCTCGGCGATCGGTAGCTGGATCGAGCGGAGCCAGTTAAGCCCACGCCAGCGCTGGGAGTCTCAGGGTCTGTGCCATGGATACCTCTGCTCAGATAGCTCTCAGGATGGTACGTCGCTCAGCCAGATATTTCTTGCCCTGGCGTGCGACGAGCCGGCCTGCGGTGGCCGCTTTCCGTTCATAATTTGATGGATGGACGAGAGGACGTGTGGTGAAGAGTGCGACGAGGGCCGCCCTGGGTCTCGCTTGGGTACTGGGGGTGATGTCTGGCTGTTCCGAGGACCCCGAGGCGAACGGCGCGGACCGGAATGATGGCCAACACAGGTGGTCGCGTGTGGTGGAAACGGTTGAGATCCCGGGTGGCCATAAGGTGTCCCTTCAGACTGGGACTGAGGACGGACCCAAAGCCAACTCGTCGCGCTGTTGGCGGGTCAGCGAAGTCACCGACAACGGCACGGAGATCGCAACAAGCTCTGCGTGCCATGGCTTGACGGCAACGGCAGCCTCTCGGGTATTCGGCATCGTCGTCGTTGCAAGCTCCTGCCCAGGTTCCGCCAGGCTCCAAAGGCCACCGGACAATCCGGTAATTCGGAAGGTCTTCGACGGGATCTTTCTGGTCCCGCCCACGATCCTGCCAGATGCAGGAGACACCATCACCTATTCGTGTCTCGACGAGCACAATGGCCCCGGCGAACCGATTACACTTGACATTGCCGACTGAGGTCGGGTGGCCCGGGGGGATTTCACCCCCGGGCTCCCACAGAACCGTGCGTAACAGTCTCCCGTTACACGGCTCT